>NZ_CATZLL010000022.1:0-61161 GCF_958415495.1 Ralstonia flaminis | reverse complement strand
CTGCCGCCCACTGGCCAACACCGATGCCCGCACAGCAACCAGGCACCATCCAATAAACTTCAATCCTCTCATAAGAACTGGACCGGAATACCGGTCACGTCAGTAGGACGACCGCCCATAGCGTTTAGTGTCTGAATCGTTCTAGCTATCTGCGCCAGTGGCTGACGGATTAGACCCTGACCGAGAATCAATAGACACGGAGGTAGACTGCGATGCGAAGCCCCTCATTAGCGCGCTCAGCATTTCCATGTGGCACGTTACCGTCAATGATGAACATTGCCCCTGGCTTTCCCAGAACCTCCATAGCATTCTGGTCGCTGGCTTTACACGACTCTGCTACATTTCTTGCGTCGTTATGACGCTCCTCCTTTAGCAGGTCGGCAATCTCTTTGCGCCGCGCCGGCCAAATCAACAAAGCGCCATCCTCGCGGCTTTCCACCCCTGTCAGGTATACACCAACGATGGCGCGAGGTGTGCTCGGCGTTTTATCATCAAGACCATACCCATCGATATGGGGTGCAGGGAAAGCGTGTCCAGCCTCGCGCACCGCAATCTGGAGCGGTCCACACCACAGGTTGCTTGCAGGTTGTAATAGCGCCTCGGCTGTACTCAACATCAGATGCGCTAGCTGGTTCAGTGTAAGACTCTGGCGGTCGCTCGCTTTCCAGCGCTCCCAGGCTTGGTCGACCATTGAGCGGCATGAAGTTTTATATGCGACGTCTTCTCGTTCCTCCTTCGTTTGCCCCGGGCTGTAGGAGCGCGTGATTTCTGAAAGCAAGGACTCCCTCATGTTGCTAGGCACACCCTCTTCCAGAATGACAAATCCCGTGGAATCGAGACTGGCTCGATACGTTGAATGCTGCTCTTTAGAGAAGGGCTCAGAATATGTAGTCGTCATGCGTTCAAATCAGTAGTGACTGCCCACGCTTTCGAAGCAGCTCAGAGGCGGCAGCGGCGAGCGCATCATCCTCAATGATGTGCGCCATTAGACGACCTGTCTCATCACGATAGCCGACGAGATGACTCCCAAGGGAGAGCCAACGGTCCAAAGGGATGCCATCACCCGTCAATGCTTGGATGACGTTTTCGTCATTAAGCCTCATGTTTTGGTAACTTCCGGCTTTGGCTGAAGGGGCCCGGCTCCTGGGAGATGATATTGCGCATAGGTTGGATGTCAGCCGCTGGCCGAGAACTGACATCGGACTGATTCGTAGCAGACTCTGAACGCCCTGGGCCGTCTGAGCTAGATGGTTGCATGTGGGCACCACTGTCACGCGCTACTGCGGCGCGCTGTGTCAACTCTACGGCTGCCCCGCGGAACTCCAGCATGTCGCACAGGCTACCCCACATAGCTCGAACAAGGTTGACCCGAAGGCCGAGCCAGCCGATAAGAAGCGCAAGTGCAAACGCGCCGTAAATGATTGTTGGCTTCAGTAGGATGTACTTTTCGTTTCGATGAAGGACATCGGCGCCTGTGATACCAATCAGAATCAGGATAGCCAGCGATACGATGAGCTGAAGAGCAATCGTTCGCCAGAGGAGGCCAAAAAAAAGCGGCAGGGTATGCATTCTCATTTCGTGCCGCTTCCGGCGTCATCGTCTGCCCACTGAACTACGCCGGTGTGGCGGTCAAACTCGGCACGCTTCGACTCAGCTAGCCGTTCTCTGACTACGCGCAACGTGAACGCGCCGTGCATGAGCCCAGCATCGTTAACAAACCAATCGACAATGTCGTCTCGTGTGAACTGCCTCACTTGGCCCACTCGATACCATTGGGCCAGCTCTTTGGGGACTTCAAAAAATTGCCCGCGAAAGACGTTGCCCAGCGAGTCTTGTTGAATTGGCGCAAGCCACAAGTTGACGAAGCGTTGTTCGCCTAGGCGCTCGGAGGACGCCGGGTCGTTAAGCCTCAGTTTTGCTGCACATATATGACTGCCAGGTCTTTGAAGATGAGTCACGAATTGGTCTAACGATGCCGATGCACGCGCATGCGCGTGCATCATCTCCTCGTCTTGGTCGTGAACCCTAACGAAAAGCGGCTCTTCGGGCGACGCCGTAGGAGCTTCCGCTTTTTTCTTTTTCCAGAAGAACATTGGCGCTGCCTCTCACATCGGAAAGAAGGCTATCAGCGAAGACCGTTCCCTCGATATGCGCGAACAGCTATGCAGATTCTGATGTACCCAATCAGGAAACCGAGCGGGCCGCATACGAGTGAGCCGAAAACCCATAGGCTCCCGTTCTTCTTGAGACGGAAGGCGATATGGTCCAGCAGGAAGAGGTAGTAGCAGAGAGCCGCGCCTCCGAAGAGAAGCACGAGTCCAAACGGACCAATCTGCTCAGAGCCGTCTGAGGAGAGCATCACCTTCCCAACCACCACCGCCAGACAGAGAACTCCCGTCCAGAAGCTGATGTTCAGGCGCTTAAAGTTGCCGGCCAGGTCAGTGTCAAAGAGGAAGTACATCGGAGTGAGCTGCATGTGTAATGAACGCCACACTGCCACAAGCGGATGCGCCTCGGCAACCAACGGTAAGAGGGGTGTTGCCGGTGAGATGAACGGCGGTCAGCGCACTGAGCTACTCGGACCAGACAGCGTCGACGTCTCGCAGCAGGTGCCCGCCCAAAATGTAGTCGCCAAGCTTTGCAGCCTTGACCTCGAGCTGTTCCAGTTGGCCAGCGGGCAATAGGTCTAGGTCGAACTGGCAGTAGAGATTGCGTTGCCGGAACGACGGCTTCGCGCGCGCAAGGCCAGCAACGAGAGCGGCAGGCGATTTGACCGCAATGCTCTCATGTCCTCGGAACTCCACGCGGACACCAACCGCGCGGCCGAGCCGGCCAAGCTCCACGGCGTCTTGCCAACCAGACTCGTAGTCCAGTTCAACAACTGCGGCACCGCCCGAACCCACCAAACGTAGCGCCTCCTCCCGGCTACCGGCACGTGCCGTGGCTGTCGCCATAGGGTCGTTCCTCGGAATTCGCGAGGGCATGCACACCACCACCTGTCCTGTTTGCATCATCTTGGTCCCTGCGAGCCCAGGTGGGCTCCCTTGCTTAGTTGAGTTTGGACATCGCCTGGGCGAGAGGTCAGCAGCACTCGCCAACCCTTTCTGGGGCGCGCTCATCACATTGAGGCGACTCTCATTGACGGGATATCCTCGGCCGCAGATACTGGATGAATATACAGTATCTTTGGCCATGGCAGCCCGTGACATTCCATCCCCAGCAACTCAGCGTAAGAAGCTTTCTTCGGCGGCGCTCCGTGCCATATGGCAGAGCAATCCCACGCCGGAAGTGCGCGACCTGCTCTGGGAAATCTATCGCCTGCAGGACGTCGCCAGACAGGCCTACGGCGTTCTTACCTTGGCCCGCATGTGGGGCATCGATAGGCCGTTCTTGGCGAGATTGAACGAACTGGATGCGGCGTTGTTTGCCGAGCCATGCCTGTGGGAGCGACCACTGGATTGGTCGACGGAAGAAGAACAGGCGTTAAAGCGCTTGTCGCGCAGCCGCCGGTAGTTCGACGGCTTTTGGGGTTTCAGGATGACGTTCCCACTACGGCGCCGCTTCCCGCCGCTCACCCGGAAGCGCCTGCACGAGATTCAGCAGCAGTATGGTCATGACCCAGTCGTACTGCGATTGCTTTGGGAAATCAAATGCCTGCAGGTTCTCATCAGGCGCGCCCGCCAATTGGAACAGGCGACGGGACCAGGTGAAGGCACGACTGACACTGGCATCGTCCTCGGCGCACTTCGCAGAGAACTCGCGGCTGAGCCTTGGTTGCAAGAGTGGGAGATGGACACATGTGGGAAGATGCCACCGTGAACGAAGGCGAGCTTGCTTCGCCGCAGCCAGTTATCCGATTCAATCCGGCGTCTGCAGCGATTCCCACGCTGTGAGCAATTCGACTTGCTTTTGCAGCCAGGTCTTGGTCATTGCTTGTGTACCCCACACGTCGACGCGGCCGGCGTACTCGCCCATCAGCCAGAAATGGCGCACAACGACGAAGAGTGCAATGGCCGCGAAGTCCGCATCGCCAATTGCCCGCGCTCCAAAAGAGAAACGAGGAGTCGTCATGCTGACCCTCGACAAGTGGCATGACTGGTTGGCTTGCGGGGACCCGGAAGTGGCACGAACCTTCCTGTCTCTCTATCCGTCGGAGTTGATGGAAGCGGCGCCTGAACCCCAGGGGAAGAATCTCAGGGCGCAGAAGCCACCACCCGCGAGCGGCGACCTGTTCTAAGTTTGAACACCATGCATGAATGAGTCTGCGAGGACGCAATCAGATGCAGGATGAATATTTGTCCAAGCTCAGTGAACATGTGCGCGGCTTGGTTGAAGAGGTCGAGCAGACCAGCGGCGTACCTCAATACGCTTCTGGGGAAACGGGAGCGGGTCGCGTTAGTTGACACCTGACGTTGGTGCCATCAATTCTGCATCCACACCATGAATGCGCTGTGAGGTCTGGCGTGCGACCTATGATATTCGCACGCCCTCGTCCAAGTTGGGACTACTTAATCAAAAAACGGTCGCGATTCTTGCCAATCCAAGCTGGAGCTCGACCGCGGCCAGACCAAGTCGCCCCAGTCTTGGGGTCCACATACTTCGGCGCGACCACCGTTCCCTTGCGCTTCTTCGCTTTAGTAGCGAGTCCGAGGTCCTCAGCCGTCAGTCCGTATTCGTGAACGATTTGACGCACCTGCTGGATAGCGGTCTCAACCTCAGCTTGCCGTGCGGCTTCGAGCTGCTCTTCAAGCTTAGCCTTCTGTGCGAGCAAGTCTTTATATGTCGCCATACGTTCCTCTTAAGTATCGTTGTTGCTCAATAAGTGGAGCAACTGGGGTTCTGAAAACCTGCGGTAATTTTGATAGGTAGCGGACACCATCGAGGCACAGCGAGGACCTAAGAGCTAGTTCACCGAGCCACTGCTTTAGCGCTGATGCTGACCAATCCAGTAGAGATGGTCCAAAGAGTCCACATTGAGCTCAAAATGGTCCATCTGGAGCATTGGCATACCGTAGGCATACCACTCGACATATTGGTCAGCGGTGGCAAGGCGCTCCAGCTCATCCAAAGCCCTCAAATGACTGGTCGGCGCGTCAGCCTCTAATATCCGACTGAGCCTGACCTCGAAGGGCACTAGGTCGGCCTTGTTTTTTGGCAGCTTCGGCCAAGAATCTTTGTCATTGATAACTAGATGACCGCCCTCTGTTCGAACCTTCCCTGAGCCGTAGTACACGCGCTCAATCCGCCAGGGTTGCAATTTGCTGCCTTGGAACGCGTTCCCATACGTCAGCTTGTGCTCGTAGAGCGACAAATTGTGGGCGTTGAGAGTCTTCCGGAAACTCTCGTTGTAGTCGGCACTTCCCTGTTTGAAGTTGGCTGCAACAGCCTGCTCATACGCATGCTTTCGCAGACGCTTGTAAGCATGAACGATGGGGCGGAGTTGAGACGTGGTGAAGAGGCTCGAAATTGTCTGGTCGGTAGCCACTAGCCTGCGGCGTCTGGTCACCTCAATCGCGTCAGGAGGTGCACCGAGTCCATCGTCACCAGGTCTGCGCACGACCGACGCCTTTCGGCGCTTCACCAGAGCTTCTGGGAGTTCGATTTCGCCCAAAACCCTTCGCCTCGGTCCATTCGGTAAGCCACTCCCACCAGGGGACACATCTTCGCCCGCTTCACCATTGCAGCCACTGCGGTGCGCCGTTTCATTCGGCAACTTGAAGTGTGGAGCCTTCACGCATTCGGTAACGATGCACCTGTCCTCGTATCGGACCTCGCAGAACGGACATCTGTAAGGCCCGTATGAGTTGCCTGTCTCCTCAAAGATTTCCTTGAACTCGGAGGCGCTGCGCACGTCCCCGTTTTTGTTCATACCGAGCGAACTCAAGTTGACCTCTCCTTCCTCATTGAAATTTCAGCCCCACTGAATCGCCCCGGCTTTCGAGGAGGCCGGTTGGTTTAAGTTGAGACCGTTGCGGTGGTCTCGCTGGCGAGTTCTGGCATTTGCACTCCGGTGATTTGCGTCGCCTGTTAGGGCGCTAGCCACAAGTCCACGGTTAGCGGCTCAGCATCCCAAAGCACGTAGCGGGGCAGGAACCGGCCCGCGCGCTGCCGCGCCGCACTCAAGGAAAGAAGTCTCGGATGTCACCGTGTATGCCGCCGGTGTCCAGTCGGGTGACCGAGCGGTGAGCCTGCTTTGCAGCACCAAAGGAAACCATTGGCATCTCCGCAAGGTGCGCTCTCTCCGGTGCGCACCAGTACGCATCCAAATTGAACGACAAGTGATGTCGGCACATGAACGGGCGAACCGAATATATCGAGCAAGCTCCATCTACCAAGAATGGGCAGGGCACTCCAGTGAACTTGTCTAATGGATGCCGAACGGGTGTAGCTAGTCGTGTATAGCGTCGCCCAGTTTGCTCTTCGATAACCTGCGCTTCGACCTCTGTGATATTGATGTTGATATGACAGCAGGCGCTGCAGCCGCGTTTGCAAGCTACAAAAGGACCAGCCGCGTCGACAAGCTTGTCGACCAGCGCATAAATCTTGCGCAGCTTCGGCCGAGCCCCACTGTTCATCAGCCCAACCGTCCGGGCAATCGTATCTTCCTCTTCCAGCAACTCTTTGGAGACACTTGCCATGAACAGGTCTCGCTGCTGTAACGCCTCAGCGCGCGCATGCTCTGCGTCGGTCGAACCAGCACCATTTCTCTCATGCATGGATAGTTCACTCCCCGAATATGTATTGGTTACACCGACTGACACAGCGCGCACGCTCAAGTTTGCGCGGCGACGGCAGGAATTAGTGCGGCGCGCTCCCCCGCGTTGGCGTACTCTCCCGCAAACCATTCGTAGTGAACCTCGTCCGCGACGGAATTCGGCGGCTCCTTATTTTCAATAACAATTATTTGCACGTCCTTTGGTACGCGCGTGAGTGAATGCCAGAAACCCGCTTCGACACCGGCTTCAATTGGCTCGTCAGAGCCTGACACTTCCTTCGCTGCTTTCTTCTTATAGCTTGTTAGCGGAGAGTCGATTACTACTACACCGGGGTGAGGAAGTTGGTTTGCGGCGCAGAATCGAAGGAGACCGATGACAAAGGCCGAATAGAGAACCGCCCGTACACCTTTGCCGTGAGATTGGCGCGCTTGCCCATCGACAACGATGTCAAACTCCTTCTCGTCAAAGGAAACGCGAGGCGTGCCCTTCCAGTGCCACTCGACCAAGACCTTTTCAATTTCTACGCAAAGGCCGCGCAAAGGCTCAGAAGGCAACGCATCCCATTCTTGCTTCACTTGACCGCGCTCGTTGATGGAGGCTTCAAGATTTGCTCGGAGCTCGAGCAGACTTGACCAGCGCTCACGTTCAGCGCGCTCAGCTTCTTTGTCGGCACGTAGCTCGACTAGCAGCTCAAGGCGTTTTGCAGTGTCATCCAGCCTCGGTGCAAACGTCTGGGTAAGCTCTTCTTGGAGAAGCCAAAGAGCAAGCTCCGCGTTTTGCTTTTCATCGCTGAGTTCGTCCCTCCGCAGCTCCAGACTTCCGATTGCTCTTGCAAGGTCGGTTCTGTGCGCAAGAATCTTTTCGGCCTCAGCAGTCGCGGCACGTCGAATCGACTGGCCGTCGGTCGCCGTATCAGTTCCCTGTTCCTCGGTATGTCCGTGCGGCATCTTCTGCTCGCAGAGCGGACAAGGGACCTCTTGTAGAGAGCCAAAATAGTGGGCGCCTTCGCTGAGAAAGTCCAGTCGCTCCAAATCAGTGCGATACCGTTCGCTCAGAAGGTGATACTTCGAGAGTATTTCGGAAACGCCAAGCAATTGCGAATCGGCGCGTACGCTCCGTGTCATTGCCGCCTGAGACTTCTCGCGCAAGGCGGCGGTGGCGCCAGTGACCGACTCAAGCTCTTGGGTCAAGTTGCCAATGAGCTCGTCGAATTCAATTGACGGACCCGCCTGCGTATCTCTATCAGATGCAGCGAAGCGCTCGTTGAGTGGTCGCAGCAGGTCATCGACAAGCTCGAGCTTCGCCTTGAGGCGGGCTTTTACAACCTCGTCCTTCTCAGCCGCGACAATACCGTCATCATCCTTGCCAGTGAGCAGGAACGAGAGCATGCGCTTGCGAGCCGTATCATCGAATCCTGTTCGACCTGTTACGGGCGACTGCTCATCAATGATGGAGACTTCGTCAACAAGAAAAATCGGCGCGAGCGTTCGTATGCTTAGGCGTTGCGTTTCGCCTCGAACATTCTTGCGCAGCCGAGCCTCTTCGATGCCGCAGAAGGGAAATATTACAGAGGTGACATCGGGACCTTTGCTCGTTCCTTTGCGGACAGGAGCAATCTCCTTACCCACCTCCTTGATGTCCTTAATTTGAGTTTGGTGCGCAAGTAGGTTCCCGCCTTTAAGGGGGCGCTCAAGCGTGAGGAAGCCCAGCTCGGAGTTCTCGAACTCGACGAAGAGATGTGTATATGGCGCCGCCTCCTTGAGATTTTTTTTTAGTTTTTCGGCGCCGAAAATATAGTCTAGACAACGCACCAGGAAGCTCTTGCCGGTATCAGACTCCCCAGCAAGAATGTTTGCTCCACTGTCGAATTCAACGTACGCGTCTTCAACACCGTGGCCACGCAAGAGTATCTTTCTTATCCGAAGCATCGTCACAAATCCAGTAAATCAACCGCAGTAAGCTGGTCGAATTCGGCACCCCAACGACCGATATTATTTTCCATAAACGAGGCAAGTTGTTTGTCTGTATGACCACCAAAACAACTGACAATCCATAGCGCTCGAGTATGCAACTCGTAAGCATACGGCGATTTCAGAAGCCTTATAAATGGGTTCGTTAAATCGGTCGCCTGATACAAGAATCCTTCGGAAGAAAAAATCACCTTAACTAATTCTCTTGAGAGCATCTGGTTAAGGCCAGCTTGAATCAAGCTGCGTTTCACAAGAAGCTCCGTGCCCCGATGAGGAACAGCCGGGTGCAGGCTCGCTGGCCCGTCTTCGACATCTCCAGAGTGCACTAGAAGGTAGTCGTAAGAAACAACACGCTGGAGGTCTATCGGAGCCGACTTGGAGGCATTCAAAATGAACAGAGTGCGCAATCCATACTCGAGCGAAGAATTGAATGGCCTCACGTATTGGCGTTCGCTCATGGATTACACCAGTCAACTAAGCTCTCATTGGCCAACTGGTGACACATACCTTCACGGTCCTTGGTGGTCACGTGGGGTGCGAGAGGGTGAGCACCCAACTGCAGGGCTTGCGCAGCCTGCACAGTACTTTTCATGCGGGCAAGTGGTTGTCCCGACCGGTCGGTGTAGGCGTAGTAAAGACCATTGCCGAACTCGTCTAGCAGAGACTTAAAGTGTGCTGGGTCCATGTGGTCACGAGCGAGTTCTTTGAGGCCTTCAGCGCAGTAGAAAGTGATACGTGAACGCTCGAAAATCTTTTGGTGTGCAAGGCTGTGCTGGAAATCTGCAGCGGTCTGAACAGGGGTGCCCATGTCGTGACCGATAACGCTGTACAACTGCTGAATGTACTGTGTCTCCGTAAGTGCCACGGTGGAGGGCGGGGATTGTGGCGGCGGGCGGTCTATTAGCGGTGCTCCGAAGACCGTAAGGTGGAACTTGGTCTGCGCGTGCTCTGCGAGCAACTCATGGGGCTGCTTCGCACGGAAAATGCTGAAATCAAACTCTTCTATGTGTGTCTTGAGTTCGGAGGTCAGGGTGATAACTTGCGTTGTTGTAATGGACTTGGCGTGAGTGTCCCAGTTCGAGATGAATTCCTGTTTCAGCTTGTCTGGGTCGTCGAGAAGGTCTTGGAACGGCGACGTCACACCTTTATGCGTCACGAAATAGTATTCGTCCGGCGCCGTGTAGCCTCCCACTTGCGTGTAGAACAGCACCTTCGCGATTTCGCAGCCGGCCTTTGGCAAACCAAGATTGGCATCGTAGTGCTTACATTGGTATAAGTGCCACCTTCTGGGTTTCGCCTCAACCGGGTCGAGCCATACAATAACGTCCCGCCCCTTGTCGCCTGAACCGCCTCTCTGCTGCACTTCAACAACATTCACTTGTTTGGCGAGATAACCGGTTGCCCATTCGAGCGTGAAACGCTCGAACTCGGCTGCGCCAAACTGTGCAAGGCGGTCAATGGGAGAAATCGGCAACCCTACGCCCAACCCTAACAACCGTGCATTCGCCCCAGGCCACGGCGAAGGGTCAGGCAGAGCACTATAGTCGTCGACATTGGCTTTCTGTTTTTGATTCTTGGCCACAACGCGCCCCATCCCCAAAGGATTATGTTGGCTTTTTTTATATTCTAGCCGGCCCGGTGGGAGCAGTTTCAGAACCGGCGAAGAACCCCTACCTAAGTGGGGTGCGCTGGCGCAAATCCACTGATTATTTGACGGGCGACTTCAAGCCGTTTTCTTTTCTCGTGGCTTACTTGCCCGCTGTCGCGGCGCAGCGGCTCGAGTCAGCATGAGCGGATTGATAGTTGGGACTGGAGCAATGGTCTCAAACCACTGCTCACGCCCCAGCGCACGAACGACCTGGATGAGGGTGTGCAGTGACGAGCCGCGACCGCTCTCGAGATTCCGCAGCGTACGAACACTGATACCCGCCCGGGCGGCAAGCGTGGCCTGGTCCAGATTCCGGAGCACTCTGAGTTTCTTCAATCGTTCCCCGAGTTCGCCCTCAATCTCTAGTGGAGTGAGATGCCTTTGTGTTGTGCTCGTTCCCATCTTCGCAGCCGCCTACCCGATTCGTCCTTGCCCACCGCAGCAATCGGCAACATTATGCCCATTAAGCCGCGATAAGTTCAATAATAGGCAGAATACTGCCGATTGTTGCAACCACCAGCCAGAATGTGATGCATCGACCAAAAAATGGACGCTCGCATCTAAACTCACGATTAGCCACCAATTATTGGTCATCGACACCGAATACGGTTTCAGTGACAATTAGACCCGCGACATGAGGCACCGCCCTCAATAGCACCCCAATTTCTGCCCTTGTAGGGTGTTCATAACCTTTTGAATGAGATTTCAAGATGAAGAAGCAACACCGCTCCGCCCTCTCCACAGCCCAACTGCTGGCAATCAACGCGAAGCTCTATGAGCAGGAACGCGACCGCCAAATCACGCGGTACCGCTTTTCCATCAACACGCTTCGCAAACTCGCAAATCGAAAGGCGCTGCGCGCAAGCTTCCTGGCGGAGCTCGAAGACGAGCTCGAGGAGTTGAACTGGTTGTTCGTGCGTCTCGGTGGCGAATTTGCCATCATCTCGCTGGAAAAGTCGGATTCCTGGGTGAAGCTTGGTTACAAGCGTTTGGCCCAGGGCGGCACCCGCCTTCTCAATATGAGCGAGGAGGACATCGACACAACGTACGACGATTTCTTCCCCGAAGAGGATGGCGACGAAGCGGATGGCAACGAAGACTAAGCCCTAGCTTTCGCTGAGCCGGCTGCTGCCGGTTCGCTTGATGGCCGCGAAACATTAGGTGGGCAAAGCCCTTCCGGAGAATCTGCTCAAACTTGAGCAGATTCCCGCCAACTATTCGACATGCCTCAGTTCCGCGCTATACACACCACGAACCGCGAGATGTGTTTCTCAACGGCGGAATGAGCGCACGCGTGCGACAGGAAATGCGCGCGAACCATGGAAAAACAATTGGACTATGCGGGGTGAGAAGTGCGGCACCACGGCGGCGCGCCCGCAAACATGAAGTAGTGTTTGAAGCCTTACAGTACAGCGGTTTCTGGAGGAACTTCCCCCCCAGAAACCGGGCTGTACTCAGCGAGTTTGAAACGCTTTCATTTCCTCGCCACATTTTTTGGCACAGCGATAAGACTTACTCGACTGTGACCGACTTGGCGAGGTTCCGCGGCTTATCGACATCGGTGCCACGCGCCAGCGCCGTGTGATACGCCAGCAATTGCAGCGGCACCACGTGCAGGATCGGCGAGAGCTGGCCGTAGTGCTCCGGCATGCGGATCACCTGAATACCGTCGCTCGACTGGATGTGCGTGTCGGCATCGGCAAACACGTACAGCTTGCCGCCGCGCGCGCGCACTTCCTGGATGTTCGACTTGAGCTTCTCGAGCAGCGCGTCGTTGGGCGCCACCGTCACCACCGGCATCTCGTCGGTCACCAAGGCCAGCGGGCCGTGCTTGAGTTCACCGGCCGGATACGCCTCGGCGTGGATGTACGAGATTTCCTTGAGCTTGAGCGCACCCTCCAGAGCGATCGGGTAGTGCAGGCCACGCCCCAGGAACAGCGCGTTCTCACGACGGGCAAACTCTTCCGACCACGCAATGATCTGCGGCTCCAGCGCCAGCACGGCGTTCAGTGCCGACGGTAGGTGGCGCAGGTGGCGCAGCGCGTCTTCTTCCTGCGCGTCGCTCAGATGGCCGCGCAGCTTGGCAAACGTCAGGGCCAGCATGTACAGCGCGGCCAACTGCGTGGTGAACGCCTTGGTGGAGGCCACGCCAATCTCGGTGCCGGCGCGCGTGAGGAACTTGAGTTCGGTCTCGCGCACCATGGCGCTTGTCCCCACGTTGCACACAGCCAGCGTGTGGGTGTGGCCCAGCTCGCGTGCGTGGCGCAGTGCGGCCAGCGTGTCGGCGGTTTCGCCCGACTGCGAGATCACCACAACCAGCGCGTTCGGGTTGGGCACCGTCTCGCGGTAGCGGTATTCGCTGGCGACTTCCACCTGCGTCGGGATCTTGGCGATCGACTCCAGCCAGTACTTGGCCGTGCAGCCCGAGTAGTAACTCGTGCCGCAAGCCAGAATCAGCACGCTGTCAACCTTGGATAGCACCTCGGCCGCGTTCGGGCCGAACAGGTCGGGACCAAAACCCTGAATGCCTTCAAGCGTGTCACCCAGTGCGCGCGGCTGCTCGAAGATTTCCTTTTGCATGAAGTGGCGGAACGGGCCAAGCTCCACGGCGGCAGCGTATCCGCCCACCTCCTTGACCTCGCGCACGGCAGGCTTGTCGTGCGCGTCCATCACGGTGAAGCCTTCGCGGGTGATCTCCACCACATCGCCCTCTTCCAGGTAGGCCATGCGGCTCGCGGTGCCAGCCACGGCCAGCGCGTCAGAGGCGAGGAACGTCTCCTTTTCGCCAAGTGCCACCACCAACGGCGAGCCGGCACGCGCGCCGACCACCACGTCGGGATTGTCGCGGGCAAACACGGCAATGGCATAGGCGCCATGCAGGCGCTTGACCGATGCACGCACCGAGGCAAACAGGTTGCCGCGTGTGGCGCTGCTCGGGTACGTGTAAGCCTGATGGATCAGGTGGGCGACCACCTCGGTGTCGGTCTGCGATTCAAAGCCGTAGCCGACGGCCTTGAGCTCTTCACGCAGCGCTTCGTAGTTCTCGATGATGCCGTTGTGCACCAGGGCGATGGTGTCGCCCGAGAAGTGCGGGTGGGCGTTGACGGTATCCGGCTTGCCATGCGTGGCCCAACGCGTGTGGGCGATGCCGATGGCGCCGTCCAGGTGGCTGGTCTGCGCCTGCGTGTCGAGGTCTGCCACGCGCGACACGGTACGCGCGCGTTCAAGCTGGCCGTCGCGCTGCACGGCAACGCCGCAGGAGTCATAGCCGCGGTATTCCAGGCGGCGCAGGCCCTCGATCAGGACGGGAACGATATTGCGCGTGGAAACCGCGCCGACGATACCGCACATGTTGATTTCTCCAGTTGGAGCACAGCGTCGCGATGCGCTGCGCTCGATACGTATTCCATTCAGTATCGATGCTCGTGCGCCGCAGCGGCATCCGCTGTTCGGCGCAGGCGGGCATCTGACGCCGCTTCAGGCGCCCTTCTTTTGTTTGACCGGACGCTGCCAGTTTTCGATAGTGACTTGGCGCGCACGCGAGACGGTCAGCTTGCCATCCGGCGCATCCTTGGTCAGCGTAGTGCCAGCACCCAGCGTTGCGCCCTTGCCCACGCGCACCGGCGCCACGAGCTGCGAGTCGGAACCGATAAAGGCGTCGTCTTCGATAACGGTGCGGAACTTGTTCGCGCCGTCGTAGTTGCAGGTAATGGTGCCCGCGCCGATGTTCACGCGCGAACCCACCGTGGCGTCGCCCACATAGGCCAGGTGGTTGGCCTTGCTGTGCGCCGCCACTTGGCTGTTCTTGACCTCGACAAAGTTGCCGATGTGCACGTCTTCGGCCAATTGCGTGCCCGGGCGCAGGCGTGCGTATGGACCGATGCGCGAGTCCGCGCCCACGCTGGCCTGCTCGATGTGGCAGAACGGCAGGATCTCTGCGCCGGCATGGATGGCCGATTCGCGGATCACACAGTTGGCACCCACATGCACGCCGTCAGCCAGCGCCACATGCCCTTCAAACACGCAGTTCACGTCGATTACCACGTCGCGACCGCACGACAGGTGGCCGCGGATGTCGATACGCGCCGGGTCGACCAGGGTGACGCCGTCTTCCAGCAGTTGCTGCGCAAGGTTGCGCTGGTGAATACGCTCCAGCTCGGCCAGCTGCACCTTGCTGTTCACGCCCAGCGTTTCCCATTCGGCCAACGGGTGTGCGGAGGTGATCGGCACGCCTTCGGTGGCGGCGCGCTCGATCACGTCGGTCAGGTAGTACTCGCCTTGCGCGTTGTTGTTGGACAGCGAGGCCAGCCACGTCTTGAGCTTGGCCGTCGGGCAAACCAGGATGCCGGTGTTGACCTCGTGAATGGCAAGCTGCGTTTCGTTGGCGTCCTTCTGCTCGACGATGCGGGTGATCCGGCCGGCAGCGTCACGCACGATGCGGCCGTAGCCGGTCGGGTCATCCAGGTGCACAGTCAGCACGCCCAGGTGGTCCTGCCCGGCGGCGCCGACCAGCGCATTGAGCGTTTCTGCGCGGGTGAGCGGCACGTCGCCGTAGAGCACCAGGGTGGGCACGCTCTCATCGAGCTGGCCAAGCGCCTGCATGACGGCGTGGCCGGTGCCGAGTTGCTGCTCCTGCGTCGCGAAGGTGACATCGGGCGCGCCGACCATCTCACGCACACGCTCACCGCCATGGCCAACCACGACCACCAGTCGCGTTGGCGACATGGAGCGCGCGGTTTCGATCACGTGGGCCAGCAGCGGTTTGCCGGCCAGCGGATGCAGCACTTTCGGCAGGGCGGAACGCATGCGTTTGCCCATGCCTGCGGCAAGGATGACGATATTCACAGGAGGTTCCTAGAGTGACTCGAAGCGATAGCCTGCAGCGGTGTCCCAAGCATGCACATGGCCACCCGGAACCTGCTGCCCGCCACCTCCCCTCAAGTTGGCTGGACCGCCAGCAAACCCTTCTATGGGGCGCATTTGCGGCGTATAAGACACAGATGAAAAATTTTAGCATGGGGCCTACCCCCCAGCTGAACCCGTCAAACGGTCGAATTGTTGCAATTGCGCCATTACCGGGCCGGCTAAGCCGCTGGCTGGTCGTGCTGGCGGCGGTCGTCTCGTTAGCCTGTCTGCAGGCGTGCAGCACCTTGAAAGTGGGCTATAGCCAGGGGGCGCGACTGACCTATTGGTGGATCGACGGCCAGCTTGACCTGCAGGACGCCCAGGCCGGCCCCACGCGCGAAGCCGTCGCACGCTTCTTTGTCTGGCACCGACAAGACCAGTTGCCACGTGTGGCGGCGCTCCTGCGGCGCGCGCAGGAAGCGTTGCAGCAACCTGTGACGGCGCAGCAAATGTACGTTTACCAGGAAGCGTTCCAGCAATTCGGGCGCGCCGCCTTTGACCAGGCCAAGCCCGACATCGCTCGCCTGCTGCTGAGCACCACACCCGCGCAGCTTGCGCATGTGCAGAAAAAATTGACGGAAAGCAACGAGAAGTATCGGCGCCGCTACCTGGGCGACGACGCTGAAGAGCGCCTGCGCGCCCGCCTCAAGAAAGTGATGGAGGATGCACGCCTCATATACGGCAGTTTCTCCGCCGAGCAGGAGGAGGCCATTCGTACAGCCATCGCCCCGATGGTGGACAGCACGCCGGCCCGGTATGAGGAGCGCGTCGCGCGCCAGCAGGCGTGGCTGGCGCTGATTGCCCGCGTGCAGCAGGAGCGCCCGGATGAAGCGACCGTCGTGCAGTGGCTCACGGTCTATGCCGACCAGTGGCAGCGCGCCCCGGGCGAGCGTGGCGTCCAGCAGCGCGTGCGCCGCGAATCCGATACCGCGATGCTGGTCACCATCGCCAACCTGACGACGCCGCGCCAGAAACAACATGCGCGCGAGCGCCTGCAGGGTTGGATCAACGATGTACGTGACCTGATGCGCGACGGCGAAACCGGCGGCGCTACTCAGGCGCAGAACAACTGAACGCCGCGATCAGTTCGCGGCGGCCTCGTCGGCGGCCGGCTTGCGCTCGAAGCGCACGAACTCGATGCGGTCGTCATGCGAGCCGGCAAACACCAGCGGCGCTTGATCGTAAGAGGTCTGGCCAAACAGCGAGTCCTCACCAATCTTGGCCAGGCCCGTGCTCAGGCCGTTGAAGTCGAACAGGTCCGTATCGGCCAGGTGCGACGGCACCACGTTCTGCAACGACGCGAAGATGTTGTCGATGCGACCCGGCGTCTGGCGCTCCCACTCCAGCAGCATCTCCTTGACCTTCTTGCGCTGCAGGTTCTCTTGCGAGCCGCACAGGTTGCACGGGATGATCGGAAATTCCATGGCGCGCGCGTACGACGCGATGTCCTTTTCCGCGCAGTAGGCCAGCGGGCGAATGACGATGTGGTCGCCATTGTCGGTGGCCAGCTTGGGCGGCATCGCCTTCATCTTGCCGCCAAAGAACATGTTCAGGAAGAACGTGTTGACGATGTCGTCGCGGTGGTGGCCCAGCGCGATCTTGTTGGCGCACAGCTCCTTGGCCGTGCGGTAGATCACGCCGCGGCGCAGACGCGAGCACAGCGAGCACGTGGTCTTGCCCTCGGGCACCTTCTCCTTGACGATCGAATACGTGTCCGCCTCGACGATCACGTACTCCACCCCTGTCTTCTTCAGATAGGTAGGCAGCACGTCCTCCGGAAAGCCGGGCTGCTTCTGATCGAGGTTCATCGCGATCAGCTTGAAGTTGACGGGCGCGCGCTTTTGCAGCGCCATCAGGATCGACAGCATCGTGTACGAGTCCTTGCCGCCGGACAGGCACACGAGAATGGTGTCGCCGTCCTCGATCATCTTGAAGTCGCCGATGGCGCGACCGACCGCCGACTGCAGGCGGGTTTCGAGGCGGTGGAAGTTATTGGAAAACGTCATGGCATGCTGACCCCGCCAGCGCTGAATAATGGCCGAACGGGCGTCAAATCGTGAGGAAAATCAGTATTTTAGCGTGCAACGGCAACGCGCGGTGGCACCGTCTGCAGGCTTGGACGAACCGGCCTAGAATCGTTTGCTTGATCCCTCGCCCAACATGGAGACAGCAATGCGGATTCTGGTACTTGGCGCCGGCGGCACCGGCGGCTACTTCGGCGGACGGCTCGCCCAGGCCGGCGCAGACGTGACCTTTCTGGTGCGCCCGGCACGGGCGGCACTGTTGCGCGCGCAAGGTCTGGTGATCCGCAGCCCGGCGGGTGATGCGCAGTTGCCCGTGCAGATCATTACCGCCGACGAAGCCAACGCCTGGGGCCATGCCGATCTCATCCTGCTGAGTTGCAAGGCCTATGACCTGGACGATGCGATTGCCGCGATCCGCCCCGCTGTGGGCGAGCGCACCGTCGTGCTGCCAGTGCTCAACGGGCTGGCGCACCTGGACCGGCTGGACGCGGCCTTCGGTGAGTCGCGCGTGCTGGGCGGCCTGTGCCACATCAGCGCCACCACTGCGCCCGATGGCGCCGTGCTGCACCTCGGCATTGGGTCAGGCCCGGCGCCGCAGTCCATCACCTTTGGCGAGCGCACGCCGCACGCCCCGCGCGCGCGCACCGAGGCCATCCGCAACGTGTTCGCCACGGCCAGCTTTGATTCGGTGCTGGCCAACAACGTGATGCAGGACATGTGGGAGAAGTTTGTCTTCCTGACCTCGCTGGCGTCGATGACGTGCCTGATGCGGGCCAACGTGGGCGAGATCGTCGCCACGGATGAGGGGCGTGCGCTCAACGAGGCGATGTTTGCGGCGTGCCAGTCGGTGTCTGCCGCATCGGGTTATCCCATCCGCACGCAGGCGCGTGAGCGCGGCCAGCAGGTGCTGACGCAGGTGGGGTCGCCGCTTACGGCGTCGATGCTGCGGGACCTGGAAAACGGTGGCCGAGTGGAGGCCGATCACATCGTCGGTGACATGCTGCAGCGGGGGCGCAAGCTGGGGGTGGATGTGTCGCTGCTGCGTGTGGCGTATGCGCATTTGCAGGCGTATCAGCAGCGGTTGTTGCGGCCTGCTGTTTGAGCGGTGGTGCTTTTGGGGAGGGTTGGGGCTTGGTGGCCCACCTCCCTTTCATCCTCTGCCGGGGCTGACTCACTTTCTTTGTCTTGCCAAAGAAAGTAAGCAAAGAAAGGCGCGCCCGAGATGGCGACTTCCCCTTGAATTTATGTCGCAGGGAGGGGGAGGAGGCAAACTCGCTTCGCTCAAACAGCCTCCTCTCTTCTTCCTCCCAGCAACAGAAATTCAAGGCGCCATCTAGGGCAGGGTACGGCCACACCGTCTGGATGCAGATGTTGTCGCCAACGTCGTTTATTGCTGCCAACCGCCGCCTAGTGCTTGCATCAGGACGGCGGAATCCAACAGACGATCTGCGCGGCTCTGTACCTGCTGCAGCGTTGCTTGGTCGACTTGACGCTGTGCATCGAGCAGCGTGAGCGTGCTGATGCCACCTGCGGCGTGGCGGGCTTGGGCAGCTTGCAATGTCTGCTGTGCTTGATCGGTTGCCAATGCGCGTGCCTGCAGCGCTTGCGCGTCGTTGTGCACAGCGTGCAATGCATCGGCCACCTCTTGCAAGCCCTGTAACACCGTCTGTTTGTACGCGGCGCCCGCTGCGTCGTAGGCGGCTTCGGCCTCGCGCTTCTTTGCGCGCAGCGTACCGCCGTGGAAGATCGGTTGCGTGAGCCCGGCGCCCAGGTTCCAGATGCTGGAGCCGGCGCCCAGCACACTGCGGAAACCCGTCGTCTCAGAACCCAGCCCCGCTGACAAGGTGATCCGCGGGAACAGGTTGGCCGTGGCAACACCCACGTTGGCACTGGCTTCGTGCAGCATCGCCTCGGCCGCGCGAATGTCAGGCCGGCGCTGCGCGAGCGTAGACGGCAACGACACCGGCAGTGGATCAGGCAAGCGCATGGCATCCAGCGTGGGCGTATCTGGCAACCCCACCCCCGGCTCACGGCCTAGCAGCACCGACAACCGATGCCGCATCTGCGCGGCCTGCTGGGCGAGCGGTGGCAGTGTCGCTTCCGTCTGCGCGACGAGGGTGCGCTGCGAGAGCACGTCAACGTTCGCCACACCACCCAGGGTCAAGCGGCGCTCGGTGATCTGGAGCTGCTTGCGCTGCTCCGCTACCAGCCGCTGCGTGGTGGCGATCTGCGCATCGAGCGAGGCGATGCGCACCACCGACGTCACCACATTGCCGGCGAGTGCCAGGCGTGCTGCCTCCAGCTCATAGCGCTGCGTATCCACTTCCGCACGCGATGCTTCCAATGCCCGGCGCACGCCGCCGAAGATGTCCAGCGCATACGACACCGACAGCGATGCCGAGTACAACGTGAACGGCCCAGGCTTGGGCGTGTTGAAGCCAAACGCTTCCGGGTTGACCTGCTGCCGCACGGCAGACACGGTGCCATCCACCGTGGGCAGCGCATAGCCGAACTGCGCCTCGGCTTCAGCCTGAGCCTGGCGCAGGCGTGCCTCAGCCTGCGTCACCGTGGGGCTGGCATGCAGCGCTTCATCGACCAGCGCGTCGAGCGCTGGAGATTGAAACAGGAGCCACCAATCGGCCGGCACATTGGCATCAGCCAAATGCTGCACTTCACCACCTGGGATGGGCGCCGACGCCGTCTCGCGCGGCACAGGCTGTGCGGAGTAGCCCGATGCCACAGGCGCGGCAGGCGTCTTGAAGTCGGGGCCGACGGCGCAACCGCTCATCGCCAGCGCAACAGCCAGCACAGCACCCAAGCCCAACGCACGCGCCACCCGCAATTGCCCAAACGCCGCCCACCGCCCACCGACGGTTTGGTCGTTCCCTGCCCTAGATGGCGCCTTCAATTTTTGTAAGCGGGCGGAAAAAAGACGGGAAACTGTTTGAGCGAAGCGAGTTTTTCCCGTCTCCGCCCGGTTACGGAAATTCAAGGAGTCTTTCGCCATCTCGGGCGCGCCTTTCTTTTGCTTACTTTTCTTTGGCAAGACAAAGAAAAGTGAGTCAGCCCCGGCAGGGGATGAAACAAGGGATGGCCCACCACGGCCATCACTGCGAAACATCAGAAACATATGCATGGCCGCCACCTCAATCCAGCGTCTTGCGATAAAACCGCAACGCAATACTCAGCACCACCACCGTAAACACCATCAACGGCCAGATGCTGGGCCACAGCTCAAACCACCCATTCCCCTTGAGCAAAATCCCACGCGTGAGCCGGTTGAAGTACGTCATCGGCAGCAGGTTGCCAATCACCTGCGCCCACTTCGGCATGCCCACAAACGGAAACATGAACCCCGAGAGCAAGATGTTCGGCAGGAAGTAGAAGAACGTGAGCTGCGTTGCCTGCAACTGGTTCTGCGCGAGCGACGACAACGTGATCCCCACCGTCAGGCTCGCCACGATAAACAGCAGCGCCGACACGTAGACCATCCACACGCTGCCAACAAATGGCACCTGAAACACGAAGTACGCCATCAGCAGAATGATGGTCACCTGCACCAGCCCGATAAAGATGTACGGCACGATCTTTCCCGTCATCACCTCCAGCGGATGCACCGGCGTGGCGAGCAGGTTTTCCATGGTGCCGCGCTCGCGTTCGCGCGTCATGGCCAGGCCCGTCATCATCACCATGGTCATCGTGAGGATGGTGCCCATCAGGCCGGGGATGATGTTGTACTGCGTGACGCCTTCCGGGTTGTAGAGCTTGTGGACGCGCACGTCGAATGGCGGTGCGCCACCGCTCGTGCCACCAGCCAGCGGTGCCAGCGCGCCCTTCATGTCCTTGTCGATCACGCCTTGCACCAGTTGCGAGAGCGAGGCCACTGCCAGCCCCGTAGCGGCGGGGTCGGTGGCATCCGCCTCGACCAGCAGCGAGGGCTTTTCGCCGCGCACCAGCTTGCGCGTGAAGTCCGGCGGGATGGAGACAACGAACTGCAGCTGCCCCTTGGCCAGCGCCTCGCGCCCGGCCGTTTCGTCGGGCAGGGTCTTGGCCAGGTCGAAATATTCGGAGTTGCGCATGCCGGCCAGGAAGCTGCGCGTGAACTCGCTCTGGTCCGCCGCAATGACACCGGTCAGCAAGTGCTTCGGGTCGGCGTTGATGGCAAAACCGAACAGGAACAACTGCATGATCGGAATGCCGATCATCATGGCGAAGGTCACGCGATCCCGCCGCAGTTGCAAGAACTCCTTGAGCACCACGCTCCACCAGCGCTGGAACGAGAAGCGGTTGCCGTTAATGGTGAGGCTCATGGCTGCGCTCCGTAGTTGTCGGACGAGCCACGCATCATGTGGATGAAGACGTCTTCCAGGCCGGTATCGATCGGCGCCACGCGCACGCCCGATTCACTGGCAAGACTGCGCAGCGTGGCTTCCAGTGCCTGTGCATCGGCGCCCGTCACATGCAACACCGAGCCGAACGCGACGGTCTGATCCACGCCGGGCTGGCCTTCGAGCTTGCGCCCCAAGTCGACCAGATTGCCACCCATCACCGACCACGTCGACAGCCGCTGGCTGGCAATCACCTCGCTGGCGGTGCCTTGTGCCAGCAGTTCGCCATACGCAATGTAGGCGAGCTTGTGGCAACGCTCAGCCTCATCCATGTAGTGCGTGCTGACCAGCACCGAGATGCCCTGTGCGGCAAGGCGGTGCAGTTCCTCCCAGAAGTCGCGGCGGGCTTTCGGGTCGACACCGGCGGTGGGTTCGTCAAGCAGCAGCAACTCCGGCTGATGCAGCATGCAGGCCGCCAGCGCAAGCCGCTGCTTCCAGCCGCCCGACAACGCGCCCGCCAGTTGCTTGGCACGCGAAGCGAGACCAAGGGTCTCCAGCGCGTGGTCCACCGCTTCGCGCCGGTTGGGCATCTCATACAGGCGCGCAACGAAGTCGAGGTTCTCGCGAATGGACAGGTCATCCCAATACGAGAAGCGCTGCGTCATGTAGCCGACGCGACGCTTGATCTGGGCAGACTCCGTGAGGATGTCGAAACCGAGACACGTGCCACTGCCGCTGTCGGGGGTGAGCAGCCCGCACATCATGCGGATCGACGTGGTCTTGCCACTGCCGTTGGGCCCGAGAAAGCCAAAGATCTCACCGCGCGCAACCTGCATCGAGAGGTCTTTTACGACGTGCTTGTCGCCGAAGTACTTGTTCAGCCCGTGCACGTCGATGGCGTAATCACGCGCACTCGCGCCACTGCCGTTGTGATTGCCCGAGGTGGTCATTGCAACGTCACCTCAACGGGCTGGCCCGGGCGCAGCTTGGGGCCATCGGCCGCCGTGGGACGCGCCTCCACCATGAAAACAAGCTTGTCGCGCGTGGTGTTGCTATAGATCACGGGCGGCGTGTACTCCGCCTCGTTGGCAACGTAGGTGACGGTGCCATTCACATCTGCCGCGCAGCCATCGCAGTGAATGCGCGCCGCCTGCCCCGGCTTGAGCGCACCGACCACACCCTGAGGCACGAAAAAGCGCACCTTCACGTTGGCGGGCGGCAACATGCGCACGACCGGGCTGCCGGCGCCCACCCATTCACCCTCTCGATAGAGGGTGTCGAACACAAGACCGCCCTGGCTTGCCTTCTGCGCCTTCTGGTCGAGCTTCCATTGGGCTTGGGCGACGGCGGCACGTGCCGCCTCAACCTGTGCCGCTTGTGCGCGGATCTGGTCATTGCGTGCCGGCAGTTGGGCAATGCGCAGCTGGTTAGTCAGTTCGCGTACGCGCTGGGCGTTGGTCTGTGCGGTGGAGCGACTGGAGTCGAGCTGCGCCTGCGGGATACCGCCCGCACGGAACTGCGCCTCATCACGCATGAGCTGAATCGCAGAGAGCTTGTCAGCCGCCACCGCCTGCGCCAGTTGTGCGCGCACCGCATCGACTTCGGGCACGCGCTTGCCAAGGTTCAGATCGGCCAATTGTGCTTCGGCCGATTGCAGTTGCGCGGCGGCCTGCTGGCGCGCGGCAGTTTCATCAACGGACTCGAGCACAAACAACGGTGCCCCGGCGCTGACGGTCTGCCCACGCTGCACACCCAGATGGTCCAACCGCCCACCCACGGACGAGGCGACATAGACGAACTCGCCTTCCACATAACCCTGATAGGTGTTGGTGTCCTGCTTTGCGCAGCCACTCAACGCCACGACAGCCGCCGCAACCGCCGCTGAGGCCGCCACCAGACACCCTGTCCTGCTGTTCCACAACGCTTGCCGCATACCGTACTCCGCCGGAATGGATTGATGCGATTGATCCGTTGCAACGCCCTACTTGCGCGTCTTGCTCTTGGCTGCCTTGACCGCCTTGCCGCCAGCATCCGCTGCCACGCTCCCCGGGCCGATGCCGTGCAGCAGCAGCGCTGCCACATGTCGGCCGATCGCCGCATCGTCCACCTGGTCTGCCTGGGGCAACCGCCCCCACAGTGGCCGCGTGGCCAGCGGCAGCATCGCGAGACCGATCACCGAGAGCATCAACAGCGGCGGCTGCAACGCGGGGTTCACAGCCCCGGCAGCCTGCGCGCGGGTAATGCGCTCAACGATCAGCTTGGCGCGCTCCAATGCAATGCGCTCGAACACGCGCTCGCGCAACTGGCCGCCATCACTGGCGACCTCGCGAATCCACAGCGGCGGAAACCACGGCGTGCTTGCGGCCATCGCCACCATGCGCTGCGCCACGCCCGCGATCGTCTGCGCCAAGTCCTGCAGGTGGCTGTCGTCGGCAATGCGCTCTAGCGCCGGGCCCGTCACCTGATCGACCAGCGGACGGATGCGCGCCTCAACCACCGCGTCAAGCAACTGGTCGCGCGTCTTGAAGTGGTAGTGCACCATCGGCGCCGTCACGCCAGCCTCGCGGGCAATGGCGGCGAGCGTGGTCGGGCCGACACCGTCACGCGCAAACAGCGTCACAGCCATGTCGAGTAGGCGGTCGCGCAGGTCGTCCTGCGTCGAACCATCGCGTCGACGGGGACGGCCCGGGCCGCGTGGGGAAGGTTTGCGTGTTGCCATGCGCCAAATATTAATTGTCGAATTAATTAATTTCAAGGCAAAGACACGGAGCCGAGCAACTCAGTGAGATCGGCTGCGCGTTCGGGGAGGCGCGCGGGACTTGGGCGGCGGCCGGAAGCAAGTTCTGACGCCGGGATGACCCCACGGTCAACGACGGCACCGTACTGCCGCTACGACAGCAGCATCCGCTTCGACGTGGCTCACGCCTCAGCCATTCGCTGTTGCGGCATCGAGCTGGGCAAGGCGTACGAGTAGACGATCCTGCGCTTCGCTCGGGAAGCTCGACGTGCGACGTACGGCAAACACGGTATTCAGGCAGCGCCGCGTTGTCATCGGTCGCACGACTTGCAAGCGTCCGCGCTCCACCGCCTCGTGAATGGCATGCAGCGGCAGCACCGACCAGCCCACGCCAGCCTCCACCAGCGTACTCACCTCCTCCAGATCCGACACGTGATGTGCGCTCACGGTCGTCTCGGGCATGCGCCGGAAGAGCGCCTTGAACCACAGGCCGTACACCGCATCGGACTCGTCATAGGTGACGAAGGGCAGCGCGGCACAGTCGGCCAGCGTGCGTGGGGCACCCTGCTCGCGCAATGCGCGCGCGCTGCACGCGAGCACGAACTCCTCGGTGTAGACAGCGTGGTGCTCAAACAAGCGTGAAGTGCGCGGTGTGTAGACGAAGCCGAGGTCTGCGCGACCGGATTCGACATGGCCAAAGACTTCGTCGTCGCTGCCGAACGCCAGCTCCAGACGCACGTCGTCGAGCAGCGGTGCATCGGATTCCGGCGACGGCGTCAGCAGTGCCGGCATCAACACATAGCGCCCAAAGCTGGAGCCGCTGGCCAGCTTGAGCGACACGCGTTCCATCTCGCCGCTGTGCAGTGCGGCGCGCAATTCATCGAGCCCGGCAAACGCATCGCGGCACCACGCACGCACCGAAGCACCGGCCCGCGTGAGCACGAGCTTGCGCCCCGAGCGCTCAAACAGGGGTACGCCCAGCCATTGCTCCAGTTGCCGCATCTGGTACGACAGTGCCGGCTGCGACACAGCCAGGCGGTCAGCCGCACGCACGAAGCTGCCCTCGTTGGCGACAGTCAGAAAGCTATGCAGATACCGCAGCGGAGAGTGCGACATGGAGAAGACGGCGCAACCGTAAAAAGTGACGCATCAACCTATCAAATTTTTGGATCGAAAAACCAAAAACATTCGATTTGATTTTGAGTTTGTCAGATCGCAGAATTCGCCGCAAGTGAACGACCAACGTGCCCGGAGGCCATCATGACGACCGCACTGCAACATCCGAGCTATGCCCTCGAAGAGCGCTATGGCGCGCACAACTATGCGCCCCTGGCGGTCATGCTGGAACGTGGGGAAGGTGTCTGGCTGATCGACACCAGCGGCCGCCGCTACCTCGACATGATGTCCGCCTACTCAGCCGTCAGCTTCGGACATTCGCACCCCAAACTCGTGGCTGCGTTGGTTGAACAGGCCGGCCGCCTGACGCTCACCTCGCGTGCCTTCCACAACACGGAACTTGGCCCCTTCCTGGCAGACGTGTGCCGCATCACCCGCATGGACCGCGCGCTGCCGATGAACACTGGTGCCGAGGCGGTGGAAACCGCCATCAAGGCCGCCCGCAAATGGGCGCGCGACGTGAAGGGTCTACCGCCCGAGGTGGCGGAGATCATCGTGTTTGAGAACAACTTCCATGGCCGCACGACCACCATCGTCGGCTTCTCGTCGCACGATCAGTACCGCTACGGGTTCGGGCCGTTCGCAGCAGGCTTCCGGCGCATTCCGTTTGGCGATGCCGATACGCTGCGCGCGGCAATCGGCCCCAACACGGGCGCGATCCTGATGGAGCCCGTGCAGGGCGAGGGCGGCATCGTGGTGCCACCACCGGGTTACCTGAAACTGGCACGCGAGCTGGCAACGCAGCACAGCGTGTTGCTGGTCTGCGATGAAGTGCAAACCGGCCTGGGCCGCACCGGCGATGTTCTGGCGAGCTGGCACG
This sequence comes from Ralstonia flaminis, assembly GCF_958415495.1. Taxonomy (NCBI): domain Bacteria; kingdom Pseudomonadati; phylum Pseudomonadota; class Betaproteobacteria; order Burkholderiales; family Burkholderiaceae; genus Ralstonia; species Ralstonia flaminis. The sequence continues at coordinate 34,837 of NZ_CATZLL010000022.1, read as the reverse complement.
AAGGCGTGGATGCCGATCTGGTGGTGCTGGGCAAGGCATTGGGCGGCGGCATGGTGCCGGTGTCGGCCATTGCCGGGCGCGAGTCGGTCATCGGGGTGTTCCAGCCGGGTGACCACGGTTCGACCTTCGGTGGCAACCCGCTGGCAGCGCACATCGGCCGCGCGGCACTCGCCTTGCTGATCGAAGAAGAACTGCCGCAGCGCGCGGCGCGTCTGGGTGACGCCTTCATCGCCGAGCTGAAGACGTTGGTCGGGCATGGTGTGCGCCAAGTACGCGGCCGCGGTCTGATGATTGGCCTGCAGCTCGATGCCGACATCGAAGCCCACGACTTTGTCGCGGCGCTGGCTGAGCATGGTGTGCTGTCCAAGGACACCTACGGCAACGTGATCCGCCTGACACCGCCGCTGGTGATCGGCCAGGCCGAGCTGGAGCTGGCGCGCGACGTGATCCGCCGCACGCTGGCCGACTGGCCGCGCCGCAAAGCGGCATGAGCAACAACGCAATGCATCAAGGGGAGCAGCACATGACCATCATTGACCTGATCGGCGCGGCCATCGGCTGCGGAGCGCAAGACGACGGCTGCAAGGACGGCCCGCGTGCGCTGCTGCAGGCCGGCGCGCTGGCGCGGTTGCAGACGCCGGATACGCACGGTGGACTGGTTCACGACATCGAGCTGGCAACGTCGGCCGGGCACAACCGGTCTGCGCGGCTGGCGGCGCTGCCGGGTGTGGCAGGGTTCTCACGTGCGCTGGCCGATGCGACGGCGCACAGCGTGCACGCGGGGCATGTGCCGGTCGTCATCGGCGGCGATCACTCATGCGCGATCGGCACGTGGTCAGGCGTGGCGAATGCGTTGCGCTCGAAAGGGCAGGATGGCGCACTGGGCCTGATCTGGATCGACGCCCACCTCGACAGCCATACCCCGCAGACGAGCGACTCGGGCGCGATCCACGGCATGCCGCTGGCAACGTTGCTCGGCCACGGCGCACCAGCGCTCACCCAGGTGCGCGACGCCGCGCCCAAGCTGCTGCCGCAGCATGTGGTGGTGATTGGTGCGCGCAGCTACGAGCCGGCCGAACGCACGTTGCTCGATCTGCTGGGTGTACGTGTGATTGATGCCGCAGAGGTCGCGCGCAACGGCTTGCGCGCTGTGATGGCAGATGCCATCCGCCTGGTCACGTCAGGCACGGCGGCCTTTGGCGTCACGCTGGATCTGGACGCCTTCGACCCCGCCGTCGCGCCGGGTGTGGGCTCGCCCGAAACGGACGGGCTCACCGCCCAGGGCATGACGCAAGCGCTCGCCGCCTGTGCGCGCGATGCGCGCTTTGCGGCGTTTGAACTGGTGGAATACAACCCGCGCCACGACAAGGACGGGATCACGGCGCACCTGGCGCTCGACCTGCTGGGCAGCGTCGCGGGCGCGTTGCACGCCCAGCGCCGTGAATATGCGAGTGCCGCTTAGTCTTTGATGCGGAAGACCTCGACACCCACCGACTCGCAATCCGGATAGACATCCGGCTTCTCCGTCGACACCCGTGCGGCCAGCACGTGCGGGTGCTTGAGCATGGCTGTCAGCACGTCATCGCACAGCGTTTCCTGCAGATGGATGTGACCTTGTGCCATGCGGCGCGCCACAGTGTCGCGCATGAAGTCGTAGTCGACCACTTCGTGCAGTTTGTCCTGCGTGGGCGACGAGTATTCCAGCGGCACGTACAACTCGATGTTGATCAGGACGCGCTGCTCGCCCTTCTTCTCGAAGTCGTGCACGCCGATGTTGATCTGCACCTCGTAGTCGCGCAGAAACATGCGGCGGCAATTCGACAGGCGCGGGTGGGATAGCAGGGAAAGCATGGGGAGCGTCCGGGGAAAAAATTATTCGGTCAGGAACATCACGTCGCGGGCCAGTGGCATCAGGTGCTGGCCGCCGTCGACGAACAGCGTGGTGCCGGTCACGGCGCGGGCGGTGGCGAGGTAGCACACCGCCTCGGCAATGTCTTCCGGCGTGGACGACTGGCCCAGCGGCGTCATCTGGTGTGCGCGCGCAAACCCGCCTTGCGACTGATCGCCCGACACCATCGTGATGCCCGGGGCCACGCCCACCACGCGCAGCGCGGGCGCGAGTGCCTGCGCGAGCTGCATGGTGGCCGTCGACAGCGCCGCTTTCGACAGCGTGTACGACAGAAAATCCGGGTTCAGATTGTCGAGCTTCTGATCCAGCAAGTTGATGACAACACCACGATGTTCCGCATCACCGGCCGTGAGCGCACGGTGCAGCTCGCGCGAGAGCAGCAGCGGTGCCGCCACGTTGGTACGCATGTGCGTATCGAGCGATGCGTAGCTGAAGCTGGTCGCCACGTCGTACTGAAACAGCGAGGCGTTGTTGACCAGGCAGGTGGGCGTACCCAGTGCAGCGATGCAGTCGCCAATCAGGCGGCCGGCAGCGGCTTCGTCCGACAGGTCGGCCTGCAGCACGGCGGCGCGACGGCCCATGGCGATGATCTCGGCGGCCACGGCGTCGGCCTCGGCGCGCGAGCGGTGGCAATGCACGGCCACATCCCAGCCATGGCGGGCCAGGGCTAGGGCGATCACGCGGCCCACGCGGCGGCCAGCGCCTGTCACGAGGGCAATGCGGTGCGGTGAGGCGGATGCTGCGTTCGGTTGAGTCGGCGTCTGCGCCATTGTTTACAATCCGGCAATGAGCAAAACCGTGAGTCTACCGCTTCCCAACGAGGCAGCGCAGGCGCAATCCGCGCACCTGTTCGCCCTGATCGCCGACGCCATTGCGGCCGCCGGTGGCTGGCTACCGTTCGACCGTTACATGGAACTGGCGCTCTATGCGCCGGGCCTGGGCTATTACAGTGGCGGCGCGGCCAAGTTCGGCCGCCGCGTGGAAGACGGCGGCGACTTCATCACCGCCCCGGAACTGACGCCATTCTTCGGCCGCACTGTTGCGCACCAGATCGCGCAGGTGTTGAAAACGCTGCCCGAAGGCCAGCGCCACGTGCTGGAATTTGGTGCCGGCACCGGCAAGCTGGCCGCCGACATCCTGAGCGAACTCGATGCACTGGGTATGCGCCCCGACAGCTATGGCATCGTCGAACTCTCCGGCGAGCTACGCCAGCGCCAGCAGGAGCGCCTGACTGCCCTCGGCCCCGAACTGGGGGCCCTCGCGCAGTGGCACGACACGTTGCCCGCGCCGTTTACCGGCGTGATGGTGGGCAACGAAGTGCTCGATGCGATGCCCGTGTCGCTGTGGGCGCGGCGCGGCGGCGTGTGGCACCAGCGCGGTGTGAAGCTCGATGCCGAGCACGGCCTGCAGTGGGAAGGCCGTCTTGTCGAGCCGTCCGAGGTGCCCGCCAAACTGGCGGTGCTGCCCGACACCGGCGACCTCATCACCGAATCGCATGAAGCCGCCGAGGGCTTCATCCGCAGCACGGGCGCGGAGCTTGAGCGCGGCCTGCTGCTGCTGATCGATTACGGCTTCCCCGCTGCCGAGTACTACCACGCACATCGCGCCAACGGCACGCTGATGTGCCACTACCGCCAACACGCACACGACGACCCATTCTGGCTGCCGGGCCTGCAGGACATCACCGCGCACGTCGATTTTTCGGGGATTGCCCAGGCGGGGCAGGAAGCCGGGCTGGAGCTGCTCGGCTACACGAGCCAGGCGCGCTTCCTGTTGAGCGCGGGCGTGGGCGAATTGCTGATGACGCTCGATCCGTCCGACCCGATGCAGTTCCTGCCGGCGGCCAACGCCGTGCAGAAGCTGCTATCGGAAGCGGAGATGGGCGAGCTGTTCAAGGCCATCGCGCTGGGCAAGGGCATCGACGCGGCGCTGCCGCTGGCCGGCTTTGTGGATGCCGACCGCTCGAACCGCTTAGGCTGAGGCGGCTTTCGCAGCCTGGGCTTCGATGGCACGCTCGTTCTGCTCGGCTTCGTAGCGGCCAATCGTGCCACGCATCCACCACAGCAGCGCCAGGCCCGGGAAGGCAAACACCACCGTCATCAGATAGAACGCGGGCCAGCCGTAGGCTTCCACCAGATAGCCCGAGGTCGGCCCGACGTACACACGGCCAATGGAAGCCAGCGCCGACAGCAGCGCATACTGCGTCGCCGAGAACGACCGGTTGCACAGCGCCATCAGCAACGCCACGAAGGCTGCCGTGCCCATGCCACCGCAGATGTTCTCTATGCCGATGGCCACCGCCATCGTCCACAGATGCTGCGGCGTGACGGCCAGCACCCAGTAGCCCAGGTTCGACACCGCCTGCAGCACGCCGAAGAGCAGCAGCGCGCGCACCAGCCCCAGGCGCACCATCAGCGTGCCGCCATACAGCGCGCCAACAATGGTGGCGGCCAGCCCCAGCGTCTTGTTGACGAGACCCACCTCCCCCGCGGAGAACCCGACGCCCCGGATCAGGAACGTGGTCGACAGGCTGCCAGCAAACGCATCGCCCAGCTTATAGAGCACGATCAGCGCCAGCAGCGCCCAGGCGCCGCGGCGTGAGAAAAAATCCTTCAGCGGGCCGACCACCGCTTCCTGCAGCGTGCGCGGCGGGCGCGCCGACACCTCCGGCTCCGGCGACCACAGCGTCGTAAAGATGCCCAACGCCATCAGCCCAGCCATCAGCAAATACATGTTGCTCCAGCCCATCACGCGATCGGCCAGATACAGCGCCAGGCCACCCGACACCAGCATCGCCAGCCGGTAGCCAAGCACCTTCACGGCAGCGCCGACGCCACGCTCGCTGGTGTGCAGCACATCGGTGCTATAGGCGTCGAAGACGATGTCCTGCGACGCCGACAGAAACGCCACCAGCACCGCCAGCCCGGCGAGCGCCCACAGCGCGGCGTGCGGCGGCGTGAACGCCATGGCGGCAATCGACGCCACCAGCCCCGCCTGCGTGAGCACCAGCCAGCCGCGGCGCCGGCCCAGGGATGACGAAAACCCGGGCGGCGTGAAGCGGTCCATCAGCGGCGCCCACAGAAACTTGAAGATGTACGCCTGCCCCACCAGCGAGAACAGCCCGATGGTGCGGATATCGAGCCCCTCCACCGTCATCCACGCCTGCAGCGTGCCCGAGGTGAGCGCCAGCGGCAGGCCGGAAGCAAAGCCCAGCAGCAGCATCGCGCCGATGCGGCGGTTGCGGAAAACGTCAAGGTAATCGTGGAAGGTCATGTGGCGGGCGGGAATGCGATGCGGGTTGCCACGTAGCGTGGGCGGGTGCGTTGGCCGATATTATGTCTCAGTCGATTCCGCTTACCGCCTCCATGCCACGTCTCATGTCGCCTGTTCGGCGCGCCCTGCTGACTGCCGCCGGACTCACCCTGGCAACCTGGGCCACTGCCATGGACGGCCCACTGCCGGTGCCCGCCGACGGCGTCAAGCTGGAAGCGCCGACCACCACGTCGCCCAATATCCGCCTCGTCATTCCGGCCGAAGAAATCGAGAAACGTGCGCAGGCCGAGTACAAGGGCATCATCGACAATGCTGCGCACGAAGGAGCGCTTGCCCCGGATAACGTGCCCGACCTGATTCGCATCCGCGCCATCGTCGCGCGAATCGCCCCGCAGGCCTCACGCTGGAACCCCGACGCCGCCCATTGGCAATGGGAGGTCAACCTGATCGGCTCACCACAGGTGAATGCGTTCTGCATGCCCGGTGGCAAGATCGCCGTGTTCTCGGGGCTGGTGGAGCAGTTCAAGCTGACCGACGACGAACTCGCCATGGCGCTGGGCCACGAGATCGCCCATGCGCTGCGCGAACACGCCCGCGCCCGTGCCGGCCAGCGCGAGATCACCAACCTGGGCGCCAACGTCATCTCGCAGCTCTTCGGCTTCGGCAACCGGGGCGATACGGACCTGGGCGAAGGCGCCAAGATGCACCTGCTGGCGTTCTCGCGCGCGGAAGAGACGGAAGCGGATCTGGTCGGCATGGACATCGCCTCGCGCGCCGGCTACGACCCGCGCGCCGCGCTCACGCTGTGGCAGAAGATGGGCTCGATCGGCGGGGCTGAGCAAAAGCAGTTCCTCTCGACGCACCCGTCCGGGCGCACGCGCATGGTGGTGCTCTCACGCCATCTGCCGGAAACGCTACCGCTGTTTGCCGACGCCATGCAAATGCCGATGGCCAAGCTGTCGGCCTATCGGTCGAACATGCAGTATCTGGGGGCGGCGCCTGTTGATAATGGGGATGAGGCGCCGATGCGGCCGATGGTGCGGCCCTGATCAACGCGGCTCAGGTAGCTGGTTGGGGACTGTTCTCTTCGCCAACCCACTTTCTGCCACCCGCCGCCCATGTCGAGATAGCGCCATCCCCGCCACCGTCGCCCCCAGAACCAGCACCGCGCCGCCCGTCTGCACCGGGCTGAACCACTCCCCCAGCACCAGCGCACCCAGCACGGTCGCCGTCAGCGGGCTCAGCAACGAGAGAAACGTCACGTCCGCGCCCAGCACGCCAATCCCGCGAATCCACAGCCAGTAGCCCAGCGCCGTGCCGATCACGATCAGGTACGCAAAGCCCACGGCATTGCGCAGCGTGAGCGCAGGCGGCAAACCCTCCACAAACAACGCGACCGGCAGCAGCACCAACCCACCCAGCGCGAGTTGCCACGCGGCCACGGCCAGCGGCGTGCCGATGCGGCCCCAGCGCTCAATGAGTACCGTGCCCATTGCCATCGACAGTGCTGCGGCCAGCGCCGCCACCACGCCAATCGCATCCAGCTTGGCGGCCGGACCGAGAATCAGCAGCCCCACCCCCAACGACCCCGCCAGCGCCACCGCCAGTTGCACCGGACGCGGCTTACGAGCGAGCAGCGGCCACGCCAGCAACGCCACCACCAGGGGCTGCGCAGACATGATCGTCGCCGCAACGCCCCCCGGCAGGCGCTGCGCCGCCACAAACAGCAGCGCGAAGAACACACCAATGTTGGCCAGCCCGAGAAACAGCAATGGCAGCAGCTTATTGCGCGGGGGTAAGCCGGGGCCAAGCAGCATCAGCAACACGCCTGCCGGCAGCGCACGCAATGCACCCACCAGCAGCGGGTGGTCAACCGGCAGTGTCTGCGTGAAGACGAGGTAGGTTGTGCCCCACAACATGGGTGCCACTGCGGTGGCCAGCATTGCGGTCAGGCGGTTGAATGGCATGATAAATCTCCACGTTACGTAATTTGATATCGAATTAAATGAGCCAGAAAACTCAACCCGGGAAGCGCCCGCTGAACGCCAGCTCACTGATCGGCTTGCGCGGCGTGGGGCCTTCCACCGATTGCAGCGGTGCCGGCAACGACGCCACATAGCCGCGGCGGCCAACGGCCACGGCAATCTCGATGCGGAAGTGCTCCGGCACGTGCAGTACAGCGCGGGCCCGGTCGTAATCCACACCCGCCATGCCGCGCGCGTGATAGCCGAGGCTGACCGCCTGCAGCCCCAGTTGCGCCCATGCGGCACCGGCATCGAAGCTGTGCGTGTGCGACGGCACAGCGTTGGCCGGGTCGTCCCGATGGATGAGCGTGTCGGACAGCACGAAGATCAGTGCCGAGGCGTGCTGTGCCCAATCGCCGTTGAAGGGCACGAGCAGGCTGACGAACTCGGCCCAGTGCGCATCGTCGCGGCGGGCGTAGAGGAAGCGCCACGGCTGGTAGTTGTAGGCCGATGGCGCCCAGCGTGCCGCCTCCAGAATGCGCAGCAGATCGGCCTCGGGCATGGGCTGGCCGTCATAGGCGCGTGGCGACCAACGCGCCAGGAACAGCGGATCGATCGGGTGATCGGCAAGTCGTTCAGTCATGAGATACCTCGTGAAAAAGATGCGTCGGGATGCCAATTGCCTCGCACCGGCAAACCCGATACGATTCCAAGAATCTTGATATCAAATAGTTTGATGTCGAAATACTAGAACGAGGTTTTCGATGGGTCAAGGTGATCCCACACCCACGCAAGGGGGACCGATGGACGGCATCCTCGCGCAATGGCGGCGCGAGCGCCCGGACGTCGACGCCAGCCCGATGGCCGTCTGCGGCGAGGTCTGGCGCGCGGGTGAACGCCTGCGCCAAGGCGTGATTGCCAACATCGCCAGCGCCGACCTGGACATGGCCGGCTTTGACGTGCTGCTCACACTGCGCCGCAATGGTCGCGAACAGGCACTGTCACCCTCCGCGCTGGCCAAGGACATGCTGTTGTCCACCTCCGCCATGACCAACCGGCTCGACCGCCTGGAAAAGCGCGGTCTGATCGCCCGCAGGACCGACCCTGATGACCGGCGCGGGCTGCAGATCGTGCTTACCGATGCGGGGTTCGCCTTGGTCGATGGATTGGTCGTCTCACATGTGGAGACGGAGGAGCGGATGCTCGCGGCGCTGAGCCAGGCCGAGCGGGCGATGTTGCGGGAGTTGCTGGGGAAGATTGGCGGGCCGGCACCGTAATTTCCCGCAACACAAACCTCAAACTCCCCACCCGCAAGCAGCGCCACAATCGCAATCATCCAGCCCGATTGCGAGTCGACCATGCTCCGCACCACCCTCCTCCCCCTGGCCTGCGCTGCCGCCCTTGCTGCGGCGGTGCCACCCCCGGCCGTTGCCCAGACAACCTCTGCACCGGCTGACGACAGTGAAGCCCTGCACAACATCCAGAGCAACTTCGCCCACATGACGCCGCCGCCACGCTCGGTGGAGTCGATCAACAAAGACCTGCAGCAGGCCAAGGCGGCACCGGTCAACCGCCCGGGCGGCGGACGCGGTGGCCGGGGCAAACGTCAGCAACAGCAGCAAGACAACACCAGCCCCGACGCCAAGCCGCAGGCGGCACAAGACGTGTCCACGCCGTCAGTCAATCCGCAGCCGAGCGCAACAACCCCGTAAGAAGACGGGTCGCACGGCCGGCCATTCCTCTTTACGATGGCACTTCATGCACGCGCGTGGCGTGCCCTGATGTGCTGGAGGGGGAGAAACCTGTGAGCCTGGCCGTGCTGTGTGTGCTGGTGATCGTGGCGACGGTGTGCGCAGCGCGTGCCCGGCGCCGGGCTGCGCGCACGCTGGCGGTGCTCTGCGCGGTGCTGGTGGTGGCCATTGGCTGCGGGCCGGTACCGGCCTGGTTGCTCGATTCCCTGGAAAAGCCCTTCGAGAACGAGCCGCAAATCACCTGGGGCGCGCGCAACGCCATCGTGCTGCTGGGTGCGGGCACCTTCCGCATCGGCCAGACGGTGGAGCCGGGCGTCTTCTCGTACGCGCGCATCGTCGAGGCCGTGCAGCTGTACCAGACCTGCAAGAAGGCCAGCGGCGGGGCCGCCGGCGACTGCAAGATCCTCGTAAGCGGCGGCGACGCACGCCACCATGGCGAACCCGAAGCGACGGTCTATCGCCGCGAGATCGTCGCGCTCGGCGTCAACGGCGACGACGTGCTCATGGAACCGAAGAGCATGAACACGTGGCAGAACGCACAGTTCTCACGCGCGGCGCTGGCCGACTATGCGCCAGATCGCACGCTGCTGGTGTCTTCCGCCATCCACCTGCGGCGCAGCCTGCTGTATTTCGCGCACTTCGGCATGACGCCGATTCCCGTACGCGCCGACGATCTGCAGGCAACCGCATCGCCGCTGCCGATGGCGTACAACTTTGCACTGACAGACTATGCGCTGCACGAGTGGATCGGCATTGCGCGCTATCACGTGTACAACGCGTTCGGGTGGAACCCGGAGCGCGTGCAGCCCGGGCAAGCCTGACCTCCCGCCTCATTCGTGCATTTGAAGCAGGGCTCTAGTGCTTCTGGTTGGGCAGCAAAATTCCGGCGCCGCCCTATACTTTGTGCATCGCAACATCCGGGCTTTGCAATGCGCCACCTCGGTCGTATTGACGCTCACCGCCTAATCACCATTGGCAAGTTCGCTTGCCACCACCCGCCCACCGGGCGCGGCCAGTCCTGACGGGAATCGCTGACGATTCCTGCGCCAGCAGCGGGCCTTTGCTTTGGCAAACGCGCCCGCCCCGCCAGCCAACACCTCAGAAGCAAACCAACAAGCAAGGGGACCCCTCATGCCTCAAGTCACGGCAAGCAAGCTGCCGGTCAAACTGCTCGCGGTCGTCTTCGGCGCCCTCGCGGCGCTGGTGATCGCGCGGACTTTCCTGCTGAACTGGCAGATCATTCCGCCCGGCTACACGGGCATCAAGATCAACCGGCTGGTCGATCGCGGCATCTCGCGCGAGAACGTGGTCACCGGCTTCGTGTTCTACAACCCGGTGCAGACGGTCATCATCCAGTACCCCACGTTCGTGCAGCGCGTGGTCTGGACGCAGGACGTGAACGAAGGCCGGCCGATGAACGAAGAGCTGACCTTCAACACCAAGGACGCCGTCCCCGTGAACGTGGACGTGGCCGTCTCGTACCAGCTCGACCGCGACAAGGTGCCGGCGTTCTACACCAACTTCCGCGCCGACCATATCGAAAGCTTCACGCACGGCTATCTGCGCGATACGGCACGCAACGTGATCGTCGCCATCGGTTCGGAGTACAACTTCGACGACGTGAACGGCGCGAAGAAGGAGGAGTTTGTCGCGCGGCTGACCAACGAGCTCGACACGCGCTTGACGCCGCTGGGCGTATCGATCAAGCAGTTCGGCATCGTCGGTTCATTGCGTCCGCCGCGCGCATTGCTTGACGCGGTGAGCGCCAAGACCAAGGCCATCCAGGATGCCATCCGCACCGAGAACGAAGTGCGCTCCGCCCAGGCCGAGGCCAAGAAGAAGGTGGCGATTGCCGAAGGTGAAGCCGCCGCCAACCACGCGCTGGCCTCGTCGCTGGATGACCGCCTGCTGGCTTGGGAGCGCCTGAAGCTGGAGCGTGCCGCCATCGAGAAGTGGAACGGCGTGACGCCGAGTGTGATGGCGGGCGGCGCCAATGGCGGTGGCATGCTGTTCAACATCCCGGCGACAGGGCAGAACCACTAACGATCCAGCCAACGCACCAAAGAAAAACGCGCCCGAAGGCGCGTTTTTCGTATCGGCTCAACCGGCGATCAGCTTGCGAAACCCGGAGCAGCCTCACGCACGGCGTGCTCAGCACCGGCGGCGGGAATCGGCGCTTCCACGTGCAGGCTGGTCGACTCATCCACGCCCAGGTGCACGTTCATGCATTGCACCGCTGCGCCGGCCGCGCCCTTGCCCAGGTTGTCCAGGCGGGCGGTGACGACCATGCGCTCGTCAGAGCCGAACACGAACAGGTCGGCACGGTTGGTGTCGTTGGCGCCTTGCACATCGAAAAAGCCGTTATCGAGCGTCGCGACGTTGTCGGCCGGGGCCACGCGGATGAACTGCTCGCCCTGGTAGTAATCGGCCAGCACCTTGGCGACGTCCGCCGGGCTCACCTTGCGTGCCAGATGCTGCGGATGCAGACCGATGGTCACGGCCAGGCCCTTGAGGAAGTTGCCGACCACCGGCGTGAAGATCGGCGGGAGGCTCAGCTTGCTCTGCACACGCATTTCCGGCAGGTGCTTGTGCGCCAGCGCCAGCGCATACGGGCGCGGGCTGTCGAGCTTCGGGTTATTGGCGGCGAGGTAGTCGGCAATCATCGCCTTGCCGCCACCGCTGTAGCCCGTAAGCGAGAACGCGGTGACCGGGTAATCGGCCGGGACGATGCCCGCCTCCACCAGCGGACGCATCAGCAGCACAAAGGCGCTGGCATGGCAGCCCGGCACGGCGATGCGCTTGGTGTTGCGCAGGCGCTCGCGCTGGCCCTTGTTCAGCTCGGGCAAGCCATAGACCCAGCTATCGTCCGTGCGGAACGCGGTGCTGGCGTCGATGATGCAGGTGTTCGGGTTGTTGACCAGCGAGACGGCCTCGCGCGAGGCGACGTCCGGCAGGCACAGAAATGCGACATCGGCGGCATTCAGGAATTTGGCGCGCTCAGCCGAATCCTTGCGCTTGTCTTCGGCGATGCGCAACAGCTCGATATCGTCGCGTTGCGACAGATAGTCGAGCAGGCGAAGGCCGGTGGTGCCTTCCTGACCGTCGACGAAAACCTTGAATGCCATGGCGATCTCGCTTGAAAACTGTGAGTAGAAACCACGCGCCAGCCCCTGCCGGCGCGTGAGTTTTGCATTGTAGCGGCTGACGAAGAATTTTCTGCGGCAGCGCAACAACGTGACGCTTGTGCCGCTTACCAGTGCACGGGCGCGTCGTAATCAACGGTGAGCGGCGCGTGATCGCTGAACTTGATGTCCTTGAACACCGACGTGCGGCGCGCCGTGGCGGCAATGCCCGGCGTGGCGATCTGGTAATCGATGCGCCACCCAACGTTCTTTGCGTACGCCTGGCCGCGGTTGCTCCACCACGTGTATTGCTCGGGGCGCGGGTCCAGCGTGCGGAACACGTCCACATAGCCGACCTCGTCGAACAGCTTGGTCAGCCACGCACGCTCTTCGGGCAGGCAGCCGGAGTTCTTCTGGTTGCCCTTCCAGTTCTTGATGTCGATTTCCTTGTGGACGATGTTGACGTCGCCACACAGCACGACCTCGCGGCCCTTTTCGTGGCGCAGGTCGGTCAGGTGCTGCATGAACAAGTCCATGAAGCGGAATTTGGCCTGCTGGCGCTCTTCGCCACTGGAGCCCGAGGGCACGTAGACCGAGATGATCGACAGCTTGCCGTAGCGGGCTTCCACATAACGGCCTTCGGCATCGAACTCACCGCCGTCAAAGCCGACGATGACCTCGTCCGGCTTGTGGCGCGTGTACAAGCCGGCACCGCTGTAGCCCTTCTTGACGGCATGCTGGAACACGCCGTGGTAGCCGTGCGGCGCCAGAAATTCGGGCGTCATGTCGTCTTGCGCGCATTTCAGTTCCTGCACGCAGACGAAATCGGCGTCCTGCTTGCCCATCCAATCGAAAAAGCCCTTGCTGGAGGCAGAGCGAACGCCGTTGAGGTTGGCGGAAATGATGCGTAACATGGCGGGACTTTTTTGCAGACCAGAGAAAAAAGATGAGCCAAAACAGCGAGTTGCGCCAATCCTTCATCCGCTTTGCGGTGGAAGCCGGCGTGCTGTCGTTCGGGGAATTCGTGACCAAGGCGGGGCGGACATCGCCCTATTTCTTCAACGCCGGCAAGTTCGCAGACGGCGCGTTGCTGGGCCAAGTCGCGCAATTCTATGCGAAAACCCTGCTGGACTCGGGCGTGGAGTTCGACATGCTGTTCGGGCCGGCCTACAAGGGCATCACGCTGGCATCGGCCACGGCTGTAGCACTGGCCGGCATGGGCCGCAACGTGGGCTTTGCGTACAACCGCAAGGAAGCCAAGGACCACGGTGAGGGCGGCAGCCTAGTCGGTGCCAAGCTGGGCGGGCGTGTGATCATCGTTGATGACGTGATTTCTGCGGGCACGTCGGTGCGCGAATCAGTGGAGCTGATTCGCGCGGCAGGTGCCACGCCGGCTGCAGTGCTGATCCTGATGGATCGGATGGAGCGCAGCGGTAACGCTGTGGATATCGGCGAGCGCTCTGCGGTGCAGGATGTGCAGGCGCAATACGGCATGCCAGTGGTTTCGATTGCCAATCTGGATGACCTGCTGGGCTATCTGGATAACGCTGGCGATCCTGCACTGGCTGGCTATCGGGCCAAGGCTGCAGCCTACCGCGACAAGTACGGCGTCAGCGCGATCTGATTTGCTGCTTGAGGCTTGTAAGACCCCGGTGGATGCTATTCGCCGGGGTTTTGTTCGTTTTGGCCGATCCCCAAAAAAAGATCACTCGATCTTCAACCCTTCCAGCGCCGGATTCGCCTCCGGATAGGCGGGCTTCATCCCCTCCAGTACCTGCAGCAGAATCTCCGCCACCATCAAATTCCGATGCGTCTTGGAATCTGCCGGCACCGCATACCAAGGCGCATCTCGTGTTGCCGTGGCATTGATGGCGGTCTCATAGGCTTGCATGTAGTCATCCCAGAGCTTGCGCTCAGTAATGTCAGACGGGTCGAACTTCCAGTGTTTTTGCGGAATATCGATGCGCTCCTGCAACCGCTTGCGCTGTTCGTCCTTGGAGATGTGCAGAAAGCATTTGACGATGGTCGTGCCCGTCTCAGCCAGCATCTGCTCGAACGCGTTGATCTGCGCGTAGCGGCGCTTGCACTCATCGGTGTCGATGTCGCCATGCACACGCGTGATGAGCACGTCTTCGTAGTGGCTACGGTTGAAGATGACGATCTCGCCGCGCGCAGGCGCCTGGGCATGCACGCGCCAGAGGTAGTCGTGTGCCAGCTCCAGCGGCGTCGGCGCCTTGAAACCGACCACGCGCAAGCCCAGCGGATCCATCGCACGAAACACGCTGCGCACGGTGCCATCCTTGCCGGAGGTGTCCATACCCTGCAGGATCACCAGCACCTTGCGGCGGTGCTCGGCATAGAGGACGTCCTGCAGCGTATCGAGCCGCGCACCGATCTCGGCCAGGCGCTCCTGGTCACTGGCCTTGTTGCCGGTTGAAAACGGCTTGGCGCCCGCATCTACCTTGGCGATCTTGAATTTGTTGCTGCCGTCGTAACGCCACTCGTCGATCAGGGTCTTGCCGTTCGATGCCATGGAATCTCCTTGTTGTTATGACGGCTGCAGTCGTGCGCCCGCAGTCGGCCGTTCGGGCTTGTCAGTGTGCTGCAGTCAGCTTCAGGGCATCCAAGTCCAGCGTGCCTTCGAAGACGGTCGTGGCGGGGCCGGTCATCATCACCGCCTCGCCCTCGCCCGCCCAGGCGATGGTCAGGTCACCACCATGCGTGGCCACCTTGACGGGCGAATCAATCAGGCCACGGCGGATGCCAGCCACCACGGCTGCGCAGGCACCTGTACCGCAGGCAAGCGTCTCGCCCGCACCGCGCTCATACACGCGCAGGCGCACAGAGTGGCGATCGACGATCTGCATGAAGCCCGCATTCACGCGGCGCGGAAACACGGCATGCGATTCGATCAGCGGGCCGTCTTCCAGCACGGGGAAGGCCTCAGTATCGTCCACCACCTGCACCGCGTGCGGGTTGCCCATCGATACGGTAGACAGCCACTCAGTGCGGCCGTTGATCTGCAGTGCGTGCAGCGTGTCGCGGCCTTCAACGCGCGTGGGCAAACCCTCGGGCAGGAACGGCAGGCGTGCAGCCTCGAACACGGGCGCGCCCATGTCGACCGTGACCTGGCCGTCGTCCTGCATCGTCAGCGTGGCAACGCCGTTCATGACTTCCACGCGCACAGTGCGCTTATCGGTCAAACCACGGTCGGTGACGAACTTCACAAAGCAGCGCGCGCCGTTGCCGCAGTGCTCCACCTCGCCGCCGTCGTGGTTGAAGATGCGATAGCGGAAATCGACATCCGGGCGCGTCGAGCGCTCGACCAGCAGGAGCTGGTCTGCCCCCACGCCAAAGTGACGGTCGGCAATGGCAGCCCATTGCTCGGGCGTGAAGTCGATCGGGGTCTGGATGCCGTCGAGCACGACAAAGTCGTTGCCCGCACCGTGCATCTTGGTGAAGTGCAGTTTCACAATGGTAGGCCGCCCAAGGTGGCATGGACGGCAATGAGCGTTCAGAAAACGCCCATTCTAAAGCGAGTTACCGAAGGCAGCGGCCCGCTCAATAGATGCCGGGCATGCCCTCGGGGCGATGCTTGAAGCGCTTGTGCACCCAGTAGTACTCGGTGATGCGCGGGCGGATGGCGTCTTCAAAGAAGGCGTTCATGCGACGCGTGTCGGCAGTCAGGTCGCCGGTCGGGTAGTTTTCCCACGCGGGCAGGATGCGCAGCGCATAGCCCGCGTAGTTCGGCAGGATCTCGGTATACATCGGGATGACCTTGGCCCCGGTCATCGACGCCATGCGCGGGATGGCGTTGAGCGTGAGCGCCGGCACACCAAAGAATGGCACGAACTCCGAGTCGCGCTCGCCGAAATCCATGTCGGAGATGAGCTGCAGCGCCTCACCGCGCTTGATGGTGCGCATGATCTGGCGAATGTTCTCGTTGCGCGACACCATGGTCGCGCCAAAGCGGCTGCGCAGCGCCTTTACGGCGTCATCCAGCTCGGGGTTGGCCATCCGCGTGTAGAGCGAGCAGCCGGCATTGCCGGTGTTCGTACGCAGATACTCCGTCAGCGCCAGCGCGCCAATCTCCACACCCGACAGGTGCAGCGTGACGAGAATATGTGGCTGACCATGCAGCGCCGGCAGGTTGGCCTGATCGTCGATCTTCACCACGCGCATCAGGCGCTTCTCTGATGCGAACCACGCGAACGAACGCTCCGCAAAGCTGCGGAAAACTTTGCGGAAGACCTCGTGCGCCATCGCCTCGCGCTCGGCGTCGGACTTCTCGGGAAAGCACGCCTTCAGGTTGGCCAACACCACACGGCGGCGGCCATTGGGGATGCGATACAGCAGCCCCCCCAACCCCTCGCCAAAGCGGGCGACGAAGCTGTAAGGCAGGAAGGACAGCAGCCACAAAAAGCCGAGTCCGAGATTGGCAGTGAAACGTTCCATAAAGTGCGGCAGTCTCGTCAGGCAGTGGGCGGAGCGTCCGCGCCCTGCGGATGCTTGTAGCGGTTATAGCCCCAGAGATATTGCGTCGGTGCCAGGGCAATCAACTGTTCGATTTCGGCATTGATGCGTGTGCAGGCTTCCGTTGCATCGTCAGGCAACGCGCCAATCACTCGCATATGTGCACGATAGCCCGCCCCGCGGGGCAGGCGCTCACTTGCCAAAATCACCACGGGAGCGCCCGTCAGCCGGTGCAGGCGATGCACCAGCGTCATCGTATAGGCCGGCTTGCCGAAGAACGGTGCCCAGACGCCCTCACCCGCAGTGGGTGTCTGGTCGGGCAGGATGCCGACGGCCTCGCCGCGCTTGAGTGCACGCACCACCATGCGCACGCCGCGCGGGTCAGCCGGCGCCATGTGCATGTTTGGCCGCGTGCGCATGGCCTCGATCCAGGTGCGCAGGCTTTCCTTGTGCGGCGGCTTGAACATCGCCGTGATCGGGTGACGGCGTGCAAAGGCCTGCGGCAGAATCTCGAAGCAGCCCAGATGCGGAGTCAAGAAAATGACGCCGGTGCCGTTTTCAAGCAGGCTGTCGACGGTCGGCCAACAATCATCGAGTAATCCCGGTGAGATGTCCGCCCCGTTCTTGCGCATCCAGAAGTACGGCATTTCGAACACCATGCGGCCAGCGGATCGGCCAGCCTCTTTGAGCATGGCGGGCGTGGCGTCAGGGTAGGCGTGGCGGAAGTTGGCGATGAGCCGGTCGTGATAACGGCCGGGCACCTTCGCTGCCAACGCCCCCAACCAGCCGCCCAGCGCCTGCAGCCATGAAAGAGGCCAGCGTGAAAACAGCCAGAAAACAAAGGTCATGCGTGCGTACGCGGCAGTGCGTGTTGGTCGCTGTCGACAAGGGAGCAGGGTCTTGATGTGCCTTGTATTTGCGGTACTGCAGACCCGAAAAGTGCCGCGTATAATAACGCGATTCGCCGAGTTAACTGACAACTTGCGGGGCGAATCCTTGTCCGGCCACAAACCTGGGCAACGTTGCTAAATACCGCTAAAGCGTCGCCGGCCGTGGCTCAACGGATTGGCAACGTGATAGCCAATCTGGAGCTAACAGCCGTGTCAAACGACTTCCTCTTCACCTCGGAGTCGGTCTCCGAGGGCCATCCCGACAAGGTCGCCGACCAGATTTCCGACGCCATCCTGGATGCCATCCTGGCCCAGGACAAATATGCGCGCGTCGCTGCAGAAACGCTGTGCAACACGGGTCTCGTGGTGCTGGCAGGTGAAATCACCACGTCGGCCAATGTGGATTACATCCACGTTGCGCGCGAAACCATCAAGCGCATCGGCTACGACAACACCGACTACGGCATCGACTACAAGGGATGTGCCGTGCTCGTCGCGTACGACAAGCAGTCGCCCGACATCGCCCAGGGCGTCGACCGCGCATCGGACGACTACCTCAACCAAGGCGCCGGCGACCAGGGCCTGATGTTCGGCTACGCGTGCGATGAAACGCCCGAGCTGATGCCCTTCCCGATCTACTACGCCCACCGTCTGGTGGAGCGCCAGTCGCAACTGCGCCGCGATGGCCGTCTGCCCTGGCTGCGCCCGGACGCCAAGTCGCAGGTGACGGTGCGTTATGTGGACGGCAAGCCACACAGCGTGGACACCGTGGTGCTGTCTACGCAGCACGCGCCGGAAATGTCGCAAGAGGCCATCCGCGAGGCCGTGATCGAAGAGATCATCAAGCCGGTGCTGCCCTCGCACATGCTGGCCGACACCAAGTACCTGGTGAACCCGACCGGCCGCTTCGTCATCGGCGGCCCGCAGGGCGACTGTGGCCTGACCGGCCGCAAGATCATCGTCGATACGTACGGCGGCGCAGCCCCGCACGGCGGCGGCGCGTTCTCGGGCAAGGACCCATCGAAGGTCGACCGCTCGGCTGCGTACGCCGCACGCTACGTGGCCAAGAACGTGGTGGCCGCCGGTCTGGCGCGCCAGTGCCAGGTGCAGGTGAGCTATGCGATTGGCGTGGCGCGCCCGATCAACATCACGGTGTACACGGAAGGCACGGGCGTCATCCCCGACGAGCAGATCGCCAAGCTCGTGCACGAGCACTTCGACCTGCGCCCGAAGGGCATCGTGCAGATGCTCGACCTGCTGCGCCCGGTCTACGAAAAGACCGCCGCCTACGGCCACTTTGGCCGCGAAGAGCCGGAGTTCAGCTGGGAAGCCACCGACAAGGCCCTGCTGCTGCGCGAAGCGGCAGGCCTGGCGGGTGAGCCGGCCAAGGCGTTTGCCTGAGCCTGCGCATCGGCGCAACGAGAACCGCCCTTCGGGGCGGTTTTTTTATGGCCATCCGTTTCCTAGGATGGACAACGATGCACATCAGGCACGTGGCGTGCTCCACCATGCACACCGCTTACAACCCGCCTCCCCATGCCGATCTCCACGCTCCCCCGTGGCGCCGTCCGCCCACGCGACCGACAAGATGTTCTGCGCGACACCCGCAACCGCAAGATGGCGCGCTCCGCCCATGCCTATGTGCGCGGCAACACCGTGCGCTTCTATGAATGGCTCGACTCGCTGGCGGTGCACACCCTGCCCGAAGGGCCCGCGATCTGGATTTGCGGCGACTGCCATGTCGGAAACCTCGGCCCTATCGGCAATGCGGAGGGCGACATCGAAGTGCAGATCCGCGACATGGATCAGACCGTCATTGGCAACCCGGCACACGACTTGATCCGGCTGGGGCTCTCACTGGCTACAGCGGCGCGTGGCTCAGACCTTCCTGGCGTCACCACGGCACGCATGATCGAGGCGCTCATGGAGGGCTACATCCATGCCCTCGGCGCCAGCACTGCCAGCAGGCGCAAACGCCTCGACAAACCCGACACGGTGCACGTGGTGATGCGCCAAGCCGTCAAACGCTCGTGGAAGCACTTGGCGCGCGAGCGCATCGAAAACACCCGCCCAACCATCCCCCTGGGCAAGCGCTTCTGGCCACTGCGCGCCGATGAGCGTCGAGCGCTGGCCCGCCTGTTTGAAGACGAGGCGATGCGGCATCTGGTCACGCACCTGCGTTCGCGCGATGACGATGCACAGGTGGAGTTGCTCGACTGCGCCTATTGGGTCAAGGGCTGCAGCTCGCTCGGCCGCCTGCGCTATGCAGCACTGCTGGGCCTGCATGGTGGCAATGGCGACGGCGATCTCTACTGCATGATCGACGTGAAGGAAGCCGTGCAAGCGGCCGCACCGCGCTACCCACGCGTGCGCATGCCACGCGACAACGGCCAGCGCGTGGTGGAGGGCGCACGGCACCTGGCCCCATTCCTGGGCGAACGCATGGTGGCAACGCGCTTTCTCGACCACGGCGTGTTCGTGCGTGAACTGCTGCCACAAGACCTCAAGCTGGAGATCGACACGCTAAAGCAGAGCGAAGCCATGCGGGTAGCGTACTTCCTGGCGGAAACCGTGGGCAAGGCCCACGCCCGGCAGATGGACACAGACACGGCGCGCGCCTGGCAACAGGAACTCAAGCGCCAGCGCTCCAAGACACTGGCCGCACCGTTCTGGCTGTGGACGAGCATCGTCGAGCTGATGAGCAGCCACGAGCGCGGGTATCTGGAGCACTGTCGGCAATACGCCCTTGGCGCACTGGAATAGCAATCCTGATCAGGCACACGTGCGCGCGCCCCGCTATCGTATTGCCACCCAGGAGCCACGCCATTGCCATTGACTGCCCCCGCCACCACCACCACCACCACCACCACCACCACCACCGACCGCTACCTCGCCCGCATGCGCGCCGCGCTCGCACACATCGACGCGCATCTGGAGAACGCGCTGGACGTGGACGGACTGGCCCAAGTGGCGGCGTTCTCGAAATACCACTTTCACCGCCAGTTCACGTTGCTGTTCGGCATGAACGTCGGGCGCTACGTGCAGTTGCTGCGCCTCAAACGTGCCGCGCACCAGCTCGCCTATCGCGATGCGGCGCGCATCACAGACATCGCGCTGGCGTGCGGATACGAGGCGCCGGAGGCTTTTGCGCGCGCGTTCCGCAAGCAGGCGGGGCAATCGCCGTCGGATTTTCGGGCGGCGCCGCAATGGGGCACCTGGGCCACCGATCTACAGGCGCTGCGCGCCCTCAGGAGCGAACACATGCCCGCACAACCACAAACCCACACCGTCGAGATCGTTGAACGCGAAGACGTGCCTGTCGCCGCCATCGAGCACCACGGCAACCCGGCGCGCCTGGGCGAGACCATCCGCACGTTTATCGCCTGGCGCCGCGAACACCGGCTGCCCCCTTCCGTCTCGGCCACCTACAACATCGTCTACAACAGCCCCGACGATGTGGCACCCGACGACTTCCGCATGGACATCTGCGCCGCCACGCTGGCACCGATCGCACCCAACGCCGCCGGCGTCATCGCCAAAACGCTGGCCGGTGGCCGCTACGCCGTACTGCGCCACACGGGCTCGGACGACACGCTTGGCCAGAGCGTCGCCACCCTCTATGCCGAATGGCTGCCCGCCAGCGGGGAAGAACCGCGTGATGCGCCGCTGCTGTTCCAGCGCGTGCGCTTCTACCCCGACGTGCCCGAGCACGAGGTCATCACCGACATCCTGTTGCCACTGAAGTGACACCGCGTGCACCCGCACGTTATGTCACAGCGTGATATAATTTGCGACTGCACTCTTCCCGCATGTCTGTCTTGGTGAGGCCTGGTCCGGGCAATCGCCGTTTGACCACGCTCGACCATGTCTGCCCCGCCCGCTTCCCGCGCACCTTCAAGCGCCACATTCGCCCGCTGGCTCCACAGCTTCGTCCCCGCCCCCGTCACCGTGCGTTGGCGCGAGCGTGTGCGCTCGGCCGTTGGGGCACTGATCGGCATTTTCTTTACCGGCACGATGATGAAGCTCGTGCCCGGTGCCGCCACGCTGATCCCCTTGCTGGTGGCGCCCATGGGCGCCTCTGCCGTGCTGCTGTTTGCGGTGCCGGCCAGCCCACTGGCGCAGCCGTGGTCGATCATCGGCGGCAACCTGGTGGCAGCCACGGTGGGTGTCACATGTGCGCTGCTGGTGAAAGACCCGGTGGTGGCCTCTGCGCTGGCGGTGTCGATTGCCATTGCTGGCATGTTTGCGCTGCGCTGCGTGCACCCGCCCTCGGGCGCGGTGGCGTTGACCGCCGTGATTGGCGGGCCGGCCGTGCACGCGCTCGGCTATACGTTCGTGCTGGAACCCATCCTGATCCAATCGGCGCTGCTGCTGGTGGGTGCGCTGGTGTACCACGCCGCCACGGGCCACCGGTATCCGCACGCGCAGCGCCTGCCCGCCGCTGAGCGCACGCCCACCGCCGGCGGCTTCACCCGTGCCGACATCGTCGCCGCGCTGCGCCGCCAGAGCGAGTTGCTCGACATCGACCCCGAAGACATCGAAGCCGTGCTGCGCGAGATGCAGTTGCAGGCCCAGGAAGAGAAACTGCGTCGCACCTTCCAGGCGCTCACCTGTGCCGACATCATGTCGCAGCCGGTGATTGCCGCCACGCCCAGCACGTCGATCCCGCGTGCGCTGCAGCTGCTGCGCCAGCACAGCGTCAAGGCCCTGCCGGTGGTGGATGCGGGCCAGCGCGTGATCGGCATCGTCACCCGCGCCGACTTGCTGGGCCTCACGCCGCGCGACCTGCGCCAAACGCTGCGCCACTGGTTCAGCATCGCCGCCGCCCTGACGCCGCCGCGCGTGGCTGACCACATGAAGACGCACGTGCAGACCATCCCCGCCACCGCGCTCATGTCAGAACTGGTGCCGCTGTTTGCCGGCGCCGGGCACCACCACATTCCTGTGGTGGATGCCGAGGGCCGGCTGGCGGGCATCATCACCGAGTCAGACCTGGTGGGCGGGCTGTACCGTCAGGCAGCCATCCAGCCAACGGCGGCCTGAGCACGCGCAGCCAAGCCTTGCATCACTCCGCGTCGATCGGCCACGCGCGAAACACGTCGAGCTGCTCTGCCGCAGCCGAAAACGCCGCCACGCGCGGGTAGCTTGCCGCAGGCACGCGGTCCGGCACCATCAACTGGATAAAGCCCCAGGCCACGGCCGTCGTCACCCCGGCTTGCGTGAGTGCGCTTGCATTGGCGGGCAGCGGCGCATCCTTCCACTCCGCTTCCAGCGCATCGAGCGCGGCATGCAGCTGACCGTGCACGCGGTCTACCCACGGCGCATGTACCTTCTCAGCCGGGCGCAGGTTGTGTTCATAGACGATCTGCACCGCCTTCTCGCATGCGGCCAGCGCCAGCCCCACTACACGCAACGCCTGCCCGCGCGCTGGCACTGCGGCGGGCATCAGGCTGCGGCCCGCCAGGCTTTCCGCATAGTCGATGATGAGTGTGGAATCCATCAGCACGGTGCCGTCATCACACACCAGCGTGGGCGCCTTCACCACCGGGTTGATCTCGTGAAAGCGATCGAAATGCCGAAACACCGACACTGACGCATGCTCGAATGGCAAGCCGAGCAACTTGAGCGAAATGGCGGTACGGCGCACGTAGGGGGAATCAAGCATGCCGATCAGCTTCATGGGGTCTCCTGGGTTAGCGTAAATAGCGCGGGTGGCTGGACGCCCATGATAAGCAGCGGCGCTGGCGCGTCTAAGCGGTTTCCATCCAAAATCAGGGTTCCTTGCCGATGATTCATCGGTCACATCCTCCCGCTACCCAGACCCGCCATGCCCTTGGACAAGAAAGACTGGCTGATCCTCGAAGCCCTGCAGACCGACGCCCGCCAGAGCCTGGCCGCACTGGGCAAGCGCATCGGCCTGTCGCAGCCGGCCATGAGTGAGCGCGTGCGCAAGCTGGAAGACGCCGGCGTGATCGAAGGCTACGGCGCACGCGTCAACCTGCGCAGCATCGGCATCGGGCTGCAGGCTTACATCCACATCGAGACCACCCACGCGCACATCCGCAAGTACCTCAAGCTGTTTGAAGAGATGCCGGAGGTGCTGGAAGCCAGCCGCGTAACCGGGCAGCACTGCTTTATCGTGCGCTGCGCGATTGCTGAGCCCGGCGATCTGGAACGCGTGGTCGACAACCTGGCCGTGCATGGCTCGGTGACAACCTCGCTGGTGCTGTCCAACCCGGTGGACAAGGCGGTGACGATTCGCGCAGCCAGAAGACCGGGCAACACCAACGCGGTATGACGATCGCCTGTCACAAACGCCGCCCCCATCCGTCTAGGGAATAGACCCCTAGACGACTCCGCCCAGACCATGACCACCACCAAGCGCACCCAGATCGGCACGGACAGCGAAGACACCGCGTTTACCACGGCCCGCCCCCGCCTGTTTGCCATTGCCTACCGCATGCTTGGCACGCGTGCCGATACGGAAGACGTGCTGCAGGATGCGTGGATGCGCTGGCACCAGGCGGATCAATCTGCCCTGCAATCGGCCGAGGCCTGGCTCATCACGGTCGTCACCCGGCTGTCGATCGACCGCCTGCGTGCGGCCAAGGCGGAGCGCGAGGCCTACGGGGGCTGGTGGCTGCCAGAGCCGCTGGTGGAGGCGGAATCCAACGCCCCCACGCCTGAAACCGCCGTGGAGCTGGCGGGCGACCTGTCGGTGGCGTTGCTGTGGGTGCTGGAGCGCCTGTCGCCCGAAGAGCGCGCGGCCTTCCTGATGCGCCAGGTGTTCGACCAGGACTATGCGGAGATAGCCGCCCTGCTGGGCAAGAGCGAGGCCGCCTGCCGGCAGATGGTGCATCGCGCGTCTGACCGCGTGCAGCAGGATCGCCCGCGCTTTGATGTGTCCGACGACGCGCACCGCGACTTGCTGGAACGCTTTGCCGAGGCATCGCGCAGCGGTCAGCGCGACGCCATTCGCGCACTGCTGGCAGATGACGCCCACCTGGTGGGCGACGGCGGCGGCAAGGTGCCCTCGTTCGCGCGCATCATCCAAAACGCCGAACAGATCACCAAGATCTACTGCGAGCTCGTGCGCGCGATGGGCAACGTCCGCTACCAGCACGCCCGCGTCAACGGCGAGCCGGGCCTGCTGCGCTATGTGGACGAGAAGCTGGAATCAGCGCAGTCTTTCGTCATCGAGAACGGCCGCATCGTCGGCATCTACGTGGTGCGCAACCCCGACAAGCTGGCGCACATCACCGCCTGACCCAAAACGCTTGAGCAATGTGGGCCGAGCCTGTCACAACCCAGCCAGGCGAGGCGTCTTAAGGGTATGGAGCGACGCAAAAACAGCAGCGTGCGAACGCTCCAGGTATCCAACCCAGCCCCAGGAGCCGCTTATGTCGCAAGCACCCCGCATTGCCTACTACCAACTCGCACCGAAGTCCTTCAACGCGCTGCTGAACCTGTCCAACGGCCTACGCCGCGACTTGCTGGGCGCCAAGCTGGTTGACCTTGTGCTGCTGCGCGTGTCGCAGATCAACGGATGCGCGTTCTGCATCGACATGCACTGGAGCGACCTCATCAAGATGGGCGAAGACGCGCGCCACCTGAACGCCGTGGCCGGCTGGCGCGAAGCCCCGTTCTTTACCGAGCGCGAGCGTGCCGCGCTGCGCTGGGCCGAGCTGGTCTCGCAGATTCCGGCCACCGACCCGAGCGATGAAGCATTCGCCAAGCTGCGCGAGCACTTCAGCGATGAAGAGATCGCCGCGCTGAGCTTTGTGATCGTCACCATCACCAGTTGGAACCTGTTGAACGTAAGCCTGCGCAACCCGGTGCCCGCCAAACCCTATGCAGCGGAAGCCGCGTAAATTGGCGAACGAATGTCAGGCCGTGCCGACGTGTTCACGTAGGCACGGCGCTTACACCCGCAGGAAGCGCACCATCAGTATTTCATCCGCGTAACCACCGGCCGACTTGAGCGCGCGTGGCTCGATGCCATAGGTTTCAAAACCGCAACGCTCGTACAACGCCAGCGCTGCTGCGTTGCCGTGCACTACCGACAGCGTGAGCTGCTCGACCACGCCCGTGGCTGCGGCCACGATGCCATCCACCAGCGCCGTGCCCACCCCGCGCCCACGCACCTCGGGCGACACGTAGAAGCCCCACACAAACCCCTTGTGCGCCAGCTTGGCCGTCGTCTGCTGCTTGAAGCCGACCATGCCCACGATGCGCCCGCCGTCATAGGCCCCCAGCACCGTTGTCGTGGCGAGCCGCTCTGCAAAAGCCGCCTGCGAGAACCCCGCCTCCGCCTCGTACGTTGAACCGAAGGCCTCGGGCGAATCCTTGAGCGCGGCCAGGCGAATGGCGCGGTAGTCGGCTACGTCGGCAGCATCAGCCGGCAAAAGTTGGCGAAGGGTGATGGCGTTGGTGGGCATGGTGATGACTGACAGGGCAACGAAAGAACGGCCCCCAGTATCAGGCCAAACATCGGCACGCGGCGTGTACCGCATGTCTGCCTCCATGCGGCCGAGGGCTTTGTCGATCAATTGGCCTATGTCGGCATGTGGCCTCAGGTTTCTATCCTTCCGGAAAACGCGGGTCCACATACGCATCGAGAACGGGGGGAGTCATGGCCGAGCTATCGAACGCCAACGCCGAATGGGCCGGCAACGTACCAACGCAGCCGATGCCAGCACCGGTTCCTCCAGCACTGCGCCGACACCCGCATGGCGTGCATGGCGCCGCCCTGGTGATGGCCGCCGCGCTCTCGCTCGGGCTCACCGCTTGCGGCGGAGGCGATGACTCCGGCGGCGATACGGGCACGACACCGCCGACGAACAACGCCACGCCTGCACCGACGCCCACGCCAACACCCGCGCCTGCACCAACCCCATCACCCACACCGTCGCCTTCTCCGACGCCCGCGCCAACACCGGCACCGACGCCTTCTCCGACGCCTGCACCAACACCGGCACCGACGCCTTCTCCGACACCTGCACCAACACCGGTACCGACGCCCGCACCTACGCCCGCACCTACGCCCGCGCCCACGCCGGCGCCAACACCTGCACCTACACCGGCGCCAACGCCGAGCCCCACGCCAGCACCATCACCCGCACCCGCGCCTGCTCCGGCACCGGCACCTGCACCGACGTACTCGGTGGGCGGCACGGTCAGCGGCCTGAGCACCGGCAAATCCGTCACGCTGCTGGACAACGGCGGCGATGCGGTGACCGTCAACGCAGACGGCAGCTTCCAGTTCCCGACTGCACTGGCACAGGGCGCGCCCTATGCCGCCACGGTAGGCACGCGGCCGTCGGGTGAGAACTGCTCCGTCACCAACGGCAGCGGCAACGTGGGCACCGCCAACGTCACCAACATCATGGTGACCTGCTCCGTGCGGCCGCTGTTCGGCTATGCGGTCAACTCGAACGACGGCACCGTCTCTGCCTTCACGCTGGATGCCACCACCGGCATGCCCACGGCGATTGGTTCATCCGTACCGGTGGGTTCCGGGCCGCTGTCGCTCACCATCGACCCGGCGGGCAAGTTCGTCTACGTGGCCAACGCCAACGACAACACCATCACCACACTCTCCATCGATCCGGACACCGGGCTGCTGACCGTGGTGGGCTCACCCACGGCCACCGGCATACAGCCGTACAGCATTGCGCGCACGCCCAACGGCAGCTTTGCGTACACGGCCAACTATGGGGACAACACGCTCAGCGCGTTCTCGGTCAACACCGGCACCGGAGCGCTCACTGCGCTGTCGGCCATCACGGCCGGCGCCAACCCGTACACCGTTACCATCAACAGCGCGGGCACATACGCGTATGTGGTGAACGCCAACAGCGGTGGCACGACCGGGACGGCCATGGCGTTTGCCATCAACAGCAGCACAGGCGCCTTCACGCTGGCGGGTACCGCAGTCAACACCGGCAACACGCCCGAGTTCATTGCCGTGAACCCCGCTGGCACGTATGCCTACGTGTCCAACGCGGCAGACAACACCATCGGCGTGTACAGCATCAACGCAGGCACAGGCGCGCTGGCGGCGTCAGGCAGCCCGGTGGCATCGGGTGTCAACCCGTTCTACATCTCGATCGCGCCGTCGGGCGGCTTCCTGTACGTGACCAACCTGCTGGACAACACGGTGGGCGTGTACGCCATCAACAGCAGCAACGGCGCCATCACGCTGGTGCAGACCGTTGCCACCGGCAACGTACCGGTCACGGTGCTGCTCAACCCGGCGGGCACCTTCGCTTACGTCGTCAACGGGGTGGACAACACCATCTCGGCCTACAGCGTGGACGGCACCACAGGCATGCTGACGGCAATCACCGGCGGCTCGGCTGCCACCGGCAACATCCCGCGCGGGATGGCGATTGTGGCGGTGCCTTGAGCGTGATCCAGTGGTTCAGGGAGTGAAGGCAACTGCCCGGAGCCCCTTGCGTTTGCAAGGGGCTTCGTTTTTGGAGCGCACTAGCGCGGGCTCACCATGGCCACTGCACACGCAGCGGCTCCGGCATCCACGCAAACTTGATGACAGCGAAAGACAGTGGAAACGTTCCGAGCAGCATGTCGTACGCGCGCTTTTCCACATCCAGCTGCCAGCTCCCACTCTGGTGCGTCAGGCGCCCGTCGCGCATGAGGAAGTTGCCGCGCAGGCCATCGATGGAGCTGCCGCGCTGTGTATCCCAATGCTGCATGACAGCCGCCAGCAGCGAGTCACACAGATCGCGTTCGCCTTCGGTTGGCGCATCGTCCATCGTCATGAGCGGCGTGAATACCGAGATACCGCACATGACCTTGGCCAGCGGCAGCGTGACTTCGTCCTGCGCCCACTGCCCGCTTGCCAGCAGATGCACCAGGCGCACCGCACGATGATTGGCCGCCGCATCGGCAAACTGCCCATCGCGCGTCAAGCCACACCTTTCAAAATAGAGTGGCAGATACGCCTGGAGCAGCACCAAGCCAGCGTTGGAGACCTTGATGGGCGCAGCGCCGGCGTTGTGGGTGGCGCCGGCAAGATTGGCTGTTGTCATGCGTGGCCTGTGTCAGGTGGTGGTCATCTGCTGCTGGAACGTCATCACGATGAACTCGGCCGACATGGTGGTGCGCAGGCCGACGTCCATCGAGTACGCATCGGAGGCGCTGCCGCCCCTGGAGCGCACCCTCCATCCATTGCTGGTTGAGGAGCGTGCTGATGGCCGAATGGACCGCTACCGCTAGCCGCCAATCAAGACCATGGACGCGCCTTGGATGATGCTGTCTGCCATTGCTTCCATTGCTGCCATCGCGGCGCCTGCGCAAGCGTCAAACCCGCATCAATCGAGAATGAAATCCCGCTCCGCGTTGCTGCCGGCCAGGCTGGGTTCGCCCGCCATGTCGCGCACGGCGTCTTCAATCATGGTGGACATGGCGTTGAGGGCAAGGTCGTTGTCTTCGGTGCCGAAGGGCTCTTCGATTTGCGAGGCGATGGCCTCGTGCGCCATGAAGGTGTACGCCACAAACACCGCAAACACCGGCGTGAAATTGCCGATGCTCTCCACCAGCCCGAACGGCAGCGCCGCGCAGAAGAAGTACACCGTGCGGTGGATCATGACCGAGTACGCAAACGGCAGCGGTGTGCTGACAATGCGCTCGCACCCGCCGATGATGCTGGACAACTCGTTCAGGTTGCGGTCCATCGCCAGCGCGGCATAGGCATCGAACGCGCCGGCCTGGCCGTTGCGCTGCATCCTGAGCTGAACCCATTCCCCCAGCCACAGCATGAGGGTGGCGGGCCGGTAGCGCGCGGCCATCACGCGATCAAACAGCGGCGCGGGCAAGCGGGCGGCCAGGTCTTCACGCGGATCGGTGCGGCGCAACTGGTGGCGCAGCGCATGCGGCAACGCACCCAGCACCTGCATGAACTCGCGCACCTCGGCATCGGCCACACCGCCGTTCGAGCCATCGCCACGCGGCAGCGTGAGCGCCTGGCGCATGAGCGAGCGCGCATCATTGAGCAACTGACCCCAGAGCTTGCGCGCCTCCCAATAGCGGTCGTAACTGGCGTTGTTGCGAAAGCCCAGGAACACCGCCAGCGCAATGCCGATGAGCGAGAACGGCGTGGTGCTCAGGTTGACGGAGATGGGCAGCCAATGCGCATGCACCGCCATGGCCACCAGCGAGATACAGAAGATCAGGAACAGCCGCGGCAGCAGCTGCGGCAGAACGGAACCGCGCCACGCGAGCAGCATGCGGAACCAGTGCAAGTGTGGGCGGACGACCATGGAATGCGCGCAAGGGAAGCAGGAGTGCGGCGATTATGGCAGACCGCCCCCACTGCCCGGCACCCCCGCGTAGCGGCATCCGCGCCGAAATACCCAGCCTGAAAATTCACAATTTGAGGCCGGAGATATGCGGTACCGCGATGGTGACGTTAATCATGAATTCAGGCAAAACCCGGCAGCAAAAATATTCCGCCACCCTGTTAATACAAAATCGATCAACCCCACCCAAACAGCAATACAACGTGATTCATTCAATCACAGCAAGTCGAACAACAAACGCACGACAGGCCCTCGCCAATGCAGCGCGAAGGCCATTTTCAATACAACAGCAATCAACACAGAATCAGCATCAAGCCAAACGAACCTGTCTTGTGCCGATACGTGCGCGGACCCCGACGGACCCCGCATTGCCGGGTACCGATCAGAGCGTGGTGTAGGCGCCCTTGGTCCAGCTGCTGCCGTCCCAGCACCATTCCGTGGTATTGCTGCCGGTGCTGGCATACACGCGGATGTGCACGTTGCTGCCGACCAGCCAGGCCGTGGCAGACACGTTGTCGCCGGGCTCATTGAAGGCGCCCGTGTACCAGTTCTTCCCATCCCAGCAACGCTCGGTGATCTTGCCTCCATTGGCCGTGTAAACACGGATCGACGGCGTAGTCCCCCACGAAACGGCAGCAGTCTGAACGTTCGACATGTTTTATCTCCAGATTTAAGTGAACGCGTTGGATCACTTCGGGTGATTTCAGTATCAATCAAGAAAATGCAGCGCGATTTGCTGCCGCATTTACCACGGCCCGGGTTCAGGGCTCCGGTAGCATAAGCAAAGAAAATTCCAACTGCTGCTGAGAGATACGCATGGCAGATGGAGAGGGAATTTACTGAACACATTACCGACAGAAATTGCCACGTCGATTATGTGGAACACGCAGAAGAAAATACCGACCGCAACCACCTGGAAGGGTTATTAGAAAATGTCTAACCCAAAATGGCTGCAAGAGATGGCATAGCAGCGCCCATGCGGCATGGCGGCATGCGCGAACAGCAGAACGTAGCAGGCACCCGATGGTGGCATCCCTGCCCACCTCGGAGGCGCGTCTTGCTGCGCCTGCCGGGCTTTCTCCTCCCGCGGCAGGGCATGGACACACTGTGGGTGCGCTGTTAGTGTCTACGCCGACATCACTTGCTCGGATGCGCCATGCGTGAATCCCTAAAGAAGCAGGATTTCTCTCGTACGCCAACGGACGAACACAGCACCGGTAGGCGCATCGCGCCGGCGGTGCCCGGTGGTTTGCAGGCAACGGTCGACAGCTCGCCGCGAATGGTGGCGCAGCGGGCCAAATTGCAGTCACTGAGCAGTGGTGCGCACCCGCCCGTGGTGCAGGGCCAGTTCATCTACGACGATGACCCGATCGACAACGAGAAGTCTGCGCAAAAACTGGGACGTCAGCTTTTCGGCAAGGCGCCAAAGGCCAAAAGCAAGGTCGCGGCACTCGTCGCGCTTGCCACGGATGGCGAGGATCACGGCACGCTGAGTGAACACGCGCTGCGGACCATGATCGAGGGCGAGCAGTTTACGCTCGAGCAAAAGGGACGGCGGTTGCATACGCGCCGAAATACCGAGGCCTCGTATCCTGAGGAGCGCTCGCTCACGTATCAGCATCTGGAGCAGGGCAAGGTCAACCACAAGAAGCGCAAGCGCAAGAGTAGCAATGACGGGAGCGACGCCGATGCCGAGGAGGAGGCCGAACCGGTCGGAGATTTCTCGTATGTGGACCTCAACACGATCCTGACGCAGGCCACGACGGACATGGAGCCGGCGCAGGTCAAGCTGGCCACTGAAACGGCCGTGAAGAAATTCAAAGTGAGGGAACTCAGCGTGGACGCGGATATGAATCCCGACGTTCAGTTGATGGTGCAGCACGCATTGCAGTATCAGGCGTTCAATCATCCGCAGCTCAAGGGCCGGGGCAAGAAGGGACCCACTGCGCGGGACCGGAAGCAGAACGCGTTCCGCTCGTTCGAGCTGGAGAAATCGAAGGCGCTTCTCGTGCAGGATGCGGAAGACAACTTCATGCATACGCTGCCACCGCGGCCGGTGGAGGGCTCTTCGTCCGAGCACGCGTTCTCGGCGCTGCTCGACGTCAATCGCCCGCTGCCCAAGAGCCCGCTGGACGGGGCCACGTACAAGGCCGTCTACCTCAGCACGCGCGACATTCTGCACAAGGCCTACGAGGCGGCGGATGCGCCGTCGCCCA
Source organism: Ralstonia flaminis (assembly GCF_958415495.1). Classification (NCBI taxonomy): domain Bacteria; kingdom Pseudomonadati; phylum Pseudomonadota; class Betaproteobacteria; order Burkholderiales; family Burkholderiaceae; genus Ralstonia; species Ralstonia flaminis. The sequence continues at coordinate 2,919 of NZ_CATZLL010000022.1, read as the reverse complement.
ATGCGGAAAATTTCTTCGGGCAACGACTGCATTTCAACCATGCGTTTGCCCAGCAGCTGACCGAGATGGACGGCTCGCACCTTGAGACAACGGACGACGCCACCGAGTACATGCAAACCGCGCTCGGCTTCCCAAAGTTCAAGACCGATGCCGTGGAGTCCGACGACGACATATCCGACGACGAGTCATTCAAGCCGCAGTCTGAAAAGATGATCGTGGACGAGGACGAGAGCATCTTCGATAACAAGCCGAAGATGGATCTGTTCAGGGTCGCACTCGGCACGTATTCAAAAATGTCCTCGCAGAAGGCACTCGTCGATCGGCTCGATACGGCGCAACAGCCATTGGGCGAGGAGCGCACGAGCACGGCGGAGAAGCGGGACCGCCGGCATACCAAGCGGCGCAAGCTGATCGACGCCCGAGTCAAGTGGGGCCGCGACAAGCACCAGGCTGACTTCAGCGTCACCCGTTCGGAGCACGACTACTACAAGAAGAAGATCGCCCTGATGGAAGACGTGGAAGATGGGCTTTGGAAGGAATACTTCGCGGCGGCGGACGAGGAGGAGCAAAAGGCGCTGGAGGGCCAGATCAACAAATTGTCCGACGTCCGCGAGACTTTCAAGGCGTTCTATCAGGAGACTCCGGTCAAGTCACTGAAGCAACGCCGGCTGACAAGTACCAAGTGGAAAGCCCGCAAGGCGAACAAGCCAGTCTTCGGCCCCGTGGGCAGCGAGGATTCGCTCAAGAAACACTTGTCTGAATAACACGACTCTCCGGCATCCTCATCGGACAATGCCCCATTCAATACCGGCGCCCCGCCCGTCTCAGGAAACCGTCTTGCTGTGGGGATTGGCTTCTCGCCAGCCCGCTCGATGGCGGTGTCCGTTCGCCTTGCTTGAAACGGATTCCGCATCGCCACCGGGCTAACCCACGTGGGCGGGCGGCTCCGGGTGATCGGTCTGGGCACGTGGTTCAACGCTGGCGCAGGTCACGCGATTTCTACCGCTGCGCTTTGCCTCGTACAGCGCAACGTCTGCGGCCCGCGTCAATGCATCCAGTGACGCAAAGCTCGATTGCCGCGCCGTGGCACACCCCACACTGACGGTGAACGGCGCCAAGCCCGGGCTTCTCTGCGTGGCGGAAGATCCCTCAACTTCAGCACGTATGGCTTCAGCAATCTGCATCGCCCCGGCTTCGTCCGTATCGGGCAACACCACCACAAACTCTTCTCCACCATAGCGCGCCGCGAGGTCGCTGCGCCGTCGTGCATGCTTGGCAATGCAGTTGGCGAGATGCTGGAGTGCGATGTCCCCCTGAGCATGCCCGTGCGCATCGTTATATCGCTTGAAGTTGTCTGCATCGACAAAGAGGATGGACAGGCAACTGTCACGGCGTTGCAGGCGGTCCCACTCGTTCTCTAGCGTGACATCGAGTGCGCGACGGTTCTTCAGGCCAGTGAGCGGATCGGTTTGCGTGAGCTCTCTGAGGTGGTGTTCGGCCTGCACCCGCCCGCGCAGCGCAAAGGCGAGCAGCCAGACGCCACCACAGAAGGCGAGACTGACGGACAGTGACGACAGCCCCACCACCCACGACAGCCGCCGCCAGGCAGCCAGTGCATCCGTCATTGCGGGGGCCACCACGGCAATGAAGGGCGTGCCCGGCACGCGTTGAAAGGTGTACAGGCGCAGCACCCCGTCGCTTGCCGAGGGCGCCACATAAAAACCCGACTCCTGATTGACCATGCGCGGGAACACCTGCGACTTGCTGAGGGTGAACGCGCGTGCTGCGCTGGGGGGCGGGTTTCTTGCGACCAACGTGCCATCAACGCGGACAATGGCCGTGATGCCATGCGGCCCCACATCCAGCTTATCCAGCAGTTGCCTGAAGTATTCAAGATCGATCGCGACCAGGGCCGTGCCCCCGAACGTGCCATCCGGCCGGTTGATCCGCCGACTGAGCGCAATCGCCTCCACGCCCGCCCGCGACCGCGCGCGATAGACGGCCGACACATACAGGCCAACGTTTGCGGAATCACGATGGACCTTGAAGTAATCGCGGTCGCTGAAATCCCACCGGTGCGTGGCGGAGCAACAACCGTCGGCAAGCTGGCCTTTGTCATCGGTCACGCCCATGCCAGTCACATAGCGGGCAGAAGCCGTCTGGCCGAACAGCAGGTCGTGCCGCACCTCCGTATCCAAGGCGCGCATGCCGGGCTTATCCAGTGTGGCAATCAGCATGCGTAGCGACTGATCAGCCGATTCCACCGTCCGCGAGATGTGGCTTACCAGCACCGCCGCAACGTTCTTCGACATGTCATGCGCATGCTCGATTGCCGTTTCCCGGTCTGCCCAAAGCGTCAGAACGCTGATGGACAGGACGACCAAGGTCAGCAGCGTCCCAAGCGCACCGACGACGAATGGGTGGTGGCCCGCCAATGTGGCCAGCCTGTGGGCGGATGAACGAAGGGGCATGACGTGGTCTTGAGCCAGACGGAGGCCGCGTGTCTGCTTCTTTTTGGGGCAAATCATGGCGGATGTGGAGACGGCGCCCGATCCGGCAGGGCGAGCGACGCCCCCCGCAGCCGCGCGGGTGACAGCACGGTTATCGGCAGAGGGCCGGAAAACTCCAGTCCGGTGGCCGTGGCCGCTGAGGCACCGCAGGCATGGGGCGCTCCGCATCGCAGATGCTTGCCAAGGCAATGCTCGGGCAGATGACGCCCGCAACGCGTTGCATGGCATTGCCGCTGTGTGCGCGTGAAATACGGATATTCCGGTCCAGTTCTTATGAGAGGATTGAAGTTTATTGGATGGTGCCTAGTTGCTGTGCGGGCATCGGTGTTGGCCAGTGGGCGGCAGGTGCCGGCGGACGGTATCCAAGCGACGAATGCGGTCGCCGCGTGTTGTAGTGCCGGCGCCACTG
>NZ_CATZLL010000021.1:0-69289 GCF_958415495.1 Ralstonia flaminis | reverse complement strand
CAAAAAAAAAAATTGACCCAACAACCCCCCCGCCGCGCCGCCCAAAAGACAACCGGCCCCCCCCCCCGACAGTGCAAGCCGCAAATTGTAGCGCTGGCCGTCTAGGCGATGTGCGCCGCAAAGCCCGATTGATCGGGTGCCACTTCCGCACGCAGCGTGAGCGCCGGGATCTCATACTCCCCCGCGTTCTGCCGGCGGAACGGAATCGGCTCGGCAGTGAACAACGTATCGAGCCGCTCGCCGAGCGCCTGGGTGGTCTGCGCAAACCGCGCATCGTCCATGCGACCGGCGCGGAACGTCACGAACGGCGGCACTACATCAAAGCCTGGGTAGTACAGGATGCCGTGCTGGATCGGGAACAGGATGTCGTCGATCGGGCCGTTGATGCCGCGCGGGCTGTAGTGTGACTCCCAGCCGCCCGCGGTGACGATCAGCATGGCTCGCTTGCCGGCCAGTGTGCCTTCGCCGTAGCGGTCGCCCCAGTGGGTGTCGGAGTGCTCGCCCACGCCATAGGCAAAGCTGTAGGCATAGACGCGCTCGACCCAGCCCTTGAGGATGGCCGGCATCGAGAACCACCACATCGGAAACTGCAGGATCACGGCGTCGGCCCAGCGCAACTTGGCCTGCTCAGCGGCAATGTCGGCGGTCTGAAAGCCGTTCTGGAAAGCGTGCTTCGAATCGAGCGACGCATCAAAGTGCGGGCCAATCGGCGCGACCGTGCTGTCACCGGCATCGCGCTGGGGCTTCCACTGCATGGCGTACAGGTCTGACACCTGCACGGTATGGCCGGCCGCTTCCAGATGCCGGACGGCAAAGTTCTTGAGGGCGCCGTTGAGCGATCTGGGTTCTGGGTGGGCGTAGACGATCAGGACATTCATGGCAGCAACTCCAATCTGAGAAGGCTCAAGAATGGTGGCCGCCGAGGTATATTGGAAATGAATAATCCATATTCCAGGCATAGCCATGAATAATCTCAGACGGCTGGACCTCAACCTGCTGGTCACGCTGGACGTGCTGCTGACCGAGCACAACGTCACGCGCGCGGCAGAACGGCTGAATTTTTCGCAGCCCTCCGTGAGCGTGCATCTGGCCAAGCTGCGCGACATCTTTGGAGACCCGTTGCTGCTGCCCGGCCCGCGCGGCATGCGCCCGACCGCGCGCGCTGAGGCACTGCGCGAGCCGCTGCGGCAAGCCTTGGAAGCGCTGGAACAGGCCGTCGCACCCGCCAGCCCGTTTGATCCGACGCAGGCCAACAACACCTGGCGCGTGGCCGCCACAGACTACGGTGAATCGACCATCGTGCTGCCGTCGCTCACCGCCCTGCGTGGCGCCGCGCCAGGCACGCGGCTGGCGATTCTCGAACTGGTGCCACCGCGCATTGAAAAGCAGGCAGAACAGGGGGAGATTGATCTCGCCTTCCACACCACGGATGGCGCTCCACCCGGCCTGCGCCGTCGCACCTTGTTCACCGAGCGTTATGTATTGGTCGGCCGTGCGGGGCACCCGCGCCTCAAGCGCAAGCCGACATTGGCGCAGTTCTGCGCGCTGGACCATGTGATCGTGTCGCCGGATGGCGGAGGCTTCTTCGGCGTGACGGACGAAGCGCTCAAGGCCGCGGGTGCCACGCGCCGCGTGGTGCTGTCGGTACCGCACTTCCTGTTTGTGATGACGGCGGCGGCAAGCACCGATATGGTGGCAATGCTGCCCGAGCGGCTCGTGCGCGGTGCCAGCGCACTACAGGTAGTCGAGCCGCCGGTGGAAGTGCCTGGGTATGAGATGTCGATGCTGTGGCACGAGCGGGTGCATCGAGACCCGGCGCATCAGTGGCTGCGGGAAACCGTGTCGAGGGCGGTGTAACCCGCCCCGGGGGCCAATCCGAGGGGCATTACAGCCCGGCCTTGGGCGCCGTCAGAATCAAGCGCAGCCCAAGCGCGGCAATCGCAACGGCGGCCACACGGTCTACCCAGGCCTTGGCGCGCAGATACATCTCGCGCGGCACGCGACTCGAAAAGCACAGCGCGACAATCGTGTACCAGCCGAACTCAACCAGGAACACCAGCGGCGGCAATACGAAATAGCACCACACCGGCGGATGCTGCGGCAGCAGCGCGGCAAAGATACTGCCGTACCAGATCGCCGTCTTAGGGTTGCTCATCTGCGTGGTGATACCCGTCCAGAACGACTTGTGCGCGCTGCCGGCCTGCGGTGCAACACGCTCGTCCATGGCGATGGGATGCTTGGCGCCGCGCCAGATCTTCCACGCAACATAAGTCAGGTAAGCGCCGCCGGCCATCTTCAGGCCGATGTAGAGCCACTCGACGGCTTGTAGCAGCGTGTAGAGCCCGGCCAGCGCCAGACCGCCGAAGAAGAGCGCACCCGCGCCCATCCCCAGCGCAGTGGCCAGACCATCGCGGCGCGACAAGCCGATGGCGTTGCGCGCCACCAGCACAAAGCTCGGCCCCGGGATCATCGCCCCAAGCAGCAATGCAACGAGAATGGCGAATACAGCAGCAGATGCGGTCATCGGGATCTCCTGGTTGGTTATGTGCAACTTGGGGTGCCGAATTGTCGCACGCCGCTAGCGCGCCCGCTGGCGCCGGGGACACGGCTCCGGGGTGCCGGCCGGCGCAATTGCGCCCGATGCGGCCGCCCGCACGATCCGCTGAAACGTCGGGCATTCCATGTGGCTCGGCGCGGGGCACACCGCCGCGTGCCGCAGGCCGTCGCGCATGGCGGTGAGCCGGCGGATCGTCCGGTCCAGCTCATCGGCCTTGGCGGCAAGCATCTGCCGTTCGACCTGCAACTGCCCGCCGGGCGCGAACATGTGGGCAATCTCATCGAGCGAAAAGCCCGCCGCTCGGCCCAGCGCAATCAACGCCAACCGCTCCAGCACGTCGGCGTGGAACTGGCGACGCAACCCGCGTCGGCCGGTCGAGACAATCAGCCCTTTCTCTTCGTAATACCGCAGCGTTGATGCGGGCACACCCGCGTGCTGCGTCACTTCGGCAATGTCCAGCGTGCTCACCCCTTGACCTCAAGTCGACTTGAACTTGCACAGTGTAGTCCTCGCGCCTGGATGGCGCGCACAGGACCGCAATCATGAAGACCACGCCCTCAAACGACGGCGCGCAAGCCGCCCTCTGGAACGGCCACGCCGGGCACGCCTGGGTTGCCACCCAGACAGCGCTCGACCAGATATTCCAGCCTCTTGAAGACCGGCTTGTTGAAGCGGTGAGTGCCCAGCGGGCGCAGCACGTGCTCGACGTCGGCTGCGGCACCGGCAGCACGACACTCGCCGTCACGCGCCAGCTTGGCGACAACGGTAGCTGCCTCGGTATCGACATTTCCGCGCCGATGCTGCAGACCGCCCGTGAGCGCGCACAGCGCGAAACAACACCCACGCGCTTCATTCGTGCCGACGCACAGACCTATGCCTTCGAACCCGCCGCCTTCGACATGATCGTCTCGCGCCTGGGCGTGATGTTCTTCGACGATCCGGTCGCGGCGTTCACCAACCTGCGCAGTGCTGCACGCGACGGCGCGGCGCTCTGTTTCATCGCGTGGCGTGGCCCTGCCGACAACCCGTTCATGACCGCTGCGGAACGCGCGGCGGCGCCGCTGATGCCGAACCTGCCGCCGCGCAAACCCGGCGCGCCTGGGCAGTTCGCCTTTGCGGACCGCAGCCGGATGACCTGCACCCTGGCCGCCAGCGGCTGGACCGACATCGACATCCAGCCCGTCGACTTTGCATGCACCCTGCCCGAGCGGGATTTGGTGCCCTACCTCAGCCGGCTCGGCCCCGTCGGGCTGGCGCTGCAAGAGGCGGACTCGCAAACGCGCGTGCGCGTGATCGATGCAATGCGCACGGCGTTCGAGCCCTATGTGCACGGCACAGAAGTCCGCTTCACCGCTGCGTGCTGGATCGCCCGCGCATGCGCCGCGCGCGTGGAGTCGGCACATGACTGAGACCACACGCACACTGCTCTGCGCGCTGCTGATCGGCGCAGGCGCCACGGTCGTCATGGACATCTGGGCCATCGTCCGGCAACGGCTGCTTGGCGTGCCGCCGTTGGACTACGGCTTGGTCGGGCGTTGGCTTGGCCATCTGGTCCGGGGGCGCGTCCGGCACCATCCCATTGGTGGTTCAACGCCCATTGCTGGCGAACGCGTGATCGGCTGGACTGCCCACTACGTGATCGGCATCGCTTTCGCGGCCATGCTGTTGGCAGGGTGGGGGCTCGACTGGGCGTGTCATCCGACGATCAGCCCGGCGCTGATCGTCGGCATTGGCAGCGTGGTGGCGCCTTTCTTCGTCATGCAGCCCGCCATGGGTGCCGGCATTGCGGCCAGCCGCACGCCGCGCCCTGCCGTGGCGCGGTTGCACAGCGTGGTGACACACGCGGTGTTCGGTCTGGGCCTGTACGTGACCGCCCTGGTGGTGAGCGTAGGGCGGCACGTCTGCTGACTCATCACCGCAACAGGCCTACTTGCACTGCGTCTTGTTGATCGAAATGCTATTTAGGTCACCCGCCGCATAGAGCGCCGGCACATTCGGGTCACCCGCGCCCGTCATGGCAGCGTTCAAATTGGCCAGCGCCAGCAGGTGACCCGCTTCACCGCTGGAGAAGTTTTGCTGCGCCGACTTGGACGCGCCGTACATGCCATTGCACAGCAGGGCCTTGCGGAAGATTTGCAGCACCGCAACGCGTGCGAAGTAGGTTTCGCGCCGCTCCGCCGCGTTGGCAGGTGCGTGGTTGATCTTGGCGTAGTTGTTGACGCATTGCGTACCAAGAATCGGGTACGCATCCTTGATGCCCTCACACGACGCGACGGTCGCGGGCGGGTCAGCCAATGCGGCCGTCGATGCCAGCGAAACGATCAGGGACACCACCGCCAGCAGCGCGATGCGGACGATCAACAGGTTCGAGCGGGTGTTCATTGCAGGTTCTCCTCAGTCGGTTAAGCAGATGGACGCGCAGCGGCGCGAGACCGCGCTGCGTGGACTGAAGATACGTGTGGGTCGCGTGGCGGCGGAATGCGCCAGACGTCATGGCGGCGGCCAGAGGAAAGATGGCACGGGCCGGGCCGCCGAGCTCCGTGTTGCCCTATCGCAAGTCACACCGCATGCACAGCGCCGAGGAGCGCTCCGCATTGCGGAAGACCATCGACGCGCGCACTTCCGTCGGCACCTTCTCCGCCGGAAACAGCGAGAAACCCCAGCGTGCGAAGTACGAAGGTGCAGTCGTCGAGAGGAGATACGCTTCGCGCGCGCCTGTGCCGCGTGCGCGCAGGAGCAGCGTTTCGATCAGCCGGCTGGCGATGCCGCGGTCCCGGTAGATGGGGTCGACCGCCACCGAGCGGACCACGATGGAGCGGCCGCCCTGCTCTCCCGCCACGCAGCCGATGATGCGGCCCATGTCGAGGGCCACGTGAAAGGCGTCGATGCTGCCCTGGGTATCTTCTGCGGGCAGTCCGCAGCGTCTGAGGAGCGCGGCGACATCGCTCCAATCGTCGAGCGAAGCCTGGCGCAGATGAATGTCGTCGGTCTGCATGTGGACGTGGTCTCCGGGAGCGCGCATCGCCTGCGATGCAATGTCTGCGGCGCGCTTCTATCGTCATGCGGCAACTGTCGCCGCTCCCTTCATCAAGCCTTTTAGGGTGTGAGGCCACCGTCAAATAGGTGAGCGCCCAGACTAGCATCCGGACTTGGTCAGCATAAAGAAACCCGTGCGCTGCCTAAGGAAATGGGGCGAAGAAAAACACCAGTCTGGCGCACTCACATCACACGCCCCCGCACCACGCAAACGAATTCCTATTCGGTTTGCGCCCACGCCCGGAGAATGGCGCCGCAGGCAATCCGGGCATTCCCGTCCGCCGTCATCCCCAGCTGAAAGGCGCCTGCGGATTCACCATATGATTCGCGGCGCTGGTTGATGCGCGAAATCTATGAATCCACGCACGGCGTCAATGCTCTGTTTCGCGTAGGGGCGCGGTGCGTCGGTTTCCGACAACGCTCTCGGGCATTCCCCGCGCATTTGCGCAATCTATGTTTGCCGCCGGCACGACGCCCCGGTAGAGTTTCCGGCTAATGGGCATGCGCCCAGAGGTTTGGCAAAACCGGAGTGATCCGGCGACGCAAAGCTATAGGGGCTTCCAAACGGTGAACCGCCTGGAAGTCAGCCAGTTGCCCGCTGACCCGCAATGGCGGCGGGCCAATTGACGGATGCAGACGACTGCACCGTCAGGAGGCATATCATGAAAAAGACAGTCACGGGGGGGCTCGCGCCCGCATTGGCCACGCATATCGTGGTTCGTTCGGTGGCACGTTCGGTGGCACGCTCAGCACGTATGGTCGGGTCGGCCATCGCCTTTGCGGCATGCGCGCTGGCAGGTGCATCGCACGCCAGGGCCGAAGGCCTGCTGGTGCCGGCCTACATCTACCCATCCGGCAGCGGCGCCACCCAGTGGAACACGCTCGCCACCACGGCGCAGTCGGTACCGACCACCGTCATCCTCAACCCCAACAGCGGCCCGGGCACCACGCAAGACCCGAACTACGTTGCCGCAGTGGCAAAGGTACACGCCGCGGGCGGCAAGGTGATCGGCTACGTGTCGACTTCGTACGCAAAGCGGGCGTTGTCGGCCGTGGTGCAGGACATCCACACCTATCTGGCGCTGTACCAGGTCGACGGCTTCTTCATCGACGAGATGACCGCCGACAGCGTGACCGCCCACGTGCAGTTCTACCAATCGGTCTACAACTACATCAAGGGCCTGTCGCCCGCCTACACCGTCACGGGCAACCCGGGCACCAACGTGCCGGAAATCTACGCCAGCCTGCCGGTGGCAGACCAGATCGTCACGTTCGAGGACAGCGCGCGCAATTACACCAAGTACGCGCCGCTGGCCTGGCAGGCCAACTACCCGGCCAGCCGCTTCGCGCATATCGTGTACGCCGCATCAGCCACACAAATGCAGACCTTCATGCGCGGCGCGTCTGCCAAGGGCGCGGGCAGTGTGTATTTCACGTCCAAGACGCTGCCGAACCCGTACGGCGCACTGCCGAGCTATTGGAGCCAGGAAGTCTCCGCAGCAACCCCCGCCAAGTGATCCTGGCAGGTTGACGCGCTCGGCAGCCATGCTGGGCGCGTTCGGGTTGACCGCCACCTGGCGTGCGCTTTGACGGCCAGCGCGCAGGAGGTGGCAGCCCCCGCGCTGTCACAGGCCGTGACAGGCGAGGATAAGTCGGTCGCGGCGCATGCTATATATGTAGGCCACTCCGAATCCACGCCCTTCGCTGCCCACCGGTGGCGTTGAGACAACAACAAGGAACCCTCCATGGCCGTCACTTCCAACAAGCTGCCCCATTGGACGATCGCCGCCCCGCTGCTCGCGTGGGTGGTGCTGGTGGCCGGCACGCTCATGACACCTCCCGGCTGGTTGATCGCGCTGATGGGGCTGGCGCTGGCCGGCGCCGTCTTTGCCGCCGTGCACCATGCCGAGGTGGTCGCGCACAAGGTGGGCGAACCGTTCGGCACGCTGGTGCTGGCCATTGCCGTGACCGTGATCGAGGTGGCGCTGATCGTGTCGGTCATGTTGTCATCCGGGCCTGAGAAGGCCGGGCTGGCGCGCGATACGGTATTCGCGGCGGTCATGATCATCTGTAACGGCATCGTCGGCCTGTGCCTGTTCGTGGGCGGCCTGCGGCACCGCGAGCAGGCCTTTCAGGCGCCGGGCGCCAACGCCGCGCTGGCCGTGCTGGCCGCGCTGGTCACGTTGACCATGGTGCTGCCCAACTACACCAGCTCCACACCCGGCCCGATCCTCACCTCCTCGCAACTCGGCTTTGCCGGGGTGACATCACTGGTGCTGTACGGCTGCTTCGTGATCGTGCAGACCATCCGCCACCGCGATTACTTTCTCGCCGACAGCTCTGACGAAGACGTGCATGCACCGCCGCCCCCGGCGCGCGTGGCCGCGTTCAGCGCCGTGCTGCTGATGGTGTCCCTGGTGGCAGTGGTGGGCTTGGCCAAGGTGCTGTCCCCCTTCGTGGAAGCGGCCATTCTGAACGCGGGCGCACCGGCAGCAACGGTGGGGATCGTCATTGCCGCGCTGGTGCTGCTGCCCGAGGGGCTGGCTGCCGCACGCGCCGCCAACGCCGACCGCATCCAGACCAGCCTGAACCTCGCGCTGGGCTCGGCACTGGCGAGTATCGGGTTGACCATCCCCACGGTGGCCGCCGTGTTCATCTGGATTGGCCGGCCGCTGGAACTGGGCCTGGGGCCGAAGGAGATGGTCCTGCTGTTCCTGACCCTGATCGTGTCAGCGCTCACGCTGGGCAAGGGCCGCACGACGATCCTGCAAGGCGTGGTTCACCTCGCGATCTTTGCGGCCTACCTGTTCCTCTCGATCGTGCCCTGAGGGCGGCACGATCATCACTCACGCAGGCAACGTCAGCGTTGCCTGCAGCCCGCCCCCTTGACGATTGGCCAGCGCCAGACGTCCACCCATGGCCTGCGCTAGTTGCTGCGCAATCGCCAAGCCCAGACCCGTACCGCCTGTGCCCCGGTTGCGTGACGTCTCCAGCCGGTAGAACGGCTGCATCACCCGCTCCAGTTCCGCCTCGGGAATGCCCGGGCCACGGTCCATCACCACGATGGCCAGGTTGCCGGACTCGCGCGATACTGCCACCTCCGCATCGCCGCCAAACTTGATGGCGTTGTCGATCAGGTTGGTCAGGATGCGCCGCAGCGCCTGCGGCCGGGTTTCAACGGGCGTACCGACCTTGCCCTCCACCATGATGGGCGTACCGCCGTCCCGGTAGTCGTAGCTCAGGCTGTCGAGCAGCGCGTCGATGTCCACGCGGGCGGGGGCTTCGGCACTGCCGTGCAGCGTGCGGGCGTAGGTCACGCCTTCGCACACGAGATGCTCCATTGCGCGCAGATCCTGCACCAGCCGCTCCTGCGTTTCAGACGGGTCCATCAGATCCAGCCGCAGGCGCATGCGGGTGATGGGCGTCTGCAGGTCATGCGAGATCGCCGCCAGGATCTGCACACGCTCGGCCAGATAGCCGGCAATGCGCTGCTGCATGGCGTTGAAGGCCGCCGCTGCGTGCGCCACCTCCACCGGACCGTGTTCTGGAATCGCTTCGCTCTTGAGATCGGGGCCGAGGCTTTCTGCAGCGGTGGCCAGCTGCTTGAGCGGGCGGGTGACCAGGCGCACGGCCAGCCACGCGCATCCGCCCAGCAACACGAGCTGCACACCCAGCAGCACCGGCAGCCAGGTCGACAGACCCATGGGATTCGGATGCACGTCGATCGTGAGCGGACTGCCATCGGTGAGTGTCAGGTGCACCTGGTACTGATTGCCGCCACCGGGCACTGCGTTGGCGGTGACGTTGTACCGGCCCTCCAGCGCGCGATCGATGGTGGCCACCGCCTCGCGGGACAAGGCGTCGCGCGGCGGCGTATCGCTGCGGATGCCGGCATCGAGCTCGTAGCGGTACGTGCGCCGGCTCAGTCGGTCTGCCCAAAGCTCGCGCTTGGTTGCGGGCAGCATGTCGAGCATAGCGACGGAACTGGCGACGTCGGTTTCCAGGTTGCCGAGCATCAGCCGGTCAGCCGCATCGGAGCGCTCATGCAAGACAAGGCTGAAGGCCAGCCCCTGCGCCAGTGCCAACCCCACCAGCAGGATGACCATCAGGCGCGCAAACAAGGTGCGCGGCCAGAGGTGCAAGGTGCGCAAGACTGTCATGCGCGCTCCTCGCGAATCTCCACCACCGAGGCGAACACGTATCCGCCATTGCGCACGGTCTTGATGTACTTGGGCTCGCGCGCGTCGTCGCCCAGGCGTTGCCGCAAGCGGCTCACCATCAGGTCGATGGAGCGCTCGAACAGCTCGGCATCGCGGCCTTGTGTGAGGTTGAGCAACTGGTCACGGCTGAGCACCCGCTGGGGGTGGTCGAGAAACACTCGCAGCAGCTTGTATTCCGCACCACTCAGGGCGACGACCACGTCCTGCGCGTCCAGCAGGTGCCGCGCCGTGGTATCGAGCCGCCAGTCGCCAAAGGCCAGCAGGGTAGCTGCCTCGGTGATCTGCAGGTTGGGCGGCAGCATGCGCGTGCGGCGCAGCACAGAGCGCACGCGGGCCAGCAGTTCACGTGCGGCAAACGGCTTCACAAGGTAGTCGTCAGCCCCCATCTCCAGGCCGAGAATGCGGTCGGCCTCTTCGTTGCGGGCGGTCAGCATGAGAATGGGCAGGTTCTTGCGCGGGCCGGCACGCAGGTCGCGGCACAGGGCCAGGCCGTCTTCACCGGGCAGCATGAGGTCGAGCACGATGAGGTCGACCGAGCCCTTGTCGAGTGCGGCACGCATTTCGCGTCCATTGGCGGCCAGCGTCACGCGCATCTCATTGCGCTCAAGGTAGGTGCCCACCAGCTCGCGGATCTCGCGGTCGTCGTCAACGATGAGGATGTGGTCGGGCTGGCTCATGGTTTGCGCTCGATGGGGGTGGGAAGCTGGGTCGGCAACGGGGTGGCGTGCCGGCGCCGGTCGGACTTGGTCAGCCGCCTGCCAACAATATTGGCCGGCCCGGGTGCCGCCCAGCGGCAAACGCCCGCACCACCCAGTTCACAGGTCAATGCGGAGAACGTCATGGTGGCAAGCAGCAGCAGATCCTTCATGGCAGGCATCCTTTCAGCAGGCGCACCGTAGCACCGACGGCAGGCGATGGACGCATTGTGCGGCGGTTTGCACGGCCTTTTGTATCGCTCTGTATCTGGCGGGCTCTTGAACAAGAAACATTGCACTTGCGCGGGCCGGCAGAAACCGCCGCGATACGTGTGGGGCATTCAATGCAGTCATCGGATCAACCAACCAGGAGACGCCCGATGATTGACCTCATTCTTGCCGCGCTGGCCGGCGTATTGACGATTGCATCGCCGTGTGTGCTGCCGGTGCTGCCCATGGTGCTGAGTGCGTCCAGCGACGAGTCCAGTGCGCTGCGCCCGGTGGCAATTGCGTTGGGCTTCGTGCTCGCGTTTTCTGCGCTGGGCGTGGCATTTGGCGCGCTCTCCAGCTCGCTTGCCTGGGCGCAGGACGCCATCCGCACCCTGGCGATTGTGATCCTGCTGCTGTCGGGGCTGGCCCGCCTGTGGCCCAGCGCGTTCGAGCAGCTCGTGGCGCCGCTGGGCGGCATCATCGATCGCTTTGCGGGGGTGGCATCCCGCACTGGCACTGGCTTGGCGGGCGGGTTCGTACTGGGCATGACGCTGGGCGTGGTCTGGACACCGTGTGCCGGCCCCACGCTGGCCGCCATCCTGGCGCTGGTGGCCAAGGCGCAGGACCTGGGCCGCGCCGGGGTGCTGCTTGCGCTGTTCTCTGCAGGCGCCGCGATTCCGTTGCTCGCCATCGCCTATGGCGGCCGCTATGTCACCGCGCAGGTCCGCAAGGTGTCGCGGTATGCACAGCGCCTGCAGCAGGTGTTTGGCGCGGCGGTCGTCGTCACGGCCATTGCAATGCTGTTCCAGGTCGACACGCTGGTGGTGGCGCGGCTGAGCACGGTGCTTCCGTCGATTCACCTGGGGGTGTGATGGGTGCGCCCTGTCTGCGTTCGGCTCGGGCGCTACACCACCGGCTGCATCTCCTGCAGCAGCGTCGGCACCAGTTCCGACACAGTCGGGTGGATATGCATGGCACGGCTGATGGTCGTGTACGGCGCCTTGGCGTACATCACATCGAGCAGCGCGTGCACGACCTCATCCCCCGTCACGCCCAGGATCGCCGCGCCGAGAATCTCGTGACTCTGCGCATCGACCACCACCCGCATAAAGCCTTGGCTCTCGCCTTTCTCCACCGCACGCCCAACGCGCGTCATGGGGCGGTTGCCGACCAGCAGCTTGCGGCCCGATTGCTTGGCCTCCGTCAACGTCATGCCAACGCGGCCAAGCGGCGGATCGATGTACATGGCGTACGCCTGAATGCGGTCTGACACCTTGCGCGGGTCACCATCGAGCAGGTTGGCCGCGACGATCTCGTAGTCGTTGTAAGACGTATGCGTGAACGCGCCGCGCCCGTTGCAATCGCCCAGGGCCCAGATGCCGGAGACGTTGGTGCGCAGTTGCTCGTCGACACGGATGTACCCGCGCGCATCGGTCTCAACACCGGCCTTGTCCAGGCCCAGATCATCGGTATTGGGCACACGCCCCACGGCCAGCAGCAGGTGCGAGCCCAACACGTCTCGCGCGCCGCCCGCGCAATCCAGCCCGACCACCACGTTGCCGGCTTCGCTGCGCACGCTCAGGCAGTTGGCGGCCACCTGCACGTCGATGCCCTCGGCTTCCAGAATCTCACGCACCGCCTGCGATACATCTTCGTCTTCACGGGCGATCAGGCGTGGGCCTTTCTCCACGATCGTCACGCGTGCGCCGAAGCGCCGATACATCTGGCCGAACTCCAACCCCACGTAACTGCCGCCGATTACGATCAGGTGCTCGGGCAGGAAGTCCACGTCCATCATGGTGGCGTTGGTGAGGCAAGGCACCTGGTCCAACCCCGGCATCGCGGGAACCAGCGCGCGCCCGCCAACGTTGATGAAGATGCGCTCGGCCTCCAGCAGAGCATTGCCGACACGCACGGTCTGCGCACTTTCAAAGCGTGCATGGCCCTCGAAGACAGTGCAGTGCTCAAGTCCGCGGACCCACTGTTCCACGCCCTGGCTGGAGCGCCCGGAAATCTCGTCCTTGCGTGCCTTCACGCGTGCCATGTCGACATTGACCGGCCCATCGATCATCACGCCGTACTCGGCAGCCCGCTGCGCAAGACGCGCGGCGTAAGCGCTGGCCACCAGTGTCTTGGTAGGAATGCAGCCCGTGTTGACGCACGTGCCGCCAAACCGCCCGCGCTCGATGATGGCAACCTGCATGCCGGCGCCGGACAACCGCGCGGCCAGCGCCGGGCCAGCTTGCCCGGTACCGATGATGATGGCGTCAAAGCGTTGCGTCATGGCGGTCTCCTGCGTGGCGACATCGATTGCCACGGTATGGTAGACCGCGCAGGCGTCAACGGCGACCCGGCGTCAGAGATGTGTCTTGGGAATGGGCACCGTCAGCCAGAACGGCTGATTGAAGGCAGGAAAATCTGGGCACCCGGGAGTGCGCACACCCCCAGGTGGACATCACATCAGTGGTGATGGTGATGCTTGCCGCGGCGGCGGCGGCCGTGGTCGTCATGGTCGGCGTACGAATTGCGCTGCACGTTGCCACCCAGTGCCGCGCCCGCACCGCCACCCAGGCCCGCGCCGACGATGCCGCCCGTGCGGCCGCCCATGGCGTTGCCCGCAGCAGCACCCACGCCGCCGCCCAGTGCGCCACCAACGATGGCGCCCTTGCGCTCGCGGCCGTTGGCCGTCAGTGCACCGCCGGCACCGCCGCCAATCGCACCGCCAATCACCGAACCCGTCTGGCCGCCAAGCGCGCCGCCCACGGCAGCGCCACCTGCGCCGCCCAATGCGCCACCGAGCGCATTGCGCAAATCATCGGCCGCTGCCGGCAAGGCCGTCAGACCGGCGAGTGCGGCAACGATCAACGTTGGGGCAATCTTCTTCCACATGCTGGGTTCTCCTTGTTTGCACATGCTCAAATGCAGGATGCGCCACACCCCCGTTGGCAGGCCGCACCTGGATCAATCGATTCGCGGCGCAGAATACCGGGCGTGCGACGGCCCGGGTTATACATTCCCGTCACACCAGTAACAAAATGTACGCAACCGTTGCGTTGGTAAGTTGACCGACAGAATCAGGAGATACCTCCCCCATGCCGACTTATGTCGCCTTCCTGCGGGCCGTGAATGTTGGCGGTACCGGCAAGCTGCCCATGGCCGACCTTCGCGCCATGTGCGAATCCGTTGGCCTGACCAACGTGCGCACCTATATTGCAAGCGGCAATGTGGTCTTTCAGAGCCGGCTTTCTGAAGCCTCGGTCAAGGCCAAGCTGGAGCGCTGCCTGGAGGACTACGCCGGCAAGCCCGTGGGTGTGCTCGTGCGCACGGGTGCGGAATTGGCCGCGGTGCTGGAGGGCAATCCGTTCAAGGCCCAGGCCGCCAATCGGACAGTCGCCATCTTTCTGGATGGCCCCCCGCCCGCCGATACGCTGGTCGCCATGAGCGGCCGGCAGGAAGAGGAAGTCGCCCTTGGCGCACGTGAGATCTACGTGCACTACGGCGACGGCATGGCGCACTCCAAGCTGAAGATTCCCGCCGCCAAGACGGGCACCGCGCGCAATATGAATACGGTTGCCACGCTGGTTGCGTGGGCGGCGCAATAGATCAGGAAGCCGAGCGATCCGCGCGCGGCATGTCGACCGCGGCAAACAGTGCAACCACCTCAGCAATGCGGCGGGAGCCCGTCTTCGCCAGGATCGCCTTGATCTGGCTGCGTACGGTGCTGATCCGCACGCCGCTTCTCTCGGCATGCTCGCCAGGCGTCAAGCCTTCGATCATCGCCGCCAGCGTTGCCATCTCTGCATGCGTCAGATCGTAGGGCCGATGCGCAGAACGTGGCCACGTCGATCGGTAGAAGGGGCATCGCAACAGAACCATGGCCATCGGCTGGGGGCGCATGACATCGGCTGCGAGGTGCGGCTGCAAGGGCACGACGTGCATCTCGATGGCGACCCGACCGTCCTCGTCTGTCATGTACAGCGGCACAGGATCGACCTTCGGCACGCTATCGCAGGCCGCTCTCACCCGTCGCACCAGTAGCGTTGCCAGCGCCGCAACAGTGCAGCCCAGGCGGTTCCCCCTCACAAGCAGCCCTGTCGACTGGTTCAATAGGGCCTCAGCGGCAAGGTTGGCGTAGTGGATGCTCATGCCCTCGTCCACGATCACCACGCCGCGTGGCAGCGCAGCGAGCGCCCCGCTCGACAGCGCTGCACTGTCTTGCCCGCGCGTAGCCACGTCCTTCACGCGAAATACGTTCGGCAAATGGTGCAGAACCCGCTGGAGTTCACGCACGGTGTGCTGCTCATACGGCCGGTGGCCGACCGGACGATGCACCGCCAGAATCAGGCGCCGATTGCCGTCGAACAGCGTGCCGCCGCATGAGTATCGGAGCCCCTCTGGGAGGTAAAAATCCTGGTAGTACTCGCTGCGCGCCACGACGTTGCTCGACACGTAGCGGTGCATGGGGTACATCCTGCCGGCCGGCTGGCGCAGCAACACCCCGCGCGCGAGATCAAGGCTGTGATAGTGCTTCGCGTAGTCGTCCGCCCAGCTGGTGCTGTAGCCAACGAAGCGGTACTCGAGAAAGCCTTCCGTGACCGCGTCATGCACGAAACAGTTGGCGGCGCGCGCATCGGCCAAGTGCCGCAATGCTTCCAGCGCAGTACTCCACGCCTTCGGATCGACTGCGGCGGAATACAGCGCCGCAATGACGTTGTCGGCCGAACGTTCGGATGCCATGCTGATCTTCCCCTTCCTCGTGACAGCGCCGCGCACACCGATGCTGCGCAAGGCTCCAGCAATCGCTGGCCCTACGCTGCACGCTCGGTGTCATACCGCCATGTTTGGCAGAAGTCTTGCATCCGGGCTATCCCCAAATTTGGGGAGATGTGGCCTGACAGCATCACGAACCAGCGTTGGAAAACGTTTGCAGGTCGACTCCCGGTCCGATTGCCGGCCCGATACGCGGCATCCTCAATCCGGGCCTAGGGTCGTGGCGGTACATGACGCGCTGCACTACGCATCGGATATTCCATCTGAAGCGCAACGAACGCTGCGGTATCGCCACCGTGGTGCTGGGCGATGTCATCGAGTGCCATGTCCAGCGCAACCACGGCGCGAGGCAGTCGCGGTGTGTCGGATAGCAGCGGTAGCGCATTTGCTGCCGCTCCCACCCGGTCAGGAAGAAACACCAGGCCGCTGCCCATGCGCACGCCGCCCGAGGTGCCCGCCGTTGCCAGCACGCGCGTGAAATAGATACGGGCATGGGCATCGGCCACCAGCGCCAGGGCAACGTCATCACCACCGGGTTGCAGGGCAGCGCCGAGCGTTTCGCGCCGCCACAGCGACAGCATGTTGCTGGCCGCCGTGTACAGGTGCCGTGGGCTCAACCTGAAGCCTGCGCTTGCGTGTTCAGCTGACCAATCCGGCGCACCGATGGCACCTGCCACAGCACGGGCGCGCTCTACCCCGCCAATCGTCTGGATCAACGCCAGTGTGACGGGCACCGAGGCGCTCACGCCAGTCGTCGTCACAACACGGCCATCGGCCACGTAACGGTGGCCGGACACCCAGTGCGTCTGCGGAAACTGCCTGGCCAGCGCATCGCGCGCATACCAGTGAGAAGTCGCGCGGCGGCCCGCCAGCAGGCCGGCACGCGCAAGCACCCATGCACCGTCACATACGCCGATCACCGTCGCGCCCTTGGCCCATTGCTGGCGCACCCAGGCCAGCAGACGCGGATCGTCATCCTCATGCACGGCCGGCACCACCACGTAGTCCGCGCCATCGGGAAAACGCGCGTCGAATGCGTCGATGGTGGAATCGGGTTCCACACGAAACGCGGGAAACATCTGGATCGGCCCCGGCTGCGTGCCGAGGGCAACCACATCCGCCACCTCAGCACGCTTGAGCACGCCATAGGGGACCACGAAATCGGTCAGCTCCGTATTGGCGTTATGCCCGACCACGGCCACGAGCGGCCGGGCGCGCCACGGGTGCGCATGGTTGGCGGGAATCTCAGACTGCGCGACGGATGCATCCGCATGATGCACGGCAGCGGGCACACCACCTGGGTCCTGATGCACCTGCAATGCAAAGCAGCCAGCCAGGCCGACAGCCATGGCGCACACGCTCCAGCCGGCGAGCAAAACGCGCCGCACGATCAACGCCCCTCCCGGGCAAGCAGGCAGTTGAACGTTGAAAAGAAAGCCAGGTTCATGGTCAGACGTGTGCGCAGTCTTGGGGAAATCCAGCGTAGCTTGACGCTCCCATTGGCAGCAATGACAATGATTTGTCGATTTCTGCCAACACTGCTCCAGCCATGCCACGCGCACCCACTGTGCCCCGGTCCGATGCAAACCGCCGCCCGACGGGCCCGCGCGTAGTCGCGCTGGTCGCCTACCCAGCGGTGCAGATGCTGGACGTAGCAGGCCCCGCCGATGTGTTTACCATGGCGAATGCCTTCAACGTGGAGCCTGCCTACCGCGTCGTGCCGGTCTCGTCGCAGGGCGGGCTGGTGCGGGCGTCGAATGGCATTGCCATCGATACGGAATCGACCGCCTCGCTGGCATCGACCGCCATCGACACGCTGATCGTTGCCGGTGGCGAACGCGAGGGCTTGCTGGCAACAGGCGCCGATACCGCCTTGGCGCAGTGGGCGCGCGAGGTGTGCGCCTCGGCGCGGCGGTTCGGGTCGGTCTGCACCGGCGCATTCGTGCTGGCGCACTGGGGCCTGCTCGATGCACACCGCGCCACCACGCACTGGGCATCCGCACACTTGCTCGCGCAGGTCTTTGCCAACGTTGCGGTCGAGCCCGATGCGCTTTACGTACAGGACGGCAAGGCGTGGACGTCAGGCGGTGTCACGGCGGGCATCGACATGTGCCTGTCGATGGTCGAGCAGGACCTTGGCCGCTGGGTGGCGGCGCGGGTGGCCAAGCAGTTGATTCTTGCTGTGCGGCGCATGGGCAATCAGTCGCAGTACTCGCTGGCGCTGGAAACCCAGTCCGGGCAGTACGCCGCGCTGGTCGACTGGCTGCGCACGCGCCTGCGCGAACCGATCGACGTCGAGCAGATGGCAGCGGCGGCCGGTGAGGCGCCCCGCACCTTCCACCGCCGCTTCACGCGCGAAACCGGCATGACGCCACGCGCCTTTCTGGAAACGCTGCGGCTGCAGGCCGCCCGCGCACATCTGGAAGCGGGCGACTCCGTCAAGCGCGCCGCCCGCGATGCCGGCTTTGGTTCGGAGGCACATCTGGCCAAGGCGTTTCGCCGCCGGTTTGATCTCACGCCATCGCAATACCAGGCGCAGTTCGGGCACTAACGCCAAAGCACATCAATGCGGGGCTGCCACCTTGTGATGCGCCATATGGTGGAAGTAGGCCAGCAGGTCATTGAGCTGTGCCTCGGACAGCGTCTTCTCATCAATGGACGACATGCGCGCATTCGGCCACCAGCGCAGCGACTGCGGATCACGAATGAGGTGGCGCAGCTTCTCGTCACCGAGATACTCGACCGGGCTGTATGGCACGTTCAGGTCGGGCCCCAGCGTGGCGTCGCCCGCGCGGTTGAGCGTGTGGCAAGAGAAGCAAACGCGCTGAAAAGTGGCGAAGCCACGCATGACAGGGCCATCGGCAGGCAGCCCGGCTGCGGGCCGGATGGCCGCAAAGCGCTCCTGCGGCTGCGCAGCCACGTCAATGCGCACGATGTTGTACGTCCACAGGCTTTCGTTCACCACGGAGGCCTTGGCCGGCGGCGCCGTCCAGATCAGGCGGAACGGCCCAATGTCCTGGCCCTTGAGCGTTGGCCAGGGAGTGTCCGGGTCTTCCACGGCGAGCCAGGCGCGCGGCCCGTCGGCGCGGTCAGCCAGCAGCAGACGCATCGGCAGATGCGATACATAGCCGTCGCTGGCGACGGTGGTGGCACTGGCGTCTGGGCTGGTCGGCTGGCCTTTGAAGAATTCAGTCACGGGAACGGCCTTGAAGGTCAGGCGGCGCTTCAGGTTTTCGTCTTCCACGGTGACGTCGATCAGGCGCGGGTTGTGCAGCAGTGCCTCGCGCGTCCACATGCGCGGCTGCCCGCCAACGGCAACCGTCAACGTAGCAAACTCGGCAGCGTGCGCCGTGCCGCTCAGCGTTGCGCAGGCGCAGATTGCCCATCCTGCCAGTGTCACAAGCCAGTGCTTCATACGTTCTCCCATCGGTAAAGCGGTCGGATGTCGTTGTTGGGGTGTGAGTGTATTCAAGCTGACAGACGTTAGGGGGAGCCACCTTCATCGGTCGACCTGTTCCTCAACGCGCTGCCGGACGACCTGCAGCACGGCCGGCAACCGGTCAAGCGCCACAGAGCCCAGCGCCAGGCGCAACGCGTGCGGCACCTGCTTCGATGTTGCGAAGGGCTCCGCCGTGGATACGGAGATCCCGTCTGCCTGTAAGACTGCTGCCACGTGGTCTGCCCGCACTTCCGGCGGCAAGACAAGCCAGACGAAATACGACACCGGATGGCTGATGAGCGTCAGCCCGGCCAAGGCCTTGCGTGCGATGGCCTGACGTTCGATTGCGTCGCGCCGCTTCTCGGCTTCCAGGCGGGTGACCGTGCCGTCGCCCAGCCACGCACACGCCAGGGCCGTGATGATGGCAGGCGTGTTCCAGGTGGTGGCGCGAATGGCGCGTTCGAGCTTGTGCACCCAGGCCGCCGGCGCCGCAACAAAACCAAAGCGCAGGCCTGTCGCCACGTTCTTGGAGAGGCCCGACACATAGACCGTCGCCTCCGGCGCAAGCGCTGCCAATGGCGTGGGCGCATCGTCTGCGAGGAATGCGTAGGCGGCATCCTCAATCGCAATCAACCCGTGTCGACGCACGATGGCGACCAGCCGGCGCCGCCAGGCGATACCGCTGACCCAGCCGAGCGGATTGTGCAGCGTGGGCATGATATAGACGGCGCGAACACGGCGGCGCGTGCACAAGCGCTCCAACACGTCCAGATCCATGCCCTGCCCTGCTGCGGGAACCGGCGCCAGCTCCAGATGCAGCATCTCGGCCAGCACCTTGAAGCCGGGGTACGTCAACGCGTCCACGGCCACCACGTCACCCGGTTTCAACAATGCTGCGGCTGTCACGGCCAGCCCGTGCTGCGCACCATCAACGACCAGCACATTGTCGGGCGCAACCGTCAGGCCACGGAGCGCCAAGTGCCGCACAACACAGGAACGCTCGTGCGGCCGACCACCATGCGGGGCATAACGCAGCAGTGCTTCAAGATCGCCCTGGGCTGCAAGCTGCCGCAGCGCACGGCTCAGCAACTGGGCCTGCCCCGGCAGTGACGGGTAGTTGAAGTTCAGATCCACCACCCCCGCCGCCACGGCCTGCTGGTCGACCCCCAGGCCACGCGGCAGTGCGGCTTCGCGCACGAAGGTGCCGCGGCCCACCTCGCCGCTCACCAGTCCCATCGCTTCAAGTTCCGCATATACGCGCGTGGCCGTGACCAGCGCAATGCCGTGGTGCGCGGCCAGCCGACGGTGCGTAGGCAAGCGCGTGCCGGGCGGCAGCTCACCAGAGCGGATCTGCGCGGCCAGTGCATCGACCAATGGCTGATAGCGGGCTTGCGTCATTGCGGGGGACCGGGCGTACGGATGTATTAATGACAATTTTTTGATTGTATTGCCATTGCACCCTAGCATGCCCCACATCCCCACCCAACTGGGCTCCGACCAGCACATCCAGGACTGCCATGCACATCGCCATCCTCACCTTTGACGGATTCAACGAGCTGGACTCGCTCATCGCCCTGGGCGTGCTCAACCGCATCAAGAAGCCCAATTGGCGTGTGACGCTGTGCTGCCCGCAAGCGGAGGTCACGTCAATGAACGGTGTGACGATCCATGCGCAATCGTTGCTGGAAGCGGCGCGTACTGCGGACGCTGTCCTCGTCGGCAGCGGCGTGCGCACGCGTGAGGTCGTCGCTGATACGGCGCTGATGGCGCGCCTGGCGCTCGACCCCGCGCGTCAGCTGATCGGCGCACAGTGTTCCGGCACGTTGGTCCTCGCCAAGCTGGGGCTGGTCGGCAACGTGCCGGCATGCACGGATCTGACCACCAAACCCTGGGTGCAGGAAGCAGGGGTAGAAGTGCTGAACCAGCCGTTCTATGCGAATGGCAATGTGGCGACGGCAGGCGGGTGTTTTGCTTCACCGTACCTGGCGGCGTGGGTCATTGCACGCACCGAAGGCCTGGAAGCCGCCACCGAAGCGCTGCACTACGTGGCACCTGTGGGTGAGAAAGAGGCGTATGTGGAAAACGCCCTGAAGCACCTCGTACCGTACCTGCAGGGGTAATCAAGCAGCCTGTGCTGCCCCTGACAGCCATTGGCGCAGAATGGCCACGCTGTAGCGCGAATCCACTTCCGCAATGAACTGTGCGAAGTCCACGCTGGCCGCATCGTCTGCGCGGTCAGAGATCGTGCGGATGGCGGCAAACGGTACGCCCCACTCGTGGCAGATCTGCGCCACTGCGGCGCCTTCCATTTCAACGGCTAGCGCGTCAGGCAATGCTGCCCGCAGCGTCGCGCTTTCGGCCGAGGTGGAAACGAAACGGTCTCCACTGATGATGAGACCGGCGTGGGCCTGCGGCGCGGCAATACCGAACGCCTCCATGACCGGCTGCCCCAGCAGCCCAAGCGGATCGGCCAGCACAGCCCGGGCGCTTTCGAGCAGCCCCTGCGCCAGCGCCGCATCGGCCTGAAAGCGCGCGACGCCCGTCAGCGGAATCTCCCAGCGCGGGAACAGCGGCGAGGCATCCACATCGTGCTGCAGCAGTTCGGACGACACCACCACATCGCCCACCGCCACCCCCGGCGCCAACGCACCGGCCACGCCAGCAAACACCACAGCCCGCACACCAAACTGCGCGACCAACAGGGTTGCCGTGGACGCCGCGGCCACCTTGCCAACGCGCGACAGCACCACAACAACCGCCTGGCCATCCAGCTCGCCCGTCCAGAAATCGCGGCTGCCGATGTGCACGGCGCGCGCACCGGACAGCAGCGTCAGCAGCTCGTTGATCTCTTCATGCAGGGCGGCCACGATGCCGATGGGGCCACCGGAGCTGCTGGCGTTCTGATTGGGGGACGGAGTGTTCATGTGCGGTTCGGTGCGCCGATCCTGGCGGCAATGACATCGGGAAAGGACGCCATTGTCGCCGTAATCTCTGCGCGCGCACCGCGCACATTCAAAGCAGTTGTGCCGCCTTCTGCACCGCAGCGTGGCGATCCGCGCGCAGGTTGTCCAGCCGTGCCTTCACGGCCGTGAGGACTTGCGGCGCAGCCAGCTCGGGGCGCCCGCACTCGAACGGCGGCGCCGGTGCGTACTCGATGCCGAGCTGCACCGATTGCGCATACTCAGCACCCGCAATGTCGGCCATGACGGTGAGCGCCATGTCGATGCCCGCCGTTACGCCGCCGCCGGTGATGAGGTTGCCGTCACGCACCACGCGGTGCTCGTCAACGATGGCGCCGAAGGGCGGCAGCAGATCACGCCACGCCCAATGGCAGCCCGCACGCTTGCCGCGCAGCAAGCCGGCGGCACCAAGCACGAGCGACCCGCTGCACACCGAGGTGACATAACGCGCGCCGTCCGCCAGCCGGCGCACTTCACGCACGAAGTCGGCATCGGCCATGGCTTCGATCACGCCAAAGCCGCCGGGTACGCAAATGAGATCGGCACGTTCAATGTCAGCCAGACGCTGCACGTTCGTGATGGTGAGGCCGCCATCTGCGCGGATCTCTCCGCCACGCGCCGAAGCCATCACGCACTGCGCGCCGGGCAGGCGCCAGAACACCTCGTTGGGGCCGGTGAAATCCAGCTGGGTCACGCGGTCGAACAAGGCAAACACAACGATGAAGGGGGAAGCACTCATGGCACGAATCTCCTGTTGGGTAGGTTGACGTTGCGTAGCATCGCGCTCTATCGTGTTGGCAGCAATGTCATGCTTCCCGCATTTACTGCCATCCGCGCCTACCCACCGCCATGTCCCATCGCATTGCCGTTCTTGTGTTTCCTGACTTCCAGGTGCTCGATGCCGCCGGGCCAGTGGCCGCATTTGAGGTGGCCAGCCGCTACCGCGATGGCCACTACGCGCTGCGGGTCGTGGCCGCACAGCCCGGCCTGGTGCGCAGTTCATCCGGTGCACTCTGGGCGGCCGAGGCCCTACCGCCCGCCAGCCAGGTCGACACCCTGCTCGTGGTCGGCGGCGATGGGGTGGACGCCGCCATGCTGGATGCTCGCACGCGCCGTTTCGTGCAGCGCTGCACGGCGCGTGGCGCGCGCGTGGCCAGCGTGTGCTCGGGCAGCCTGCTGCTGGCCTC
Source organism: Ralstonia flaminis (assembly GCF_958415495.1). NCBI lineage: Bacteria > Pseudomonadati > Pseudomonadota > Betaproteobacteria > Burkholderiales > Burkholderiaceae > Ralstonia > Ralstonia flaminis. Next base: position 46,215 of record NZ_CATZLL010000021.1, on the reverse strand, counting down.
CACAGGTGTACTGAACGGGCGGCGCGCTACCACGCACTGGTGCCGTAGCGAGCAGTTCGCACGAGACTTCCCGCAGGTGCAGCTGGAGGCCGACCACATCTACGTGAACGACGGCCGCTTCTGGACCAGCGCGGGCATCAGCGCCGGCATCGACCTCGCACTCGCGGTGATTGCCGATGACTTGGGCGAGCGCGTGGCGCGCGCGGTGGCACGGCAGTTGGTCGTCTATTACCGTCGCCCCGGCGGGCAATCGCAGTTCTCAGCGCTCAACGAAATGGACTCCGCGCGCGGCCGCTTCAAACCCCTGCTGGATCACGTGCGCCGCAACCTGGGTGCGCCCCACCGCGTGGGCGACCTGGCCGAACACGCCTGCATGAGCCCGCGCCACTTCGCACGCGCCTTCCAGGCCGAGATCGGTCTCACACCTGCCAAGGCCGTCGAGAAGCTGCGCGTGGAGGCTGCCCGCGCCGCGCTGGAGAGCGGCGCCACGTCCATGCAGCGCGTGGCGACCGAATGCGGATTTGGCGATACGGAACGGATGCGCCGCAGCTTTCAGCGTTTGCTGGGCATGCCGCCGTCGGTGCTGCGAGCGCGGTAGCCCCGTCTGAAGCGAGAAGAAAGTAAATCAAACATCAGATTTAAGTAATTTTAAATTGAAAACAATCGCAAACTCCCCCTGACGGCAGGGTGTGCGCGATGCATGCCGCTCCCTACGATCCGGTACCAGTCAACTTAACCGGCTGTGGCCCTCTCACTCATCCGCCCCAGCCCGCACGGGAACCCGTACGAGCGCCCGCATGCCGATCCCGATCGACCTCCGCACTGTCACCCTCATCGCCGTCATCACGGTCGGGTTGATGGCGGTCGTCCAGTTCTCGGTCTATCGCGGTTTTCCACGCTTCATCCGCGGGTTGGGTGCGTGGGCACTGGGTTCAGCGGTGCTGTTTGTGGCGGGCTGCCTGCTGATGCTGCGCAGCTATCTGCCGGAGTGGGCATCACTGGTGGGTGGCAACGCCATGCTGCTGGTGGGCTTCTGCCTGTGGCTGTTCGGCATCCAGGCGTTCTATGGCCGCCCGCTGCGCTGGCGCCTGCTGTGTGCCCTGGTGGTGGCCGGCTCTGCGGGCATTGCCTGGTGGTCGCTCGTGCAGCCCGATTACATGGCGCGGCTGGCTTGCATCACGTTCGTCCTGAGCGTGTTCTATGGCGCGCAGCTGGTGCTGGTCGTACGCCATGGCCAGCGCCATTTCAATACGTGGTTCCTGGCGGTGGCGCTGGTGATCCAGCTTCTGATCGTCGCGGTCCGCTGCGTGACTGCGCTGTTGCCCGACCGGGTGGCCGAGACGGATCTCTACGCCGTCACGCCGTTTCAGATCGCCTATCTGGCCAGCTACAGCATGACGGCATTGATCCTGACCGTCGGTTTTATCATGGCGGCCACGTGCCGCCTGCAAACCGAGCTGGAACAACGCTCTTCCATCGACCCACTGACCGGCCTGCTCAATCGCCGCGCATTTGCCTGCGTTCATGAGCGGCAACGCGCGGCCGCCGCGCGCTCTGGCCTGCCAATCGCCCTGCTGTTGGTCGATCTGGACCAATTCAAATCAATCAACGACCACTACGGGCACAGCGTGGGCGACCAGGTGCTGCTCGACTTCTGCCGCAGCGCGGCCAACGCCATTCCACCCGACACGCCGCTGGCCCGCATTGGCGGTGAAGAGTTTGCGATCCTGCTGACGGGTGTCGATATGGCCAGCGCCCATGCACAGGCCGAAGCGGTGCGCTGCGCGATCCTGCACCACGTCGGCCCGGGCATCCCGCCGTACACGTGCAGCATTGGTGTGGCCGGCACCGGCGGCGCAGACTGTACGCTCGATGCCTTGATGCTTGTTGCGGACAAAGCGCTGTACGCCGCCAAAAAAGACGGGCGCAACCGCGTGAAGACTGCGCAGGTGGGCGAGTACAAACCTCAGCCGGTGCCGCAAGCGCTGGCAACTGCGGAACCAGCTTACGCAGCAGCGCCCCCCGCCTGACGGCACGCCAGCCAACCTCTGCGCTACGCCAGCACCGCCAGCTTCACCAGATCCACGATCCGGTTGCAGTGCATCTTCCCCTTCATGCTGGTGATGTGTGATCGCACGGTGTGCTCCGACACGCCGTTCTGTGCAGCAAATTCTGACGGTGCCAAACCCGCCACCAGCCCTGCCAGCACCTTCGCCTCGGTTTTCGTGATCTGGAACGCGGTGATCAGGTTGTCGGCATCGGCCTGCTTGCGCGCGCTGTTGCGGCGCATCCGCACGAACACGAGCGCCGCGTCCGACGGAAACAGTTGCGGATTGGCGGGGGCCATGTCCAGGCTCAGGGTCTCGCCCCAGGCAAGCGAAACCGTCATCTTTGCGCGACATCCGGTGTGCAAGGTGGTCGCCATCACCTTGGCCAGGTGATCCAGCACGGATTGGCTCGGGTGCCAGAGCCTGTCGTGCCGAACCCGCAGGCCACACCGGTTGTCGAGCAGTGCCCTGGCCAATGCGGATGCATGCACGACCGCGCCGCCTTCCGACAACAGCAGCACCGCCTCATCCATCGCAGAAAACGCGTCTTCCAGCAGACGGAGCATGTGCGTGACGGGCGAATCGCCCCACGCCGCGGGCATCGGCCAACCACTGCGCGGCAGCGCGTGAGAGCTGGGCGTGGCACCGCCCCTCAGCAGATCCGTCATGTGGCCTCCCCAGACCCAGTCGTGCATTCCTGTGCATTCCGTCGAGGCTCATGGTGGATGGTGCGCGATCGAGATGCATCACCCGTTCGGGGTATGCGTTGCCTGCCTGGGCCGTGTCATGATCGGCCCCGGTATTGCTCGGTTCAGGTCATGCCACGCAGGAGGCGCCGATGCGCGAGACAGTGGACATTCCGGCGGAAACGCTCTCCAGGCTCATTGGCCTGATCTACGGCGCCGCCAGCGACGACGACCTATGGCCCAGCCTGCTGCAGGCCATGGCCGACTTCCTGATGCAGGCCGGCGCGCAGGACGCACGGCTGGTCTCGACCGCAGAGACCGACGCCATCGTCGCCAGCTGGTTTGGCGACACCAGCAGCCCGCTGCCAAGCACTGCCAGCGCGGCGGAACAGCAGGTGTTCCAACTGCTCGCGCCGCATTTCGTGCGCGCGTGGGACATGCGCCAGACCCAGGCCGACGCAGAAACGCATCGCCAGATCAGTGACTCCGTATTGGACCGCCTGCCGGTGGGTGTGGCGCTGGTGGAAAACACCGGCGCCGTGGTCAGCATGAACCGCGCGCTGCGGCTCATCCTGGACAACAACGACGGTCTGGTGCTCGTTGCCGGGCGCATGGAATCCCGCCCAAGAAAACTGCTGGAAGATGCGCTGCGCGAAGTGACCTCGGCCACTGCGCACCCAGGCACCCGCACGGCGTTCCGCCTGGAGCAGGCTGCTGGGCCGCTGTCTGTACTCGTAAGCAAGCTGCAGCCGACCAACGAGACCACCCCGCTGGCGATGCTGTGGGTGGCAAGCGCCGATGTGCCGCTGGTGCCGGAGGGTGGCCTGCGCGAACTGTTCGGCCTGACCGCCGCAGAAGCGCGGCTTGCCCAGCGGCTGGTGCGCGGGCTGACGCTGGAGGAATCCGCGCAGGATCTGGGCACCACCACCAACACCGCAAAGACGCAGCTGAAGGCCATCTTTGCCAAGGTGGGTGTACGCCGCCAGCCGGAGTTGGTGCAGGCGATCTGGTCAACACCGCTGTGGCTCGACCAGGGCGGCGGCCAACCCAACCGCTTGCCGCTGGGCAAACACGCCACACCCGCGCCCCGCACCTCTGCAGGAGACGGCCGCATGGTCCTGCCCGATGGCCGCGCGCTGGCGTGGTCAGACAGCGGGGACCCGGATGGGCTGCCCGTGATCCAGATGCACGGCTTGTCTTGCTCGCGGCACTTGCGGCATCCGGACGATGCGTTGCTGCGGGAGGCATCGATCCGCCTCATCATTCCCGAGCGCCCGGGCACCGGCGACTCCGACCCGATGCCCGGGCGCAAGGTGGCCGACTGGCCGGCTGACGTACGGGCGCTGGCCAATCACCTCAAGCTTGATCGCTTTGCCGTGCTGGGGTACTCCGCCGGCATGCCCTACGCATTTGCCACCGCACAGGCGATGCCTGAACGCGTGAGCGCCATGTTCATTGTGGCGGCCACGCCCCCAATCGAACGCGTGGACGACATCAAGGCCTACTCGGCGCACTTTCGCATGGCGCTCATGGTGGCGCGCTACATGCCGAACCTGCTGCCGCCGCTGCTGCATGTGGTGGTGCGCAGCATTCGCAAGGATGTCTACCGCTATATCGAATCCATCCTGAAAGCCATGCCGGAAGTGGACCAGCAAGTCTTTCGGCAAGCCGCGTTTCGCGAGAACTACGCGCAGGAGCTGCTGGCCGGCGTCAAACACGGCGGCCAGCACTTCGTGATCGAGACGCTACTGAACGTGCATGGCTGGCAGGTCGACGGCCACCGCTTTGCGATGCCGGTTGAGTTCTTTCACGGCGCACTGGATTGGCACGTGTCCATCAACGCAGCACGCGCGCTGGTCCGGCGCATTCCGGGGGCACAGCTGCACGAAGTGGAGGATGGCGGCCACTTCTTGATCTACTCACATTGGCGGAACATCCTGCACACCATGCGGGAGCGGCTGTCCTGCATCGCCTGACGTAGCTGCAGTGCCTAAGTTTCCTGCAGCAGACCGAGGTAACGCGGCAAATCAATGTTGCCGCCCGTCACGATCACGCCGATGCGCGCCCCCTTGATGGGCAATCCGCCGTAGCGTGCGGCGGCCAGGCCAAGGCAGGCTGTCGGCTCCACCACCAGCTTCATGGCCTGCGCAAAGCGGCGCATGCACGCCACCAGCATCGCGTCTTCCACCGGAACGATCTCTGTCACACCGCGCTGCAACAGCGCGAACGTCAGCGCGCCCAGATGCTGTGCGCGCGCACCGTCCGCAATCGTCTCTGGCGGGTCGATATGCACGATGCGGCCGGCTTGCAATGACTGCCGGCCGTGGTTGCCCGTAACCGGTTCCGCCCCATACACCTTGCAGCCCGGCGCCAGCGCTGCGGTCACCAGCGTTGCGCCGCCAAGCAGCCCACCACCGCCCTGGCTGGCAAAGATGGCATCCAGCGGCCCGACCTCTTCGATCAGCTCGCGCGTGACGGTTGCCTGGCCAGCAATGACGTCCGCATGGTCATAGGGCGGAATGAGCGTCAGACCATGCGCTTCTGACAATTCGCGCGTGATGGCTTCGCGATCATCGGTCCGCCGGTCGTAGAAAACGATGTGCGCGCCGCAACGCCGTGCTGCATCCACCTTGCTGGCCTGGGCATCGTGCGGCATGACCACGGTGACCGGAATGCCGAGAATCTGCCCGGCCAGGGCCATGCCCAGCGCATGGTTGCCACCTGAAAACGCCACCGCGCCACGCTTGCGCTGCCCGGCATCAAAGCGCGCCAGCGCGTTGAACGCGCCACGAAACTTGAACGCCCCGGTGCGCTGCAGGTTCTCGCACTTGAAGTAGACCTGCGCCCCGACCCAGGCATCCATCTCGGGGGAGCGCAGCACCGGCGTGCGCAGCGCCTGACCCGCCAGGCGGGCGCTGGCGACTTGCACATCGCTCCAATCCGGCAACACGGAGGCTGTTGCGGCAATCGTGGTCACTCAACGGCCTCGTCCGACGGATGCTTCCAGGCCGCCAGCACCTCCGGCGACGGCGTCAGACCCAGAACAATGCCGCGCGCACCAATCGGCTGCTGGAACCAGCGCTTCTGCAGTGCAAGCACGTCCAGGCCCGCGAACAGCGCGGCCAGCGTCTGGTCGACCAGTGCCTTCCATTGCGCATCGGCCCTGGACAGCATCAGCGCGTTCCGCTCCACCGACAGGGTGGGGCCGACCACCTCGTACTGCGCCGGCGTCTTTGCGTTGGCGCGCAGGCCGTAGAGCACCACATCGTCGAGCACGAACGCCTGCGCACGCCCCGTGTCGAGCATCAGGAACGATTCAACGTGGTCCTTGGCGTAGACCTCGCGATAGCCGTACTGATCCTTGAGACGACGCACGTGGCGATCACTGGTGGAGCCGGCACTGGTCACCACGGTCTTGCCGCGCATGTCGTCAAACGACTGGATGCCCGAATCCGTACGCACCAGCATGCGCACTGCCGAAACGTAGTACGCCAGGCTGAAATCCACCTGCTTCTTGCGCTCGGCCGTAATGGTGTTGGGCGCGCAATCAATGGCGACCAGGCCATTGACCACTGCCGGCACGCGGCTCTGCGCGGTCAGCGGCAACCAGCGTACTTTGAGTTCCGGCAGATTGAGGCGGCGCTGCGCCGCTTCGGCCACGCGCAGGCACAGGTCCACCGCATAGCCGGCGGGCTGGCCCTTGGCGTCAGAAAACGAGAACGGCACCGCGCCTTCGCGGTAACCCAGGGTGATGGTGCCGGACTGGCGGATCTGGTCGAGAACGGGCGTCGGGCTCTGGGCCAGTGCCGGTGTAGCCACCGCCATCGACAAGGGCAATAGCAGCGCGGCAAGCGCGCGCGGAACGATCGGCAATGCGTGAGACAACATGGTGATCCTTGACGAAAGCGGCAAGGATAGTCACGTGCCCCGTGGGCGCGAACAATCAATTGGCTATATGGGCATCCCGTGACCGTGCATGTGCATATGCGTCATTCGCATATGCGCGGGCACTAGCCGCGCGACGCGGATGGCGACAGCACCATCGCCAGGCGCCGCTCGCGTGCCGCCGCCCATGTGCCCGCCGCCCCGCACATCGCAATGGCCAGAATGCCTGCCACCGACCAGCCATCCGGCACGTGCGAGAAGACCAGCCAGCCGCCAATCATGGCAAAGCCGATCTGCATGTACAGGTAAGGCGTGAGCATTGCCACCGGCGCGCGGGTGTACGCCAGGATGAGCAAGGCATGGCCTGCCGAGCTGACAACGCCCATCAGGATCAGCAGCAGCCACCACGTCCACTCCAGCGCCTGCCAGCCGAAGGGCAGCGCAAAGGTCAGGAACAGCGTACCGACGGCGCCCGTATAGAAGTGGGTGGTGCCTGCCTCGTCCACGTTGGCCAACCGGCTGGTGACAATCTGGAAGGCGGCATTGGCAGCCACCAACCCCAGGGGCAGCAGCAGGCTCCAGCCAAAGGTGCCGCCGCCGGGCCGGAGCACCATCATCGCGCCGAGAAACCCACCCGCCATGAACACCCAGCGCATGGCGGAGACCTGCTCGCCCAGCAGCATGGCCGCCACCAGGGTAATCACCAGCGGCGTCAGCATCACGATGGCCGTCACCTCGCCCACCGGCATCTGCCGCAGGCTCAAAAACGCAAACAGGCTGACCGACAGCAACAGCACCCCGCGCAGCACCTGCAGCCATGGCCGGCGTGTACGCAGCAATGCGCGCCCGCGGCTGGGCAACAGCGTCACGCCTGTCGTGACCGTTTGGAACAGGTAGCGGAACCAGAGCGCCATGGCCACCGGCACGGTGGTGCTGACATATTTAGTGAGCGTGTCAAACGCGGCAAAGAACGCGACCGCTGCAATCAGAAAAGCAATCCCCTGCAGAGGGTGTTGGGCGCGGCTCAAGATGGGCGACTCCGGGCGGGCTGGGCATGTGTGGCGCGGGTGCGACGCATCTTACCCCCGCCGCGTGCGCTGGGCGGGTGCGCATCATTGGGCTTTGACATCGGCCCCCCTCGTGACTATCAACGATGGGTAGGCATCGATGGCACGCAAGGCCTTTGGCGGACACAGACACCCCGCACGACAACAGCCGCGCGATGCAATAAGACGAGTGACGCAGTCACCGCTACAAGGGGGCCATTTTGAGATCGGGACATCTTGAAGTGCAGCCGGGCTTGTTGCTGAGCCTGTCTCCGGGGCGCAGGACCTATCTGGCGGCACAGGCGGTGGCGTTGCTGTCACTGGTGGTCCTCATCTCGGCATTGCCATTTGCCAAGGTGCAATTGGCACCGCTCCCCTCGTTCATCCCCACGTACGAATCAGCACTCATTCTCAATGACCTGATTACGGCCGCCCTGCTGTTCGGGCAATTTGCCATCACACGTTCACGCGCCATGCTGGCGCTGGCCAGCGGCTATCTATTCACGGCAACCACTGCCATCGGGCACCTGCTGTCGTTCCCCGGGCTGTTTTCGCACGACGGGCTGCTGGGCGCGGGGCCGCAAAGCACCGCCTGGATCTACATGTTCTGGCATGTGGGCTTTCCGTTGTTTGTGATGGTGTATGCCGTGCTGAAGGTGCGTGAAGACCGGGAGCCTGATCGGTATATCGAAGCCCCGCTCGCGCGCGGCACAGTGTTGCTCGTCGTAGCTGCTGTGCTGGGGGCATCCGCCGCATGCGTGGCGTTGGCCACGGCGGGCGAACATCTGCTACCGGCCTTTATGGTGGGCAATCGTTATGGACCCGCACAAACCGTGGTGGCCGGCACAACGTGGCTGTGCTGCATGGTGGCCCTGATCGTGCTGTGGCGTAGCAAGCCACACCTGACCCTCGACATCTGGCTGCTGGTGGTGCTGTGCGTCTGGATTTGCGATGTCGCCCTCAGCGCCGTGTTCAACGCCGGGCGCTACGACCTCGGCTTCTATGTCGGGCGCGCATTCGGGCTACTGGGCGCAAGCTTTGTCCTCTTGCTGCTGCTGATCGAAAACAGCGTCCTGCACTCGCGCCTGGCTGCCGCCCGCGCAGAACTCAAACGCCTGGCCGCCACCGACCCGATGACCGGTATCCCCAACCGCCGGGCCTTTGAGACTGCCATGAACGAAGCCTGGCGGCACGGTGCGCATTGGGAGGCACCGCTGTCATTGCTGGCTGTCGATATCGACCTCTTCAAAGACTACAACGAGTGCTACGGCCCGATCCTGGGCGACCAGTGCCTGACCGCCGTTGCGCAATGCCTGACCAAACAGATGCAGCGCGACAGCAACGTGGTCACCCGCTACAACGGCGATGCGTTTGCCGTGCTGCTGCCGAACATCGACATGGCCACGGCAGCCAAGATTGCGCAGCGCCTGTGCGACGCCGTGGCCGCGCTGGCCATACCGCACGCAAGCTCCAGCGTGGCAGACCACGTGACCGTGAGCGTGGGGGTGGCGAGCGGATGGGCGCAGGAAGGCGTGGCGCCGCAAGCGTTCACCAAGGTGGCAGAGAGCGCGCTGCAGATGGCCAAGGCGGATGGAGGCAACCGGGTGGTTGTGGTGCCGGTGCCTGCGCAGTTGGGGCGGGGGGTGGTGGCGGTGTAGGGCCGTCGAGCCCGCCTCACAGGGCCTGCCGAAGTGCACCGCACTCCATCAATGCGCCGCGATCACACGCACCGTCGCCCAATCCAACCGCAAGAGGCCGACCGAAATTGCGGGTCCACCGGCGGGCAGCAGACAGTACTCAGTACCACCCGGCGCATAGCCCAACGCGGTCCAATCCAATGAAAGCAGTTTGCCCCATTGAAAGTCCTGCGATTTAGTCGCCGACCGCAGAGCATCGCTCGTCACCAACTCCGACCTGATCGGCTGGCTCTGCAAATACTCGATGACACCCTGCTCCGTGTTGATCAGCGGCGTCACAATCCTGACCAGATAGGGGTCCCTCGGCGGAAAGCTCTTCGTCAAGCCAGTGACCGTCGCTGAGCCATCGCTTTGCTCGATCTCGATCTGTTGTTGTGTATCGACCCAGTCATTGTTCAGCCAATCATAAGTAACGCCATCACGCGGCACCATGATCAATGCCGACTCAAATTCGAGCTTCAGCGTGCCCAGATCAATCGAGTACATGATTTGACTCACATCCCTGGTGCAAATGGGGCATTCAGATTAAAGACACCTAGCCCGACATAGCCCGGCGGTTCTGCCTCGACCGGCAGGTCCTGCCCCACTTGCCATGTCCGTGTGATGTGGCTGACCCGCATACGCTGGTCGTACGAGAGGCCGAGCTCACCGTCCAGGTAATGCTGCTTGGCGAACTCGTACCCGCGTTCAGCCGAGATGGCCTGCCATAAGAAGCCACGGAACGGATCGCGCCTGACGCCTTTACCGTCGTAGTACGCTGAACCAAGGCTGTACTGCGCCTTGGCGTGGCCGGCAATCGCCGCCAGACGCAGCCATTTGATGGCGGCCACATAGTCGGCCGGCGCGTACTTGCCCCCGAGGTACACACCACCGGCCGCTGCCTGCGCATCAAGGTCACCCTGCTCCGCTGCGCTCAGCAGCCAGCGCATGCCGGTGGCACTGTCCTTCTCAACGCCACGCCCGATCAGGTAGTACCGTCCCAGCTCCCGCTGCCCTTGCGCGTCGCCATGTTCGGCCGCCTTCTTGTGCCACGCGAAAGCCTTGGCGTCATCTTTTTCAACCCCTTTGCCTTCTGCATACAGGAACCCAATACCGGCTTCACCGGCCGGTGCGCCGGCTTCCGCTGCCTTGGTGTACCACTGCATTGACGCTTGGAAATCCGGCTTGCCGTCGATGCCCTTGTAGGTCAGATAGCCGAGTTCAGCATACGCGGTTGGGTCCCCAAGATCGCCAGCCTTACGCAGCAACTCGAACGCTTTCGCACCATCCACCTTGACACCGCCAAGCCCTTCTCCGTAGATGGTGCCCAAGCGGGTCTGCGCGTACACGACACCCTGCTCGGCAGCCTTCTGATACAGCAAGAATGCGCGTTGCAGATCGACTGGCACGTGACGGCCGGTCTCGTAGAGTGCCCCCAAGTTGTATGTGGCGTAAGCGAGCCCACCATCGGCTGCCTGTTGGTACAGGCGCAAGGCCTTGGCCCCATCGGGTCGTACCCCCCGCCCAACGTCGTACAGGTAAGCGAGCGCGTTCAGCGCACAGGGGTTGTGCTGCTCTGCAGACAACTGGTACCAACGCGCGGCCTGCCCGTAATCCGCCGGCACACCATAGCCGTACAAGTACATCGTGCCGAGACCGTACTGCGCCTGTGCATCACCCTCCTGCGCGTGCTTGCGGTACAACGCCAGCGCCTTTGCGTACCCCTCCGGGCCGGGTTGGCGCATGACGTAGAACCCGGCGAGCCCGTTGTCGCCCAGCACGGGGTTCGTTTTCGCCAGTTTGGTGAACGTCTCAAGCGCGGCCTTGTCGTCTCGCGGCATGCCCAGGCCATACATCATCAGCGTACCCAGGCTTGCCTGGGCACGTGCGTCTCCGTGCTCGGCCAGCGGCTTGAGTTCCGCCACGGCTTGGCCATAGCGTTGTTGCCGCATCGCCTGCTCGGCGCTTTCCATATCGGCATTGGCAGACAGGGCCAAACCGCACAGCACGGCGGCAGCAACCACGCCCGTGCCCGACACAATGAAGGAAGAACGAGGCTTCAGCATAGATTCGGTTGGTGATCCGCAGATGGACGATGTCGCCAGCACACGTGTGCTGGGCTCAACGGTAGTCAGGCCAGGAAAGCGGCTCCGGCGGCTCCGGCGGCTTCGGCTGTTTTGGTTCGATGACCCGGTTATTGCGGAGCATCCACACACCAAGCAGACCGAACAGAACCTGCATCGTGTTGATCATCTTGAGGTCGATGACGTACTCGCGGTAGCCCGGCCCGAGGAGGCGGACAAACGGCGACGCATACGGCAGGTACCCCAGGGCAGCGGCAGCCATGATCACAACGGACACCATCAACCCCATGCCGAAGGCCCAGGCCCGTTTGCCCTTGGGCATCAAGATCGCCCCCACCACTAGCCCGAGCAGCGCGGCAAGAAACGACGCCCCTGGCCGGTGGAACACCACAAGCATCCACCCAAGCCGCAGCGTGACGCCCTGGTAGCTGATGGTGAACACGATGGCGGATACCGCCAGGATGGCGATGGCAAGGAGCGTGCGCTTGGGAGACACCGCAGACACATCCGGCACGTCCGTCAGATAGCGGGTACCCAAGCGACTCAGCAAGATTGCACTTGTCCCCGCGAGCACGGGCACGGCGCTCAGCGCCAACACCCAAGGCTGGAGCACGAAGTACGCAATCACGGCAACAGCCGCGGCCGATACATAGAGCGTGCGCCCCCATGCACGCCTGCGCAGCAATGCAGCGCCAGAGACCAACGCGGCAAGCGACCACAGCAACGCAACCAGCCACAGCCAACGCTGCCGAACCGGATAGGCGGCAAACACCTCGCCCCATTCGCCTTGGTACCCGATGAGGTAGGTCGCAATCGAAACCAGGGAAAGCGCCGCCGACAAGGTCAGCGCATAGATGGCAATCAGGACTGTGGTGTGGCGCCGCATGGGTGTTTCTCTTGTTGCATGGCTTCAATCATCGGCTTACGCCGGCGTACAAAACTTGCCGTACGGCGTGCGATCTGTGACGGATCGCTTGCTTGGCCTCTCCACCCGGAGCGTTGCCGCGCGATTCACCTGAATCTTCGATTCGACGGCATTTCCTGCACCCGCCAGGGCTTTAGCGTACTCATCCAGAACATCGGCATAGCCAGCCGGTGCGCTGGAGGCAGCCCCGTCCTTGTCGAGCTCAGGCAACGCGCGCTCAAAGTACGCCACAGACTGCGCGAACTTCTTCTGATCCAGGCTCAACCTGGCCAGTTCAACCAAGGTCAGATACAGCGGTTGACCTGCCTGCTTGTCGAACTCATAGGCGGCATTGAGTTCATGCTCAGACTGATCAAAGAAGCACGTCACGCCGAGTGAACGTCCGTACTCGTAGTGCAGGATCGCTCTGCGGCCGGCAGGCAACCTAGCCTGATCGGCATTGACGGTTGCGCGGGCATAGGCGCGGCGTGCGGTATCCCAGTCACCACGTGCTTGAGCTGCGGCCCCTTGCACCATGTAGTTGTTCGATATGCGCTCCTCGACAGCGGAGGCGCATCCGGCCAACAATACGACCACGAACAATGCGCTGACTGACTTCATCCTGTTTGTTGATCCTGTGCGGAACACGGTGTGAGAAATGGCAACGCTTTTAGCACGGGCGCGCGCCCAGCGTCACCCCCCGATGCGTTGGATTCACAACGCGTCCGCATGCATCACTGCAGTCGCGCCTAGCCCTGCCCCCTTACCCCCCGCCACAACCGCACCAACGCCCCCGGCTCTGCCGGATGGGCATGACATCGACACAAGCTGGCAGCAGAATCGCGCGAGCGTATTGGTCACGATTCATTCAATCCAATAAATAGATAGGGAGGCCCACTTGCAACCGCCCAACAACGCCGGCGATCTCATGGTGACGCAGCCGTTCATGATCGTGGACCTCCCCGGGCTTGGTCGCCTCTATGAGCCCCCTGGGAATACCCGCGTGCCCCATGTGCTGGTGCTGCACGGGTCGGAAGGCGCGTGGTCTGGCTTTGCACACCTGCAAGCGGCCGGTTTTGCTGCCAGGGGGGTTGCGGCACTGCCGTTCGGGTACAGCGTGGGAGGCAATGGCTGGAACGCGGGCCAGATCGAGAACGTGCCCATCGACAAGACCGCCGCCGCGTTGGATGCATTACGCAGCCGCCCGAGAACGACCGGCAAGGTCGGGGTCTATGGCGCATCACGCGGCGCCGAGCATGCACTCTTGCTCGCGGTGTTGATGGCCACCGACGGCACGATGCGCCCGCCCGACGCGGTTGCAGTGCATGCCGCGCCCGACGTCATCTGTGGTGCGTTCAACGCTAAAGAATGGCGAGACCCCGGTGATCCAGGCTGGCAAGCGTGGGACCCTGCACAACGCGCCTGGACCTGGAAAGGCACATCGGAAACCCTGCTTCCAACGCAGCCCATTGAGATTGAACGGTACCCCGGCCCGCTGCTCATCAGTGCCGGCGAGAACGACACCATGTGGTCTTCTGCCATGAGCTGGCGACTTGCCGACCGGTATGCCACCGGGGGCCGCGTTGCCGAGCTGTTGGCATTCCCCGGAGAGGACCATATCTTGTCTGCAGAGGCCACGATGGTTCGCGATGCGCGGCTGTCGGCGTTCTTTGCAGAACATCTGGCGTAACGACAATGAACGCCCCTACCCCCACGAACCCCGGCTCAGCAATGACCACCCTGGAAGCATGGCTTGAAGCAACGACGACTGCCGGCAGCATCCCCGGCGTGTCGATCGCAACCCTGCGATCGGGCAACGTCATCACGGAACGTTGCTTCGGGATTCGAGGCACGCACGACCCTAGCCCAGTCGACGCGCAGACCGTGTTCGAGGCCGCCTCACTTACCAAGCCACTGGTCTCCTTCATTGCCCTGCAGTTGGTTGACGAAGGGTTGCTGGACCTGGACGTACCGCTGCTGGACCTCTGCGGCGAGTACGTGCCCAACGACCCGCGCGCGCACCACATCACCAGTCGGCACGTGCTGACGCACACCAGCGGACTGCCCAACATCGTGCGGGAAGCCGCGCCTTTGCAGACCTACTTCGCGCCGGGTGAGCGCTTCAGCTATGGCAGCAGCGCACTCGCCTGGCTACAGCGTGCGATGCAGGCTGTAGCAGGGCGCCCGCTGGAGACGCTTGCCCGTGAGCGGGTTTTCGCGCCGCTTGGCATGGCGCACTCAAGCCTGGAATGGCAAGACCGCTTTGCCGCCAATCACGCCCAAGGGCACGAGTGGGAGGGCGAACCCGTGCCCAAGCGCCGCGTGGAAGCGGCGCAGGCATCGTGGTCGCTTCTGACCACCGCATCGGACTACCTGCGCTTTGTCCGCGCTGTGCTGCATGCGGAGGGACTCTCCAGCCGTTCTTACGCGCAGTGGTTTGCGCCCGCGGTGCAGGTGCGCCAGGGTGACAACGCGGAGGACTTGTCAGGCACCAATCCACCCAACCCAAACGTTGCGTGGGGACTGGGCTGGGGGCTGGAGCCCGCGCAGCAGTGCTTCTTCCATTGGGGGCACAGCCCTGGGTTTCGCGCTTACGTGGTCGGCAACCGCACGACTCGGGATGCGGTGGTGTGGCTTGCCAATTCCGCACGCGGTTTGCGACTGGCGCATACCGTGCTTCCGGAGACGGTGCCCGGAGAACACCCCTCCGTGCAGTGGTTGCAGATCGGGAAGTTGTGAGTCCGTAACCCAATCCGCCACGCCGCCGGTCTAAGATCCACGGCACAACAACATTGCATGTTTCGAGGGGGCGAAACTTGATGCGCACGATCATCTCTTTGGCCTTGGCCTGCGCTTGCGCCATCAGCCAAGCCGCATTCGCGCAAGCCACAACGGAGCTGGCCAGCACGGAGCCTGTTATCAAGGCCAACGCCAACCACGACTACTGGGCGCTCGACGGCCTGAGCACGCGGATGCACAAGGCGACGGCCGCCACGCTGTACCTGACCGACCCCGCCCTGTTACCGCTCAGGACCATGGACGAAGACCGCCTGAAGCAGGCTGGCTGCGAATACACCACCGAAGATGCGGGGCTCATTGCCAAGCTTGCGGAGGCCGTGGATGGCGCCGGCTTGCGCCACGCCACGTTCGCGCCGCAGTTCGAGCCACGGGAAGCGGTCTATCTGACGTTGAGTGGCGGCGGCCAGATTCGGCTCCTGCTTGAGAAGCCCTATCCGGAGCAAGCGGCACTGCTTGGTCGCGTGGATGATCAGCCAGTGACGGTGAACAAAGGCCTTGTCGAAGCGCTGTACCAATGGGCGGCCAACCTGAGGCGCGTTGGCAAGTGCGAGCACTTTGTCGGCAAGTACCGGGGTTGACCGGGTGTTGCGTGGGGCACGCGACGCATTGACCGCGCACCTTTGGCTGTTTGGCGACACGTGCCGTGCTTCACGACACGCCAACGGTGTGCGGAACGTCGCGTTTGGGGTTCTGAACCCGGCGTTCGACTCTTTTTTGCTCAAACCTTGGGGCTCTGCGCTCCGACGTTCGACCTTTGATCTCGACGTTCGGCGCTTGTTGCTCCGCGCTCCGGGCTCAACGCCCAGCGGTTGAGGCTTTTAGCGCGGACACATCGAGGCTCCGAACTCGGCGCTTGGCGCTTTGCGCTCGGCAGTCGCGTCTTTTTGCTCGGTGCTTGCGTGTTGGAGCTCGGCGCTTGAAGCTTTTTGCTCGACGGGCGGACCTCTGCGCTCGACAAGATGGCCGGCCGCACCGGAACAGCGGCGGGCATCAAGACCACGTGCCAATCCTGGCCAGCCGCTAGCCATGAAAATTCCTGCCCAAATTCAATAGCAAGAAACGGAATGCCCGCGCGTCAAGGTGCGATCAGACTGGCCGCTGATCAATCCGAACATGAGAAACGACAATGAACGTGCTTGCAAACAAGGTCGCCATCATCACCGGTGCCAGTTCCGGAATTGGACGCGCGACGGCATTGCTTTTCGCACGCGAGGGTGCGGCGGTGGTAGTTGCCGCCCGTCGCAAGGCTGAGCTGGAAAGCCTTGTGGACGACATCACCGCACATGGCGGAACGGCGACATACGTGGCGGGCGATGTCAGAGATGAGACATATGCGCAGACCCTTGTTCAGACGGCCGTTGACCGCTTTGGCGGTCTGGACATTGCCTTCAACAACGCGGGCACGCTTGGTGAAATGGGGCCCACGCCAGAAATTTCCGAGTCGGGTTGGAGCGACACGATTGCCACCAATCTCACAAGCGCTTTCCTCGGCGCCAAGCATCAGATCCCGGCGATGATGCTTCGTGGCGCCGGAAGCCTCATCTTCACTTCGACTTTTGTTGGGTACACCGTCGGCTTTCCTGGCGTGGCCGCCTACGCTGCCAGCAAGTCAGGATTGATCGGGTTGACCCAGTCACTTGCCGCGGAGTTTGGGCCCAAGGCCATTCGCGTCAACGCAATCCTCCCTGGTGGAGTCGACACCCCGATGGGGCGCACCATGAGTGCGTCGCCCGAAGCAATGGCGCATGTGGCGGGGCTGCATGCGCTCAAGCGCATTGCTACGCCGGAAGAACTTGCGCAGTCGGTTCTCTACATGGCTTCCAGCGCCTCTTCATTCATGACCGGCGGAGCGCTGCTGGTTGACGGAGGGGTGTCGATCAACCGCACCTGATGTTTGGGCTTGGGCCGCTTGAAACAGCCCGGAAACGCGTTCAGCCACGTCAACGTGAACGCATCGGCCCGGCAAGCCAGCTGGGCCGCACTGTGAAGGGCCGGGGGTACGCCGGGCTATCAGCTATGGGTTATCGGTTATCGGTTATCGGCCGCACCGATTCTTGGCGCACGCGAGACTGCGCTTGCTACCCCGCCCGTCCTCGGGGTCGCCTTCACTGCTGTTCTTTTATTTCTGCTGATTTGCGCGTTCCAGCACGCGCAGGATTTCCCACCGGTACAGATCGACCAGCACGCCCTCCAGCGTGGTCAGCATGTACGCGCCAATCGCATCCAGAAACCCGGCCTGATATTCGGCGGGCTTGTCTTGGATGTGGAGTTGGTATTCCCAGCGCAGCGTCTTGGGCTCGAACTGGCGATGCAGTTTCAGGCCCGCCTGCGTGCGGCGCAGAAAATCTCGGCCGCTCAGGGCGCCTTGCAAATAGTCGCGCTTGGTTTCAAGGCTCATCGGGCGCCTCCGGAGGGAGGGTGTTGCGCGATGCGGGTGAGAAGAGAACGTGCGGGGCGATGCCCGCGTGCGGTGGGTACGGCTTGGGTCGGTTGATCCATTGTCTTGCCCTCTGCTGATTGAGTGGGGAGCCACCCACCGGTGAGGGTGGGCGGGCACACGACAAGGTCTGCAATACCGACGAAATGACAAAGACGGCAGGGCCGAAGCCCTCCCTGCCGGGCCCGCCCGTAGGGGCGAACGACAGCAGCGGTAGAAACTTGAATTTCTTCCGGTCATTTCGGTCGAGATTGCAGTCTCGGCTGCGGTTGTTTGCGCAGCGGGAGGAGTTTAGCGGGAACCACATTTACGAGGCAAGTTCCAAGCTGAACACTTTCCTTTCCCGCATTTATCTACCTGCCACGGGTTCGACTGGTCCCCGACTGTTTTGTAGACGTATCGAATCAAGACCAAAGCTAAAAAATAGGCGATTGCGATGTCTACTGCCCTTCTTATATCAATAGTTCAATCACTGCGATGACGTACGCAGTCTCCGGAAGACATGGTGCCGCCATCCCGCTATGCGGGTAAACTTACCTTCAGACCAGGCAAGTATGTTTCGACGGGATTGTCTTCAGACGGCCTGTCGTTAGGGGCAGCAAGAATGTGCTTTACATGCTCCCCCAATTCACGGCGAGCAGACTCTATGCGCTCCATCACCGTGTACACGTCACTAGTATCAACCATGATGGTTCTGCCCTGAGAGACATCAAATGGAATACGATCACCTTTACGAATAATCTGGACTGTTGGACGCTTTGACATATGGCGTATGCCTAATTCATAGAACGCATTTGGGTTGCTGAAGGATAAGTCAGCAATGCACAGGCGAGCCCTGACCAAGTTCACGTAGATTTGCTGAGTGATTAAACCTGCTTTCTCGATTTTGTCCGCACGGACTACCTTTAAACCTGCGGTAGAAATCACCGGCTCGACGAGATGGCGCAAAAGCATGTCCGCATGTCTACGCACTTCAGTGCCCTCTTCGCCGATTGGGGTAATGTAAAAGCAGACCTTATCCCAATCCTCTTGCTGAGCTTCTGTAGCCGCACTGACTGATGCGATGCCTTCTGTCCAGCCTGCGGTGGCACCGACGCTTGCTGGAGTACCCGGCAGCTTGACAATAGGCTCCGTTGAATCCGGTGCGTTGACAATTATTCCGACATCTCGAGCGTTTTCTAGAATTAGCTTAATTGTCTCGTCGATTCGATCGCGAGGAACAGAGAATCGATTCTCGAGGACATTGGGAAAGTGAACACTAGAAGGCACAGCGTGTCCGTTATAGTCCGTATAGAATTGGCTTAATATAGTTGGTGTCAGAAGCGCCTTAAGCATAGCCTCTCTATCCTCTCCATCATACGTAGGCGCCAGTATTTTTCGCCCTGTTTCTGTTAGAGAATAGTTGTTCTCCTCTTTAGAAACGAGGCCGTAGGCCACCGCGGCAGAAAAGAGATAGAAAGTGTTCGGCGACCTCTCACCTATCTCCAGTGCAGAGCAAATATCAGCCGTGGATGCCGATTTTCCCGCATAGACTTTATGAATTACCTCTGGCACTCGGAGAGCTTGTAATAGCGTGCGGCGCGGTAGTGAATCTTTTGGAACGCGTGATATGGCTTGAGTGCGAACGGATTTTGGTGTGTTCTGACTCGCAGATTTCTTCCTCGATTGCTTTCCGGTTGCGGCACGCGTGCCTTTCTTTGCTGTCGCGGTACGTTTTGTTGCCATAATTCTTCCTTTTAATAGAACAGCCGCGGTGGTTAAACCGACCTACACAAACCACCCTTCCGATTGATGACAGCAACGGTTATGCGGATCGCCCCATCTGCAACGTATACCGACACCCCGCCCGAAAATTAGTACACCCCCAAAACGGCCCACTCTTCCCATTCCGCGCCACCAGCTTCACCCCACAAGCCGGGCACGAAGGCGTCCGGTAATCCCCCTCAAACACCTTCGCCAGCAGTGCGGCCTGCTTCTCTGCGTCCAGCGTGCGAATACGCTCAAGAATGGCCGGACCATCCAACAGCTGGATACCTGCGCTCTCCGAAAACTCCTGCACCGGATTCCCGACATAGCCGGACAAAGACCAGAACACGCCCCGCTTGACCTTGTGCGCCAGCATGGAGCCGCCCAGCGCCCGCACCTGTTCCACCTTGACGGGCTTACCCCACGCCTTGCACTGGACCACCGCCACGGGCGCGTCGACGCCGGCCTTGTACAGCGTGGCGTCAATGCCGCCGTCCGGGCCGTGCGGCACCGTCTTCACTGTGAACCCCATGTGCTCGTAGTACTGCACGCACAGCAGCTCGAACCGCTTCCACTCAAGCGACTTGATGGCCTCCAAGGTCCAGCTCTGGGGTGGGGTGGCTTCTGCCTGCGTGGGTGCTTGGTGGGGCGTGGTGGCGTCAGGCGTTGCGTTGGGTGCATCGCTACCCGCCGTGCTGCGTGCGGACTGGGACGGCGCTTTCACTGGTCGGGGCCGCATGGCGGGTTCGTTGCGCGCGGGGCCAAGCCGGGCATCGGCCTGCTGGCTGCGCTCTCGCAGGTACGACAGCACCGCGAAGAAGGCGAGCAGCAGCGCGGGCACCCACGCCAGCCCGCGAATCATCATCACGACGATGCCCAGAAACGGATTGGCCGCAAACGTCGCCGGGAGGATGTTGTGGAAGATCAGGTAACTGGCCGCAGAGCCAATCGCCAGCATCCACCACGGCAGTGCCAGCAGCACATCGCTCGTGGAGGGTTGTTTCTTTCTCCTACGCCCCATTGCCTGACCCTTGAAGGTTCTCTTTCTTGGGAACCGCCTTTTTAGATATTTAGGATTAGGCGGTTTTTAATAATCCGAATTAGGTAATCGTGTTCGGATTTTGTTGGGAAATAGAATAGCCCAGGTTTTGGGGTTGGGAAGCCCTCGGCGGTGGGGGTTTCTGAGGTTTTGGCGTGGTAATACCCCTCCTTTCTCGCACAGACAGGCGCAGCCTTGCTGCGTTAGCATCTCGGCCCAGCACGTCGCTCGGGGCACCAAGCGCCGCAGGGTGTGCAGCTTTGGTTGCGATCGTCTAGACCATCGTCATGAAAACGCTTGCAGAAATTGAGGTCGAAGTCGCGCGTCTGGCTGAACGGGTTGCCGCGCCCAGCAACGCCTATCCGACGTTCGGATCTACCGCCGATTTCGCCCACCCTCATATAGAGGTTGGGGCTGGGCAATATCACTACGTTGTCGTCGAACGGGGCGCCGAAGTACTCCGCAAATCGACGTCAGACCTGCACGAACTGCTGTACTGGGTATTTGATGGCGTGACGTTCTCCATGGCGTGCGCCTACGAACTAGTGCATCGCGTCCCCGGGCAAGACTTCCGGCGACTGATGTTCAGCAAGCAAGTAGAACTGCTGGCGAGTATTGATCCCGAAATGGGCCGCCGTGGCAGCGAAGAGATTGCCGAGACATTGCGCAACGCGCCGTTCAGTGACGGCCAGCTCGGCCAAGTAAGGGGATATTGAGTGGAAACACTCCAGCTTCCGGCGGACGGGGCCTCCCTTTGGGCAGGGATGTCAGATATAGAGCTGGTCACGCCAGATTACCGCCACCACATCGCTTTGCACTATTGCGGCGAGCCACCACACGGCGACTCTAATCACTTGATCCAGATCGACGGCGTGCGTGCTCCTGGCTACGCGTGGGGGTGCCACTTTGCGTGTACGGCAAACTCGCGCTTCCTCGCAATGAGTTGGATGGAAAAACGCATTGAGCGGAAGACCGCGGTGTTCGATCTGGAGGAAAGGCGGTATTTCGTGCTGCCGTTCTATATGGGCAATTTTCGTTTTCAGTGGCCACGTTTGGAGGGTGTAGAACCATCGCCCGAAGGTCGTTACTACGAGTTCAATGGCGCAGAGAACTGGCACGCCTACTAGCTCTTACAAACCCAATATGCGCATCTACCAAAGATTCCTTCTCGTGCTCGGTGTTCTGGCGCTGCTTGCAGGCTGCGACCAGCAGGCCATGCTCGAGAAGTTCACCCCAAAAGCTGAATCCGCTGTCGCCCAACGCGCGCTGTCAGACCTGGTCGCCAGAAACTTCAGCGCGCTCGATAGCCAGCTTGATCCAGCCCTCAAAACGCCGGATACCCGAGACACATTCGAAAAAATGGCCAACGCGTTTCCGTCGGCCCAGCCCAAAAGCGTCAACATCGTGGGCACGGAAACCCGCACGCTCAACAGCGTCACGACTTACAACCTTACGTACGAATACGAGTACCCCAACGCTTGGGTGCTCACCAACGTCACGCTGCAACGGAAGGATGGGCAACTCCGGATTGTCGGCATGCACGCCTATCCCGAAAAGCAATCATTGCGTGAAACCAATGCCTTCACATTTGCGGGCAAGGGCTTCCTGCACTACTTCGTGCTCGGGTTGACGATTGGCATCGCTCTGTTTGTGATTTACGTGCTGGTGCTCTGCTTCCGCACGCCGATTGCCAAGCGCAAGTGGCTCTGGCTGGTGTTCGTGGCGCTCGGCGTGGTGCGATTCCTCTTCAACTGGACCACCGGTAGCCTCAACGTCCAGTTCTTCAGCGTTGCCGTACCGGGTGTCAGCGCTTTTAGCGCTGGTCCGTACGCGCCGCTCATCTTGAGCTTCAGCATTCCGGTTGGGGCGATTGTGTTTTTGTTGCGGCGGCGAGCGTTGGTTGCGCGCCCGGTCAGTCCTGGAGACGCCGGCCAAACGTCTGTCGATCCATCTGTGCAATAGCTGGAGCGCGGTCCGGCTCTCCCGTGTTGCTTGAGGCCCTACGCCGCGTCGCCATCATTCAACTCACACGTTCCCTGAATGTTCAAACACCTCGCCATCGGATTTTTCGCTCTGAGCTGCTGCCTGCCTAGCGTTGCAGCCCCTTCCGTAGGATGGGCACCAGTACCTGACAAACCCGATCTCGAGTACCTCGCAGACTCCGCGCATCGGATCGGGGAGCACGTCTACCTGATGCACAGAGGGACGTCTACCTTGGTTCAGGGCGTGATGAAGTATGAGGCTCCAATCGAGTTCAATTGCGGCGCTCGCACGTTCCGCTCCGCATGGACGGATGGGACGCTGGACGGGAAGCGCCTTCCGCGAGCCTATGGGACACCCGGCCGAGCATCCGGCCGCTACACCCCCACGGGGTTCGTGCCGACCCGAGGCATGCCTGCTGCGGAATCGATGCTGAACTGGGCGTGCCAACTGCCAGTTAAGCCAGAACGTCTCGTCAATCTTCGTCGAGCGGGTAACGGCATTCTCATTCAAATGGACGCCAGCAGCTTCTCTAAAACTGGCACAACGGCCTCGTTCTGGACACGGTACGACTATCCGAAAATCACCTTCGACCCACCGTACGACGCTCCCTACGATTCAAAGCGTGAATTCGTCCAAGTGAACTGCGCCAAGAAAACGTATCGCCTCACTGTTGGCTACGACTTCACTCCGGAAGGGGCCGTAACCGACGGAATCATCGAGCAGAACGATCCTGAAACACCTTTTGATTCCACCGACGACTACGCAATTGCCATCAATGAGGTGGCCTGCGGCAAACCGATCAATCCAGCAACCTTCGCGGGGATCGGGGGAGAAACGCTCCGGGTGAAAGCGCCCATACCTGGCGATCTTGATATGGGCGATGTCGCGAGTCCACCCGCCGTGCTGGCGACAGCGGCAAAGCTAACGGCGGTCATGCCTTCCTCGCAAGCCGTGTCGCTTGCAAGGATCACGGTTGCGACCACGCACGGTGGACAACCTGAAAAGAGCACTGTCTACGTGGTTGAACCCAAGAAAGATGGCACCACACGAGTACGCGAGATCTACACAACCTTCACCGTCGATCGCGAAATGATGGGCATCGTTCAGTTGAAATCGAAGATGCGCTCCGACCTCTCTAACAGCAGAGATGTCACCCTTACGCAGTCCCTGGAAGTGGATGCGCCAAAATGGGCGCCAGAGGCACGGCTGTCATACCACTCCGAAGTGCGCACAATCCCCACCGACGAGACTCCCAGCAAGCTCAGTCAAAATTGCACAATCGGCCAACCCATTGAGGCAAGTCGAATCCATTCGGCATTCAGCGGACTGGCGTGGCCAATGGACTGTCTGAACCAGAAAGGCGACAGGGGCGTCAGCTACTACATCGAAGAGCTTCGCTATGACCTTGTAATACACGCCGAGTCGAAGGACTACGGTACGTGGGATTACACCGTCAGCGACGTGTCGATACAGCGCTAATCAACTTGGGGCCGCTGACTGTCGCTGTACGGGAAGCTTGGGATCGTTCTCGCCCCGCCCTTTCCTCGGCAAATCTGCCACAGCGAACGTCCGCGCACATGGCTTGGCTGTGCCCCCGTCACCCGACAAACTTATAATGTCGCCCGGCCACCCGCCCACGCCGCCACCGCCTGCCGCGCACAAAACTTGCGCCGCACCCGCAGTGGCGCCGCCGGGCCGCTGCCTGATGACACGTCGGGCACATCACCCGGCCGAGCCCTTTGCCCAACGCCATGCCCTACCGCTTCCGTCCGTTGTCCGTTTTGTGCGCCGCTACCGGCATTGCTGCCGCTGTGGCTGGCTGCAGCTCTGCGCCCACGCCGCTCTATCAGCAAGAGCAGTTTGACGCGGCGGCCAGCCCGTACTCGCGCACGTTCCACGCCAAGGCGGATGCCACGTGTGAAGCCGCGCGCCGGGCGCTGCTGAGCCAGGGGTATGTGTCGACATCACCACGCGCAGACACCATCGACGGCAGCAAGAATTTCCAGCCGAGCAATGATTCGCATGTGGTGATCTCGTTCCACGTGGTGTGTGCGGATGCCAATGCAGACGGCACATCCAGCACGGCCTATGTGAACGCGGTGCAAGACCGCTACTCGCTCAAGAAGACGAGCACGTCGGCCAGCGTTGGGTTGAGCATCCTGGGCTCGGTGTCGCTGCCGATCGGCTCGGGTGACGATTCGATGGTGAAGGTAGCCAGCGAGACGATTCCGGCCGGCGTGTTTTACGAGCGCTACTTCAACCTGGTGGATCACTTCCTGAAGATCGACCCGGTGCGCCGTGACCGCGCGGCAGTGAAAGTGGCCGAGGCGGCTGCGAAGGAACACGTGGCCCCGCTGCCCGAACCCGCCCCCACGGCGCAAGGCGAGCCGATGAAGATGACGACACCCGTGGTGCCGACACCGCCGGCGCCGCCTGTGCCGGCGGCTGCGCCTGCTGCGGCAGCACCTGCAGCAACACCTGCACCGGCTCCCTCACCGGCATCTGCACCGGCAGTTACGCCGCCTGCGCCGGAAGCCAAGCCGCATGTTGAACCCGCGCCGGCGTCTGCACCTGAGGCAACAGTGCCAGCTGCTACCCCGGCACCTGCATCCGCGCCGGCGGCCAATTCAACGGGCGGGGCGAGCTGAGCTGGCTCGACAGACACCGCTCACAAGACGGCGGATGAAGGGCACGACGTCTTGGATGTCGGTCAAACCGGTCTTGCTGAAAAACGATAGCGCCGCCGCGCGCTGATGTTGCTGCCCTACCTGGGGTAGTGGCCGGCTACGCCACCGCGGCTATCGCGCAAGCCGCGCTTCCAGCATGGCCTTCACCTCCGGCCATTCGGTATCAATGATGCTGAAGCGCACCGAGTTGCGCTTTCGGCCATCGGGCATGATGCGCTCGTGGCGGACGATGCCCTCTTGCTTGGCGCCGATGCGCAGGATCGCAGCGCGGGATTTTTCGTTCAGCTCGTCGGTGGTGAACTGCACACGCACGCACTGCATGGCTTCAAACGCAAACTTCAGAAGCAGCAGCTTGGCCTCGGTGTTGATGCTCGAGCGTTGGGCCGACTGGCTCAGCCACGTATGCCCGATTTCGAGCTTCCGGTTGGCGCGGTCGATCTTCCAGAAGCGTGTGCTGCCGACGATCTGGTTGGTGTCACGCCGGACGATCACAAACGGCATGACAGTGCCAGCCTGGCGCCCTTGCAGCGCAGTCGCTATGTAGCCGCCCACCGTGTCTGGGCCTGGCACCACCGTCACCTTCAGATTCCAAAGCTCGCCATCGGCAGCAGCGGCAACGAGTGCCGCGGCGTGATCTGCCTGCAGAGGGCGCAGTTCAACATTGGCGCCAACCAGCGTGGGTTGCGGGTTGTCGGGCGTTGCGGTGGTCATGGTTCTTCAGGTGGCGTGTGCTTGCAGACACGACATGATCGCCTATCCGATACCGGCGTCGGAAAGCGCGGCGGTTTTGGGTGCGGCCAGTGCCGTCTGAAAGCTGTCGGCCAGGCGCAGGATGGCCTGTGCGGTCAGCCGCCCGAACAGCGGGTCATAGTCCTTCTCATACTTGTGCAGCAGCTGCGTGCAGTTGGCGTCTTCCCATAGCCAACCGAGCTTCTTGCGCGTCGTGTTCATCTGCGCGCGGGCGTCATCCGGCACGTCACCCAGGGCATCCTCCCACTCCCACAGGTAGCTGGGTGCGCCCGTTCGGGTAAATGGCACGCCGCGCAGATTCGCCACCTGTTCGTCATGCCTGGCGGTAAAGTCGACGATCTCCAGGCGGGGCCGGTTGGGCGCGTCGTCGTGCAGCGATTGAATCCAGCAGTGGTACTCCCGGAGCTCTGACAGTTTGCGTACCGTGCGCCGCGCCGCTCTGGACGGGTTCAGCACCACGTAGCGGCCGCTGCCGCAGTCGATCAGCTCGCCGCCGGCAACGGCAACATAGCTGTGCCCAGTGAGTAAGGTCAGCACCCGCGCGCCAACGATTGCGTAATCGCCGCATCGTCCGATGGGCCCGGCCTCAAGCCCCGAGCGCGACGCTGCGTCTTCAAGAATCGCGTTGATGGCCTCGTCGATCAGCGACCGCAAGACGGGCGGCACCGGCACAGGCAGTACGGGTGCGGAAGAGGATGTGGCTTGCATGGACTGATCGACGTAACTGAAAGAGAGGCAACACGGCGCGACGGCGTGACCAATGTGGACAGTGCCGCAACCGCGTGTGCAGATACCGAGAACGCGCTTGCTTAATCCTGACCGTGCCGACGCGCTGCGGTGTCTGCAAACGGAAGCTCGGCGGCCTTCCGGTCTACCGGTGAAAACGCAACGGTGACAACAAGACCATGCCCCGCTGGGTTGTCGCTCAACGTAACGGTGGCCTGGTGGCGCTCGGCAATGTTCTTGACGATGGCAAGGCCCAGACCGCTGCCGACCGTCGTGGCGTCGACCAATCGATAGAAGCGGTCAAACACGCGCAAGCGCTCCTGCCACGGAATGCCGGGGCCGGTATCCACAACGCGCCATGCCGGTGCTTCGTCCTGCCACAGCGCGGCCACTTCCACGCGGCCGCCCGGCGCGGTGTAGCGCACGGCGTTGTCGACAACATTGGCGAGCAGCGTGCGCAGGCCGTCTTCGTCTCCTTGAACGTTGGCGGGCACATCAGCCGTTGTGTCCAACGTCAGCGCAATGTCCTTGCTCTCTGCCTGCGGCACGAAATCGGCCACCACCTGATGCGCGAGCTTTGCCAGGTCGACAGGACGCATGTCGTCTTCCTGCAAGCCACGCTCGTGACGTGCCAGGGTCAGCAACTGGAGAACCAGATGGGTCGCCCGGTCAAGACGGGCATGCAGCTTGGCAAAGGCTTTGACGCGCTGCTCATCGGTTTGCACGCGCTCGGCCAACTGCAATTGCAGCTTCAACGTGGTCAACGGTGAACGCAGTTCGTGCGCGACTTCCGCCGTGAACTCCTGGCGCCAGGTCAGCTCGCGCTCCAGGCGCTTCATCAGGCTGTTCAGCGCATCGACCATTGGGCGCAGTTCGCGCGGCAGTGCGAACGTCTCCACCGGCTCCAGCGCATTGGGCCCGCGTTGTTCGATGGACTCAGCGGTGCGGCGCAACGGGCTCAGGCCGCGGTGGACGGCAAACCAGATGATGGCCGCCAGCATCGGGACCAGCACCAAAAATGGTGCCAGGGCCAGCCAGATCAACCGCAAGCCCAGCGCCTTGCGCAAACCGATCGGTTGCGCCACCTGAACGAACTGCCCCGAGCGGGCCTCGCCGTACACCCGCCACCGCTCGCCGCGAAACGGAACCGTCTTCAGTCCGTCGTCGGGGTAGCGCGGAAAGATGAGCGCCGGACGCGATGTGTAGATCAGCTTGCCGCTGGTGTCCCAGACCTGCACCACGATGCCGTCGTCCGGGGTGTCGCCTTCGTCGGTGCCTGGTTTGCCGGGCTCAGCCGCCAATGGCGGCAGATGGATCAACAGCGACCCTGCGATGTGCTTGAGCTGGTTGTTGAACAGCTGGCGGTTTTCTGCCCGCACAACGTTGTACAGCAAGACGCCTGCGATGAACGTGCAGAGCAGCATGCCGCCAATCAGCCAGGCCAGGAGGTACCCGCGGATCGTCTTCATGGCGTCTGCGTCAGCTTGTAGCCCACGCCCCGTACGTTCTTGATGAAGTCGCGCCCGAGCTTGCGGCGCAGCGCATGGATGTACACCTCAACGGTATTGCTCTCGATGTCGGCATCCCAGTCGTAGAGCTTCTCTTTCAGAAGCCCACGCGACACGACTTCGCCGCGCGCGTCCATCAGCACGAGCAGCAGCGCGAATTCGCGCTTGGACAGATTGAGCGGCTGATCGCAAAAGAGGGCTTCGTGCGTACCGGGGTTCAGGCTGAGGCCGCCATACACAATCGTGGCGGAGCGCCGGCCGGAACGCCGCCGGAGCAAGGCGCGTATGCGCGCCATGAGCTCAGCAAAATCGAATGGCTTGATGAGGTAGTCGTCCGCACCGGCATCCAGCGTCATCACGCGGTCGGCGGGCGTGTCCCGTGCGGAGATGATCAGCGCCGGAATGTCGCCGCCCTGATCGCGGTAGGCCTTTAGGACTTCGCGTCCGGAACGGCCCGGCAAGCCCAGGTCGAGCAGCAACAGGTCATACACCTGCTGGCGCAAGGCAAGCGCCGCTGCGTCGCCGTCACGCACCCAATCCACCGCATAGTTTTCTTGGCGCAGCCCCTCTTCGAGGTCCTCTCCGATCATCGGATCGTCCTCGACCACCAGCAATCGCATTGCGCCTCTCCCCAAAACCGAATGCAGTTGCGACGGCTCTGTCGCGCACTGCATTGCGGTGAGTTGGCCAGCCCACGTATGGATCTGGCCCATTTTTTGATTTGTTCGCCCTTGGAAGCCGTCACATCAGGCGTCCAGAGCCCACCCCGTAATAAAGCGTAACAGTTGGTTCGTTAAGGAAAACTTAAAAACTCGCCCGGTATGGGGCTTCCGTAAGGAAGCTGTTGACACCGGAAGCAACACTGGCAACGGCCGCCTCGGGCACCTCGCAGCCTGGCGTTGTCAGGCCGCGCCAAACCATTGCAATGCGGCTTGCTTCAACGCCGCCTGGTCGGCTGTGTCCACTCCCGCCCAGGCAACGATGCCGTCCGGGCGCACCAGCACGGCGGCAAGGCCGAGCTTGTTGTGGGCATCGCTCGCGACATAGGCGAAGCGGCCGTGCCAGCGGCCAGCCAGCGCTTGCAGTGGTGCGCGCGCGTCAAAGTCCAGCAGAAGCCCCTTGCCATTGCGCAGGCGCTCGCCGAGCCGGGTGCCGTCAGCGAGTACGAAGTCGGGCGCGCTGCGGCCAACCAACGGATGCTCACAACCGCTGCCGCCCATCTCATAGCGCAGCGACAGCCCCCAGACGCGCTCGGCAAAGTAGGTTGCACCATCGCGCGTCTCGATGAGATCGCGAATGATGGCTGCAAGCGCGCGCGTACTGTGGCTCGGCCGCATGAGCGCGACCTGCGCGCGCGACCAATCCAGGATCTGCGCGCCCACCGGATGCCGTTCCGCACCATAGCTGTCGAGCAGACCATCCGGCGCGTCGCCGCGAAGGGTTGCCGCAAGCTTCCATCCGAGATTCATGGCGTCGCCCAGCCCGAGGTTCAGCCCCTGGCCGCCCAACGGGGAGTGAATGTGCGCAGCATCCCCTGCGAGCAGCACACGCCCGTTGCGATACGTCGTTGCCTGGAAAGCGCGGTCTGTCCAGGTCGTTGCCTGCTTGAGCGCCGTCACGGTGACAGCGGTGCCGGATACATGGCGCAGCACGCGCTGCACATGCTCCAGCGTGATCGGCTGGGTGCGATGGAAGGCGCCGCCGTCAAAGTCCACCATGGCAATGGTGCCCGGCGGTTGATACGTGAACATGCCCGTGGGCGTGTACTGCCGCCCTGGGACGACCGCGTGCGGTTGCGCCAGTTCCACCTCAACGGAATAGCCGGTGAACTCGGGTTCGGTGCCAACGAATTCAAAACCGCCGGCCTTGCGCACTGTGCTGCGCCCACCATCGCACCCGACAAGCCAACGCCCACGGAAGGTCTGGTCACGGGCGCGAACGCTCACGCCTGCGTCCGATTGCTCGACGTCATCCACGCCTATGCCGCGACGGATCTCCGCACCCAGCACGTTGGCTCGCGCGGCCAGAACGGATTCGATATGCGCCATGTTGCTGGCCATGTGGGTGCCGGCCGGGCTTGGCAAGCGGTACAGCCATGTCGACGCGTCGATCCTGTCATGGAAAAACTGGATGCCTGCAAAGTGGCCGCCGGCGCCGCCAGCGCGCAAGGGTTGCTGCATCCAATGCGTGGGAGGCACCGCTGCGCGTTGCGGCGCGGCAACGTCATCCAGCAAGCCGCGGCGGTGGAAGGCGTCGAGCGTGGGAGAAGACAACCCGCGCATGCCAAACGGCAACTGCTTCAAGGGCGCATGGGGATCTTCGGCTTGCTCCAGCACCAGCACCGAAAGGTGGGCGAGGCGCAGCTCGCAGGCGAGGAACAGGCCAACCGGCCCTGCGCCGGCAATGACAACGTCGTAGATGGGTAGATCGTGCATGAGCGACACCGTGATGGTCGTTCGACCGGAGCAGTTCGATGTCTTGAGAACCACGCGGACGAACAGAAAACAACGCCTGAGTGGCGTCAGTGTTCGTCGTGGGACTCATGCACGAGGCATGGACAGAGCTTCCGCTGGATCTTGCTCAGGGAAGGACTTGGGCTGGACCACACCAAGTCTGCCTTTTTCGACTGGCGTGAATGTAACGTCGGAACCCGTAGCCTGCAATGCTGGGCGGATCGTTTTTTCTGACGATCCTCCCGATCACCCGCGCATGCGCAGCAGATCGGCGTACGAAACGAGTTTCCGTTTGCCAGCACTCAGCGTCTTGCGCTTTGACGCGGAACGGGCGGGCTTGCTGCGCTCGAACTTGGCTGCGGCGCGGGCGTCTTCCTTTGCGTGAATGCTTGCAGCCTTGGCTTCTGCCTTCAAGCGATCGGCTTCCAGCTTGGCAGCCACGCGTTCTTCTCGGGCAACATCCTGCGCGGCCGACAGGATTTCTGCCTTGAGTTGATCGCGCCGTTGCTTGGCAGCCGCACGGGCGGCCTGCAACTGCGCTTTCCTTTGCTTCAGCCACTCTTTCCGGCTCACCGGCGCGGGTCTGGCTTCTGGCGGCACGCTCAGGCGTAAAGCCCGGCTGACGGCGGCTTTGTCCGTTTGAAGCGTGCGCCGCGCGTCCTGTTTCGCATCACTCACGGTGCGTCACTCTCCTCGACAGCCCATTCATGTGACCCAGGCACCACCGTTGACAGGTAGGCATGGGCGAGACTTCTCAACCGTACCATAGGGCCCCGTGTCGCGCTCAGGCAGCGTATGGGCTGACTGATTCAACGCAAGACACCGCGTTTGGCTTCCTGAAGTCTGCGTCCGATGGCCGTGATAGAGTCCGCCATCGCTCTCCACCGCCAACCTGGGCACCGAGACCATGCAGACCTCGACACTCATTGCGTCGCAAACCGCGCTGTTGGTCATGCACTACCAGACCGACATCATGGGGTTGTTTCCATCGGTCGCGCCCATGCTGCTCTCCAACACGCGCACGCTGTGTGACGCGGCACGGGCCAAGGGCATCCACATCTATTTCGCCAAGTTCCACTTCAGCCCCGGCTATCCGGAAATCAGTCCGTTGAACAAGAACGGCCAGGGAGTCAAGCAGCTTGGCCTGTTCGTCCACGACCGGATCTCGCCGGAGCTTGGCCAGCAAGCCGATGAACCGCTCGTCATCGCGCATCGCGCAAGTGTGTTCTTTGGCACCGATCTGCAGGTGCGGCTTTCCGCGCAGGGCGTCAATACCTTGCTCATGGTGGGCGTGGCGTCGACGGGTGTGATGCTGTCGTCCATTGCGCACGCGAGCGACGCAGACTTCCGTCTGTTCACCGTCAAAGATTGCTGTTACGACCCGGATCAGGTCGTGCACGACCATCTCTTTGCAACGGCGTTCGAGTCGCGCACCACGGTGCTGTCGCTTGAGGATGCGTTGCGTTTGCTGGACTAGTGCAACGATCCTGATGGGGTACTCAGTTACCCCGCCTGCAACCGCCGCCACAACGTTGTCTTGCTGATGCCCAGCGCGGCGCACACGGCGTCGCGGTCTCCGCCATGCGCCGCCAGCGCGGCACGAATCTCTTCCGCTTCCACACCCCGGCTGCGCTCACGCAGTGTCAACGCGGGCTGCTTGCCGCGCGCGCCGTGGGCAAACACTTCCGGCGCAATCAGGCGCAACACGTCTTGCGTGATGGTGCCGGCATCGGGGGCATCAGCATGGGCCAGCTCCACCGCAATGCGCTCGACCACGCTCTGCAGCTCACGCACATTGCCCGCCCAAGGGTAGTGCCGCAGCGGCTCAGCCACGTCGGCCAGCACATGCGCGGCCACTTCGGTATCGGGAATGCGCAGCAGCAGGCGCGGCTCGCGGCGTGCGGCTTGCACCAGCAACTCGGCGGCCAGGGGCATCACGTCGTCAGGCCGCTCTCGCAGCGGGGGCAATGCGATGCTGAGAATGTTCAGGCGGTAGTAAAGATCGGCGCGGAAGGTACCGGCCTC
Source organism: Ralstonia flaminis (assembly GCF_958415495.1). Lineage (NCBI taxonomy): Bacteria > Pseudomonadati > Pseudomonadota > Betaproteobacteria > Burkholderiales > Burkholderiaceae > Ralstonia > Ralstonia flaminis. The sequence goes on along the minus strand of NZ_CATZLL010000021.1, from coordinate 13,733 downwards.
CACCGCATCCGTCAGCGCGCGGTGCGTGGCCGCCACGACGCGGATGTCCACACGCGTGGGTTCGGTAGAGCCCAGCCGCACCACCTCGCGCTCTTGCAGCACACGCAACAGGCGGCTTTGCAGCGGTAGCGGCATCTCGCCAATCTCATCGAGGAACAGCGTGCCGCGATGCGCGGCTTCGATCAGGCCAGTCTTGCCGCCCTTGCGCGCACCGGTGAAGGCACCCTCTTCATAGCCAAACAGTTCGCTCTCCAGAAGTGCCTCAGGAAAGGCGCCGCAGTTGATGGCTACAAACGGAAAGTCGCGCCGCGCGCTGAGCTGATGCATGCCCTGCGCCACCATCTCTTTGCCGGTGCCGGATTCGCCCAGCACGAGCACGGTGGCATCCGACTTGGCGTAACGCTGCACGAGCGTGCGCACGCGCTCGATGGGCGCGGATTCACCCACCAGATCATCCAGCCGGTAGCGCGCGCTGAACTGCTGCGGGCGCTGACGTGAACGCAGCGTACGGTCCAGCCGCTCCACCGCGCGGGACTCCTGGAACGTGAACACGGTGCCTTCCGAGGCACCCGCGCCTGTACTTGCAAGCGGGCCGCGATGGATGACGTAGTTCACGCCCTGCACGGTACCCAGCGTGTCCCCCTCGGTATCGGGCAGCAGCCCCAACAGATTAGGTGCGATGTTGAGCAGCGGCTGGCCGACAGCCTGCTTGGCATCAATGCCCAGCGCCGTGGCAAGACGCTGGTTGATGGCCTCCACACGGCCTTGCGCGTCCAGCGCGACCACGCCGTCGCGCAAGTGCTGCAGCAGGTTGTCGAGCCGCTGGCGGCGCTGCGCTTCGCGCCGGGTGGCCTGCACGACTTCCAGCGCGGTGTCGAACGCCGCGCGCACGGAGTCACGCGAATACAGGAACACCGCGTTCATGCCCGCCTGCGCCGCCAGGTCCGTCACCAAGCCAGGGCCGACCACCGCGCCCACCCCCCGGTCACGCAGATCCAGCACGCAGCTTTCTGCCCCCTGGCGCGAGGTGTACGAGGCAAATACCACGTCCATGCCATAGGCAGCGACGAAGCGGCGCACTTCATCCGGCGTGTCGCCGTGGGTGACGAGTGCGACCGACGCTGCATCACGCCGCGCACGGGCCAACGCGTGCATCACGTCAAAGCCGGTGGGGTTGATGACGACCACGGGCAACGACAGACGCGGCTTTAGATAGGCGCCATTGGACCCACCCGCGACCACCACGTCAGGGCGGTCGGCACCGGCAGCGTCGATCTCGCGCACGATGTCTTCAAAGCCGCGCGTGATGACGCGCAGCTCGGCGCGGTCGTTGTACTCGGCAGCAATGTCGAGGAACAGGTCGCTCAGGCGGCTGATGCCGCAGGCCCAGATGCGCGGGCGGTCGGCAAGATCAGCGGGGATGGGGTTCATGGTGCAGTGCGAGGTGCAGAAACGGCGGTCCGGTCATTATGCGCTGCGCATTTCCACATTGAAATTGGAAATTTCATTTTTGAAATGATGTGCGCGTGGGCGGCAACGTCACTTCTATAAAAATCAACGGGTTACGCAGGACAAACGGGATGGCCCACTTCCTGCAGTAAGGGGCCATTCTTTTTGGAGCCCACATGAGCACAACCCAACGACACCCCATCAGCGCCGGCGCCAAATTCCGCCAGGCGGTGGCTGAGTCCCAGCCGCTGCAGGTGGTGGGTGCCATTACCGCCTACGCCGCCAAGATGGCCGAACAAACCGGCTTCAAGGCCGTGTACCTGTCGGGCGGTGGCGTCGCCGCCAACTCGCTCGGCATTCCGGACCTGGGCATCAGCACGATGGAAGACGTGCTGATCGACGCCCGCCGCATTACCGATGCCGTGCAGGTGCCGCTGATGGTCGACATCGACACCGGCTGGGGCGGTGCCTTCAACATCGCTCGCACCGTTCGCTCGTTCATCAAGGCAGGCGTGGCGGCCGTGCACATGGAAGACCAGGTCGGCCAGAAACGCTGCGGCCATCGCCCCGGCAAAGAGGTCGTGCCCACCGAAGAGATGGTCGACCGCGTGAAGGCCGCCGTGGATGCGCGCACCGACGACAACTTCGTCATCATGGCCCGCACGGATGCGGCTGCCTCCGAGGGTGTGGACGCTGCCATCGAGCGCGCCGTGGCGTACGTCGAAGCCGGCGCGGACATGATCTTCCCCGAGGCGATGAAGACGCTGGACGACTACCGCCGCTTCAAGGCCGCCGTCAAGGTGCCCATCCTGGCCAACCTGACCGAATTCGGCAGCACGCCGCTGTTCACCCTCGACGAGTTGCGCAGCGCCAACGTGGACATCGCGCTCTACTGCTGCGGCGCGTACCGCGCCATGAACGCCGCGGCACTCAACTTCTATCAAACCGTGCTGCGCGACGGCACGCAAAAGGCGGCGGTGGAGACCATGCAATCGCGCGCCGACCTGTACCAATATCTCGGCTATCACGCGTACGAAGACAAGCTCGACGCGCTGTTTGCCGCCCAAAAGTAACGCCCACAAGATTCAACGCATCCAAGGAGACCTCACCATGAGCGAAGCAGACAACAGCACCCCGAACGCTGGCGCCTTCAAGCCGAAGAAATCCGTGGCCCTGTCGGGCGTGACCGCCGGCAACACCGCGCTATGTACCGTCGGCCGCACCGGCAATGACCTGCACTACCGTGGCTACGACATCCTCGACCTGGCCGGCGCGTGCGAGTTTGAAGAAGTCGCGCACCTGCTGGTGCACGGCAAGCTGCCCAACAAGGCCGAACTGGCTGCGTACAAGGCCAAGCTGAAGGCCCTGCGCGGCCTGCCCGCCAACGTGAAGGCTGCTCTGGAATGGGTGCCCGCCTCCGCTCACCCGATGGACGTGATGCGCACCGGCGTGTCGGTGCTCGGCACCGTGCTGCCCGAGAAGGACGACCACAACACCCCCGGTGCACGCGACATCGCCGACCGCCTGATGGCGAGTCTCGGCTCGATGCTGCTGTACTGGTACCACTACAGCCACAACGGCAAGCGCATTGAAGTCGAAACCGATGATGACTCCATCGGCGGCCACTTCCTCCATCTGCTGCACGGCGTGGAGCCGTCCAAGTCGTGGGTCGACGCGATGCACGTGTCGCTCAACCTGTATGCGGAGCACGAATTCAACGCCTCCACCTTCACCGGCCGCGTGATTGCCGGCACGGGCTCGGACATCTACTCGGCCATCACCGGCGCCATCGGTGCGCTGCGTGGCCCGAAGCATGGTGGCGCCAATGAAGTCGCCTTCGAGATCCAGAAACGCTACGACACCCCGGACGAAGCCGAAGCCGACATCCGCCGCCGCGTGGAAGCCAAGGAAGTGGTGATCGGCTTCGGCCACCCGGTGTACACCGTGTCCGACCCGCGCAACAAGGTCATCAAGGAAGTCGCGCGCAAGCTGTCGAAGGAAGCGTCCAACACCAAGATGTTCGACATTGCCGAACGCCTGGAAACGGTCATGTGGGACATCAAGAAGATGTTCCCGAACCTGGACTGGTTCAGCGCCGTGTCGTATCACATGATGGGCGTGCCGACGGCCATGTTCACACCGCTGTTCGTGATCGCACGTACGTCGGGCTGGGCAGCGCACATCATCGAGCAACGCATCGACAACAAGATCATCCGCCCGAGCGCCAACTACACCGGCCCGGACGACCTGAAGTTCGTGCCGATCAGCAAGCGCCCGTAAACGCGCCTGCGAAAGGAGCGTCAACGCCAGCCCCCAAGACGGTTTGGCCGTTGACGTTCCTGCCCTAGATGGCGCCTTGAATTTTTGTAAGCGAGCGGAAACAAGACGGGGAACTGTCTGAGCGAAGCGAGTTTTCCCCGTCTCCGCTCGGTTATGAAAATTCAAGGAGGCTTTCGCCATCTCGGGCGCGCCTTTCTTTGCTTACTTTCTTTGGCAAGACAAAGAAAGTGAGTCAGCCCCGGCAGGGGATGAAACAAGGGATGCACCCACACCATGAATACAGAACACCGAAAGCCCCTCCCCGGCACAAAGCTCGACTACTTCGACGCTAGAGAAGCCGTAGAAGCCATTCAACCGGGCGCCTACGACAAGCTCCCCTACACCTCCCGCGTGCTGGCCGAGAATCTGGTTCGCCGCTGCGACCCGGCCACGCTCACCGATTCCCTCAAGCAACTGATCGAACGCAAGCGCGACCTGGACTTCCCGTGGTTCCCCGCTCGCGTGGTCTGCCACGACATCCTGGGCCAGACTGCACTGGTGGACCTCGCCGGCCTGCGCGACGCCATTGCCGACCAGGGCGGCGACCCCGCCAAGGTCAACCCGGTCGTGCCGGTGCAGCTGATCGTCGACCACTCGCTGGCCGTGGAATGCGGCGGTTTCGACCCCGACGCCTTCGCCAAGAACCGCGCCATTGAAGACCGCCGCAACGAAGACCGCTTTCACTTCATCGACTGGACCAAGCTCGCGTTCAAGAATGTCGACGTGATCCCGGCGGGCAACGGCATCATGCACCAGATCAATCTGGAGAAAATGTCACCCGTCATCCAGGCACACGACGGCGTGGCCTACCCTGACACCTGCGTGGGCACCGACAGCCACACGCCGCACGTGGATGCGCTGGGCGTGATCGCCATCGGCGTGGGCGGCCTGGAAGCCGAGAACGTGATGCTCGGCCGTGCGTCGTGGATGCGCCTGCCGGACATCGTCGGCGTGGAGCTGACGGGCCAACGCCAGCCCGGCATCACCGCCACCGACATCGTGCTGGCCCTCACTGAGTTCCTGCGCAAGCAGAAGGTGGTGGGCGCGTATCTGGAGTTCTACGGGGAAGGCGCTTCCCGCCTGACACTGGGCGACCGCGCCACCATCTCCAACATGGCCCCTGAGTATGGCGCCACGGCCGCGATGTTCTCGATCGACGAGAACACGCTCGACTACCTGCGCCTGACCGGCCGCACCGACGAGCAAATCAAACTGGTCGAGACCTACGCCAAGACGGCAGGCCTGTGGTCCGACACGCTCAAGCATGCTGAATACGAACGCGTGCTGCGCTTTGACCTGTCGAGCGTGGTGCGCAACATGGCCGGCCCGTCCAACCCGCACGCACGTGTGGCCACGACCGACCTGGCCGCCAAGGGCATCGCCGGCAAGTGGGAAGAAACCCCAGGCCAGATGCCGGATGGCGCGGTCATCATCGCCGCCATCACGAGCTGCACCAACACCAGCAACCCGCGCAACGTGATTGCCGCCGCGCTGCTGGCGCGCAATGCCAACCGCCTGGGCCTAACGCGCAAGCCGTGGGTGAAAAGCTCGCTCGCGCCCGGCTCCAAGGCGGTTGAGCTGTACCTGGACGAGGCTGGGCTGAAGGCCGAGCTGGAGAAACTCGGCTTCGGCATCGTCGCGTTTGCCTGCACCACGTGCAACGGCATGAGCGGCGCGCTGGACCCGAAGATCCAGCAAGAGATCATCGACCGCGACCTGTACGCCACCGCCGTGCTCTCGGGCAACCGCAACTTTGACGGCCGTATCCACCCGTATGCCAAGCAGGCGTTTCTCGCCTCGCCGCCGCTGGTGGTGGCCTATGCGATTGCCGGCACGGTGCGCTTTGACATTGAGCGCGACAGCTTCGGCACGGATGCCAACGGCAAGCCCATCCTGCTGAAAGACCTGTGGCCGAGCGATGAAGAGATCGACGCCATCGTGCGTGCCTCGGTCAAGCCGGAGCAGTTCCGCCAGGTGTACATCCCGATGTTCGAACAGCGCAGCGAAAACACCACCAAGGTGAGCCCGCTGTACGACTGGCGCGCACAGAGCACCTACATCCGCCGTCCTCCCTATTGGGAAGGCGCGCTGGCGGGCGAGCGCACGCTCAAGAGCCTGCGCCCATTGGCTGTTCTGGGCGACAACATCACGACCGACCACCTGTCGCCGTCCAACGCCATTCTGGCGAGCAGCGCCGCCGGCGAATACCTCGCCAAGATGGGGCTGCCGGAAGAAGACTTCAACTCGTACGCCACGCACCGCGGCGACCACCTGACCGCGCAGCGCGCCACGTTTGCCAACCCCACGCTCATCAACGAGATGGCTGTGGTGGACGGCGCGGTGAAGAAGGGGTCGCTGGCGCGCATCGAGCCCGAAGGCAAGGTCACGCGCATGTGGGAAGCGATCGAGACCTACATGGACCGCAAGCAGCCGCTGATTGTGATTGCCGGCGCCGACTACGGCCAGGGCAGTTCGCGCGACTGGGCCGCCAAAGGCGTGCGACTGGCCGGCGTGGAGGCCATTGTGGCCGAGGGCTTCGAGCGCATTCACCGCACCAACCTGATCGGCATGGGCGTGCTGCCGTTGGAGTTCAAGCCGGGTACCACGCGCCTGACGCTGAGCATCGACGGCACCGAAACCTTTGACGTGATCGGGGCGCGCCAGCCGCGTGCGGATCTCACGCTCGTGATCCACCGCAAGAACGGCGAACGCGTGGAAGTGCCCGTCACGTGCCGCCTGGACAGCGATGAGGAAGTCTCGATCTACGAAGCCGGCGGTGTGCTGCAGCGCTTTGCGCAGGACTTCCTGGAATCGAACAAGGAGGCAGCATGAGCCATCCAGCCCAAGTGAAGATTCCCGCCACGTATATGCGTGGCGGCACCAGCAAGGGCGTGTTCTTCCGTCTGCAAGACCTGCCGCTGGCCGCGCAGGAGCCCGGCCCGGCGCGCGATGCCCTGCTGATGCGCGTGATCGGCAGCCCCGATCCGTACGGCAAGCAGATCGACGGCATGGGCGGCGCCACGTCGAGCACCAGCAAGACGGTGATCCTCGCCAAAAGCACGCGGCCGGACCATGACGTGGATTACCTGTTCGGTCAGGTCTCCATCGACAAGCCGTTTGTGGACTGGTCGGGCAACTGCGGCAACCTGTCCGCCGCTGTCGGCCCGTTCGCCATCAGCAACGGCCTGGTCGACGCGAGCCGTGTGCCGCAGAACGGCACCGCCATCGTGCGCATCTGGCAGGCCAACATCGGCAAGACCATCATTGCGCACGTGCCCATCACCAACGGCGCGGTGCAGGAGACGGGCGACTTTGAACTGGATGGCGTGACCTTCCCGGCCGCGGAAGTGCAGCTCGAATTCCTCGACCCCGCAGCAGATGAAGACGCCGACGGCGGCGGCGCGATGTTCCCCACCGGCAACCTCGTCGACGACCTGGACGTGCCCGGCGTGGGCACGCTCAAGGCGACGATGATCAACGCCGGTATCCCGACCATCTTCGTGAACGCCGAGTCCATCGGCTACACCGGCACCGAGCTGCAGGACGCCATCAACAGCGACGCAAAGGCGCTGGCGATGTTCGAGACCATCCGCGCGCACGGCGCAATGCGCATGGGCCTCATCAAGCGCATCGACGAGGCGGCCACGCGCCAGCACACGCCCAAGGTGGCGTTTGTGGCGCCGCCGAAGGACTACGTGGCGTCGAGCGGCAAGAAGGTCGGTACGGGCGATGTGGACCTGCTGGTGCGTGCCATGTCGATGGGCAAGCTGCACCACGCCATGATGGGTACGGCTGCAGTGGCCATCGGCACGGCTGCGGCCATTCCGGGCACGCTGGTCAACCTGGCAGCCGGTGGCGGCGAACGTGGTGCGGTGCGCTTCGGGCATCCGTCCGGCACGCTGCGCGTAGGCGCCGAGGCCAAGCTGGTCGACGGCGAATGGACCGTCACCAAGGCCATCATGAGCCGCAGCGCGCGCGTGTTGATGGAAGGCTGGGTGCGCGTGCCGGGCTAAGGGTACGTACGCTTCGCGAACCCAAACCGCCGCATCCGGGCACAAACCGGCAGCGGCGGTTTTGTCGTTTCTGGCGTTCAGTTTGCGCCGGTGTTCTTCATGCCCAGCACTTCAATCGGTGCAATCTCGGGCGGCGAGGCCAGCAGCTCGGCTGCGTTGGCCATGAGCGCCTTGGCAATCGGGCCGTCCAGGTGGGCCTGGCGGTTCTGCTCGCTGGTAAAGGCATCGAAAATACCGAACACGTTGGGCGCAATGCGCAACGCAAACCAGATCGGGGTGGTGGCTTCCTGATTGGCCATCTCCAGGCCGGCCTGCAGAAAGTCAGCCAAAGCCTGCTCCTTGCCCGGCTTGGCAGTCAGCCGGGCGAACAACGCGTACTTGATCATCTTGGGTCTCCAGATGCCGCGCAGGGGGTCTGCACGGACAGACCGACTTTACAAAGCCGTCGTGACGGAAAATACTGTCCCGATTGACAACTTTGATATCGATACTGCCATGCGGATCGCGGTGCTCGCGCTGGAAGGTGTGTTCGATACGGGGCTGGCCACGGTGCTCGATGCCTTTGCCACGGCCAATGAACTGGCGCGGGTGGCCGGCATTGATGTGCCTGCGTTTGAGGTTGCGGTGGTCGGCATGCGGCCGCAGGTGCATAGCGGACTGGGCCTGCAGGTGCCCGTGTGCAGCGTGGGCGATGCGGCCACCCCAAACTGGGTGATCGTGCCGGCCATCAGCGCCAAGATGCCCGAAGTGCTGGTGCCTGCGCTGGGCCGTGAAGATGTGACGAACGCGCTGCCCGTTTTGCGCGCGTGGTCGGCGGGCGGTGCGCGCATGGCGGCTGCATGCATTGGCACATTCGTGCTGGCAGAAAGCGGCCTGCTGGACGGCCATGACGCCACCACCACATGGTGGCTCACGCCGCTGTTCCGCCAGCGCTATCCGCAGGTGCGGCTCGACGCGCATCGCATCATCGTGCCCAGCGGCACGATGCTGACGGCCGGCGCCGCACTCAGTCATATCGACATGGCGTTGTGGGTGATCCGCCAGAGCAGCCCGGAGCTGGCCGCGCTGGTCGCGCGCTACCTCGTGTTCGACACGCGGCCATCGCAATCAGCCTATGTGATTGCCGACCACCTCACGCATGCTGATCCGCTGGTCGAGCGCTTTGACCGCTGGGTGCGCGAGCGGCTCGACACCGCCATCACGCTCGACGCGGCGGCGGATGCGCTGGCCACCAGCAAGCGCACGCTATCGCGGCGGCTGAACGAGGTGCTCGGCAAGACGCCCATCGCCTACATCCAGGATTTGCGCGTCGAGCGCGCGGTGCATCTGCTCAAGACCAGCAAGCACAGCGTCGACCAGATTGCCGAGCAGGTCGGCTATGCCGATGGCGTGACGTTGCGCACGCTGTTGCGCAAGCGCTTGGGCAAAGGCATTCGCGAGCTGCGTGCGGCGTAAGGGTCTCAGCACGGCCGGTGCCTCTGCGCCCTGCAATCTGCGTGTGGGCTCGGTCCTGTGCAGATGCACTGCATCTGATAGCGGAACATCCGGAACAACAGTTCATTTACAAGGGAATTCTATACAGGCGTTGCTGGAGCGGTTGCCCCGCCCCACTCCAGAAACAGGTACACGCCCTTGTCCTCCACCGGCCGAAACCCCATCCGCTGATACAGCCGCAACGCAGGGTTGAAGCGCTCCACGTGCAACTGCACCCGTTTGCCCACGGCAAGTGCCTGCGCAAACACGGCAGAAAGCACCGCGCTACCGATCCCCAAACCGCAGCGTTGGGGCACCAGTGAAATATCGATGATCAGCAACGCCTCTTCCCGCTGCTGCAGGTAGAGGCGCCCCACAAGTGCGCCGTCCTGCTCGATCACGAAGAACTCCGCATCGGGGTAAGCAAAGTACGCGCGTTGCTGCGCATCGAACTGCATCTGCACGAAGTGCGCTTTTTGCGCATCCGTCCAGCCGGTCGCCTGCAGTTCCGCTTCGCGCGTGGTGCCGTACAGGTGCAGCAGGAAGGGTTGGTCTGCGTTGGTCAGCGGGCGCAGCGTGGTGCCGGGCCGTTCGATAGGGAAGACGGGCATGCGGTGGCTCAGCCGAGGTTGAAGCAAGCCTGGTAGCGGAAGCCTTCCGCGTTGCGCTCGATAGGCACCAGGAAGATGGCCTGTTCGGGCAGCGAGTCGTGCTGCAGGAAGTACGTGCCCTGCTGCAGCGTGAACGAGCTATCGCCCGCGAAGAACAGGGAGAACGCTTGCTGGCCGGGGCGCGCCGCGGGTGCGGCGGTCACTTCGTCCAGGCGCAGCGTGAATTGGGGGTTGGGCGTTTGACCCGGCTCCTGGAGCACGGAGAACGCGGTGCCGACATGCGGCTGGAACAGCTCGGCGGAAATCGTCATGGAGGCTGCGAAGAAACAGAGGCGGAAATCGGGAACCTAAAAACGGACCGGCACGGTGTGCGCTGCCGGTCCGCAATTGCAGCGCGGCTTACGGGCGCGGCGGATACACGCCGGACAGGCAGATGCAGTAGTTGGCCACTAGGTACGGCTGCATGTTGTCGTGCGGCAGACTGCCACCGGCGGAACCGACGGCTTGCGGTGCCAGCATTGTGAGCGTTGGCAGCGGGTTGTTCACGATGTACGCCTGATTGTTGGCGACCAGGAAACGGGCGGCCAAATGGCCCGCCGCCGTGGTTGAGGCTGGGCGGCCGCCATCGGCATACGCTGTGTGCGTATGCATGGGCATTTCAGCGGTCGTCAGTGTCACCGTGGGGAAGCCCTGTGGGGCGTTTAACGCTCCGCCAACCGGCCCCATCGCGGCACGACCACGCAGATCGGGCAAGGCGAACGTAGTTCTGCCGTCACCACCATAGGTGGCACCCAGGATCGAGAACAGGTTGGGGTTCTGCGAAATCGGGAGGATCGTGCCATCGCAGGCGGCCCAATTCGCGGGTGGGAAGTTGAAGCCGAAGACGCGAATTTCGCCAGTAAATGCATCAGACATGGAGTGCCCCTTGCTTAGCTCTGCGACGGGTAGATACCCACCGTGGCGATGATGTAGTTGATGGACGCTGTCGGCATGTGGTTCGCGTGCGGCTGGCTGTTGCCTGCGGTGCCGATCGTTTGCGGGGCCATTGCGGCCTTGCCTGGCGGATTGGGCGTGCCGTCGTCGTAGAAGGCCTTCGTGTCGGGTGTCGTCGCAAGAAGCACGCCGGGACCCGGCGTGACGGTCGAAGCCGCCGCGCTGGTGGCGCTGATGGTGTGGGTGTGGGCAGGAATCTGGTTGATCGTCAACGTTACGCTGTCGACGCCGATCGACTGGCCGATCACACGGTTGGTCAGATTGGGGCCCTGACCCTGGCCAATCGGTAGCCTACCCTGCATGTTGGGCAGGCCGAAGGTGGTCTGGCCGTTGCCGCCGTAGGTCGTGCCCAGCAGCATGAACAGTGTTTCGTTGTCAGCAATGCTGATGATCTGCCCCTGACACAGCAGCCAGCCTGCCGGCGCGAAGTTGCCGGCGAACAGACGGATTTCGCCAATGTATGGTGTTGCCATGAATGGACTCCTAGCTGCGCGACGGGTAGATGCCGGTCAGCGCGATGATGTAGTTCAGCACCAGCGAGGGCTGCATGTTTTCGTGCGACTGCGAGCCGCCGATGGAGCCGCAGGCTTCGCCCGACATTGCGGTCAGGGTGCCGGGGGTGCCGTACAGCACCGTGCCGGGGCCTTTGATATTCGGGTCGGTCGCGCTGTAGAGGTTGCTGGCGGCGAGCAAGTGATCCTGCGTCGAGCTGACATTGACCGACGTGGCTGATGTAGCCGATACGACGAACTGGTGGTTGTGCACCGGCAGTTGCTGCCCATTCAGCGTGACCGTTTCCGAGCCGGCTTCCTCGCCCTGCACGTAGCTCTGAAGGTCGCGGTGCAGCGGGGTACGGCCGCGCAGGTCCGGTAGTGCGAAGGTGCGGATGCCATCACCGCCGTACATGGTGCCGAGCAGCGAGAACAGTGCAGTGTTCTGCTGTACCGGCAATAGCGCGCCGCTACAGAGCGCCCATCCTCTTGGTGGAAAAGAAAATGCGCAGAGGCGAATCTCGCCAAGAAATTGATCCACAACCCCCTCCCTCGTGATGTGGCACTGCCACGATTTTGAATTTTTGATGGCCGGTATTTTTATCATTGTCCGGCTCGACACTGCAATTTGATTTACGACACGGGTATGTTGTACTAACAAGACATGCCGCAAAGTATTTTCAAACGATACGATGAAGCTCCCATGTCAAGGCAGATGAGTCCGCCCAAACCATTGTCGGATAACGATTAAGCCGAAAGTTGGTATTGACGGCACGGGAGATTTTTCCTAGCATCGCGTCGGCATCGGTGTGGCTGTCAAATTAAAGAAAAGGCCTCGCTGATCCGCGGGGAATTTCTAAGGGTTAATGCCTAATCATTTGCATAGTTATGCATTATGCAATTGGTTGTAGATATTTGAATTCGCACGCCATTCCCCCATTACGAAGGGTGCCTGATGGCAGTCAGGCCTGATTACCCAGAACGCTAAAGAGAAAAGCCTGCAATACAGCGGGCGGGACGAGGGAGAATGCGCGTGCTGACACAAAGCAGCCCGTATGGCCGGCATGGGGTCGCCGGATGGTCGATGGCCCAGCGTCTGGGGGCAGACGGGAGCGCATGGCTGAGTGCCAGTGAATCCAGTCGGCAGCATGGCCACTCGCACCGTCTTGCTTGGTGGCGCTGGCTGCGTGCACTGATGCTGGCGATGGTGCTGTGGACGGTCGCATCTGCCGCATGGGCTGATTGCACCATCAACTGGACTGTGCAGGCGTCGGAACAGTCGGGTAACACCTACACGCGGGAACTGACTCCTGCCGAATACGCTAGCTGTGACTCGGGGAAGGCCGGTATCTACTCAGACTCGGGTGGTAACACGGGTCAGGTTAACGCAGCAGACGGCTCGTCGATGTCGGTCAACTTGAACAACTATCCGAAGGACATTCTGGTGTTCATCCAGGCAGCCGGCAAGACCGGGCCATGGACGTTCCCGTTCTATGGGTGCCCTGCCGCGCAACCTGGGTGTATCGGCCCCTATACGAGCAACGTGACAATCAACGTCTCGCTGCCTCAGCAATCTCCCACTGTGACCGGCATTTCGCCCACCACCGGCCCAACCGCAGGCAGCACCTCCGTCACCATCACCGGCACCAACTTCACGGGCGTCACGTCCGTCAAGTTCGGCGCAACCAACGCCACCGGCTTCACCGTCAACAGCGCTACATCGATCACGGCGACGTCGCCCGCTGGCTCGGCCGGCGTTGTCGACGTGACCGTGACCGCCACTGGTGGCACCAGCGCTACCAGCGCGGCCGACCAGTTCACCTACGTTGCCCCGCCAATTACTGGTGCAACCAGCGCCACCGTGGCGCACGGCAGTACCAACAACGCGATTCCGCTGAGCATTACCGGCGGCGCGCCGACCAGCGTGACTGTCTCTACACCAGCAACCCACGGCACGGCCACCGCATCGGGCTTGAGCCTCACCTACACGCCCAACCCATCGTTTTCGGGCACCGATACGTTTGCCTATACGGCCACCAACGCGGGCGGCACGTCGTCGCCGGCCACGATCACTGTCACCGTATCGAATGCGACGGTTACCTATGCACCGTCGTCGCCCGCCGCCGGCACGGTGGGCACGGCCTATAGCCAGTCGCTGGCCAGCGCCAACGGTGGCACCGCGCCCTATACCTACACGCTGGCGTCCGGTAGCTTGCCGTCGGGTCTGTCGCTCGCCAGTAATGGCACCTTATCTGGCACCCCCACCACTGGTGGCAGCTTTAACTTCACCGTGACCGCCACCGACAGCAGCACCGGCACCGGTCCGTTCTCGGCCACCAGCGGCCCACTCACGCTGACCATCAATGCGCCCACGATCAGCGTGT
>NZ_CATZLL010000020.1:0-122093 GCF_958415495.1 Ralstonia flaminis | reverse complement strand
ATGTTCATTGCAGCAGCGTTGGTGTGCAGGCTCAACATGATGGTTCTCTCTAAATTGGGTTAGGGGGAAGAATCTGTTGCCGCCTGCTCATCAGACGGCCACGGCTGTTCAAGACGACGGCGGTGCGCCATGCATTAAATCAATCGTGCCGATAGGGCCGTGTGCGCCTCTGGCTGCAGAGGGGCTGGAAATGGCTGGCAAGGCTGGTACTATTTGCAGCACTCAATAGTGATTGACAATTCACGCATCTCGAACTCCTTCGACCATGTCGACGGCTATGTCTACCGACCACGAAAAAAAACGCATTGCCGTCCTTGAAGACAACCTTGCGCAAGCGCAGGCAGTTCAGCGCTGGCTGGAGAGTGCCGGGTACGATGTCATCGTCGAGCACGATGGCCGCAGCTTCATCGAGCGCATCGACAAGGAAAAGGTCGACATGCTGCTGCTCGATTGGGACGTGCCGGGCATGACCGGTATCGAGGTGCTGATCGACACGCGCAAGCGTGTTGACTACCTGATCCCCATCGTGCTGCTGACCCAGCACGACGACGAGCGCGACATCCTGCACGGGCTGGAAAGCGGTGCCGACGACTACCTCGTCAAGCCTGCCAGCGAGCGCATGCTGATCGCCCGCGTGGTTGCGCAATTACGCAAGTACTATCCGCAAACGCAGCAAAAAAAGCAGATCGAGTTTGCCGGCTATGTGCTCGACGAGGCCTCGCGCACGGCAACGCTGCCCGATGGCTCGCAAGCATCGCTGCCTGAGCGAGAGTTTGCGATTGCCTATTACCTGCTCGCGCATGCGGGGCGTGTTGTCAGTCGTGATGCGCTGCTCAAGCATGTCTGGGGCGAGACCGACCGAGAGCAGGTCGGCACACTGGCAACCTATATCACGCGGGTTCGCAATATGCTGCGCCTGCGCACACACGGGCTCGGGATCTCCAGTGTGTACCGCTACGGCTATCGTCTTGAGCGCATGGCAGATGCGCCCGATTCCAACATCGATTGACACGCCTCCGCCCGCCGTCCGGTCGCATGTCTGCCACCCTTCGCCGCCTCACTGCGCTTGGCCCTTGGCGGGGCCTTTTCGTGATTGCGATGCTGGTGTTGGCGGCCTTCAGTGGCCATCCGAGTGGTGGCGTGATGTCCGGGGCGCTCGACCGCGTTTTCTTTGATGTGATGGCGACGCTCGTTGCGCGGCCGTCGACCGGTCGGGTTGCCATCGTCAACATTGACGCGGCCACAGTGGCGCAGCTTGACCTACGGCAGATTGCCGATACTTCGGAGCAGCTACTCGACCGGTTGGGTGATGCGGCCAGCGTGGTCATCGACCTGCCTTTGTCGCGGGCGCTTGACAATTCGAGCCTTGAGGCGGGCATGCGCGTGCGTCGGAACACGCTGCTGGTGCCGCCCGCCAACGCGAGTGACCCCGCTGGAAACCCGGTGCTGATGTTGCCGCCGACCGCGGTAACGCTTGCGGCGGCACTCAGCCAGCGCGAGGTTTACGTCGGTCACTATGGTGTGGTGACGGGCTTCGTCCCCTATGTTGCGTCCGCGAGCGGGCCGCGCGCGCACGTTGCGCTCGATGCACTGCGCGTGGCTGGCATCACGCCGCCGCTGCGCATAGATGCGTTCACGCAGCCCTACGCGCTATCCGTGGGCGGTGGACAGACGCAGGCGGTGGTGACGATGCTGCCGCGCAGGGTGGGGTTGCCGCAGTACTCGTATCTCGATGTCATCCGGGGGCGGGTGCCGAAATCCGCATTTGCAGGCAAGGTGGTGTTTGTCGGCAATCTCGCGTGGCGGGGTGAGGGCGCATATCAGGTGTCGTCGCTTGATTCGCACGAGGTTTCCCGTGCGCAGCTCGACGCGCTGCTCACCGATGCGGTGGTGGCGGGCAACCTCGCGCGGGAAGTGTCCTCCGCCGTCGAGGTGGTGGTCTACATTGCGTTGGCGCTGGGCATTGTCTTGATTTGCCTGTTCGTGCCGGGCCGCGCCATGCATGTGGCCGCAATTGGCTGGGGGGTGTTGATTTTTGCTGTGCCGCTTGTGCTGCTGGCGTTTCACATGTTTCTGCCGCTTGGCCTGCTGCCGTTCGTGTGCTTGCTGATCTACGTGTTTTTTGCATGGGATCGGCATAGCCGGACACTCGCATTGCTGCGACGTGAACTGTCGGAGTGGCGCGCGATTGCGGCGTCGATTCAACCCAAGCATCGGATGTCAACGCCAGCCGCACTTGCACTGGCGCCCGATGGTGATCTCGCCGAGATCAAGGCTGCGCTGCGCCAGGTGCGCGGCTGGCAGACGCTGTATGTCGACATGATCAACCAGTTGCCGTATCCCGTGTTTCTGGCGATGGACGGCCATGTTGCCGTGTGGAATGCGAAGGCGGCGGCATTGATGAACGCCGATGCGGCGGCCGAAGCCACGCCCGGTACGACGCAGGCACTCGCACAGGTCGAACAGTTCGTCGCAGAAAGCGTGCTCAAGGGCGGTGATATCAGCCACGAAATCGAGTGGGGCGGTCGCGCCCACATGTTGGTATGCGAACCGCTGTCGAGCGAGTCGGAAGGCGCCAACGGGGTGGCGCAGAGGTCGCACCTGGTTTGCCTGATTGATATCGCTGATGTGAAAGACCTGGTCTCGCAAGACAAGCGCATGCTGAGGCATATTGCGCACGATTTGCGCAGCCCGCTGACGGCGATCCTGTCGTTGATCGACCGTCGCGGTGCGACCCACAATGACAATGTGGTCACGCCGACGGACCGTGAGTTCTTGAGTGATCTACGCCAGCAGGCCGCCTATTCGCTGCGCATTGCGAAAGACTTCATGCAGTTGAGCCGCGCCGAGCGTCTGGATCGCGCGGAGTTCGAGCCCGTGGCATTGAGCGAGGTGGCCGAAGAAGCCATCGACCAAAGCTGGCTTGCCGCCGATCAGAAGGGAATCGTATTGCACGAGCCGGTGTTTTCGGTGGACGACACCATCGTTGATGGCAATGCCGACATGCTTATGCGGGCGCTCGTCAACGTTGTGGATAACGCGATCAAGTACTCGCCGTCGGGCACGACGGTGTCAGTCGCCATCGACGCCACAAGTGACGGCGCGCTCGTGCTGAGCGTGACCGACCAGGGAATCGGCATGACCGACGAGACGGTGCACCGCCTGTTCGAGCCGTTCTTCCAAGCCGAGCGCAAGCCCGATGGCAGCGGGGGCGTTGGCCTCGGGCTGCCCTTCGTCAAGACCGTGATCGAGCGGCACGGTGGCACGATCGACGTGCGCAGCCGGCCAGGGCATGGCACGGTATTCGCGCTGATCCTGCCGCGCACGCTCAAGGACTGATTCGCGCGCTGATTTGCGCGTCGGTTTCCCGTTCGAGCCTGCCTCGGAGTATCGTGGCAGGCATGTCACCCGCCGCTTTCACGTTTGATCGCATCCTGACGCCGCTGCTGCCGCTGGCCTTGCGTGGGCATACCGTTGTGCGTGCCTGGGCGGCGAGCGCCACATTCAAGCACGCCATCGAAGCGCTCGGTGTGCCACATACCGAGGTGGGACGAGTGCTTGTGGATGGCCGCGCGGAGGCATTGGAAGCCGTGCTGCCCGTGCACGGTCACGTGACCGTTCTTGGCGTGGAACCGTCGCTTCCTGCTGCGCCGCTGCACTTTCTGTGTGACGCGCACCTGGGCGCAACCGCACGCCTGCTGCGTATGGCCGGCTTCGATACCACCTACGACAACAATTATGCCGATGCCGCCATCGAGGCGCTGGCCTTGGCGGACGACTGGATTATCCTCTCGCGCGATCGTGAGCTGCTCAAGCGGCGCGGTATCCGCCGTGGCGCGTTTATTCGCGAGCGTGAGCCGCAGGCGCAGATGCGCGAGATCGTTGCGCGTTTCAGGCTGGCGGATGCAGCACGGCCATTTTCACGCTGCCTGGAATGCAACGTGCCGCTGCGTTTGCTGAGCGTGGAAGAGGCCGCCGGCAGCGTGCCGCCGCGTGTGCGCGAACGGCAGCACCTGTTCAGTACCTGCGATGTCTGCCAACGTGTCTACTGGCCGGGCTCGCATTGGGCACGTATGAATGCCCTGCTGGCTGGCATGCTGGCACCGCAGGCAGAAGACGGTGCACCCCAGACCGCCGAACGCATCCTGCGTAGCGGCAGCGCAGGCGCCTGATAGCGAAGCGCCCGCTGCAACGGAAGGGTACTCAGACCAGGCTCAGGCGCACGTCGATATTGCCGCGCGTAGCGTTGGAGTACGGGCAGACGATGTGAGCGCGGTCGATCAGCGTCTGGGCTTGGTCGCGCTCCATGCCGGGCAGGCTGATCTTCAGTTCGACCTCGATACCGAAGCCATTGGGAATGACGCCAATGCCAACGTTGCCTTGCACGCTGGCGTCTGCGGGCATGCGCAGCTTGTCGCGCGCGGCCACGAACTTCATCGCGCCGATGAAGCAGGCGCTGTAGCCGGCCGCAAACAGTTGTTCTGGGTTGGTGCCTTCGCCACCAGCGCCGCCGAGCTCACGAGGCGTGGACAGGCGCAGATCCAGGTTGGCATCGCTGATGACGGCACGGCCGTCGCGGCCACCGGTGACGTTGGCTTGGGCGCGGTACAGGACGTTTTCGATCGACATGGCAGTTCTCCTGATCAAGGTTGGGAGCGAAGTGCAGCGGCCGTCGGAGCCGAAGCACTGGGTTGATATAGTTTGCTATTAAATAGCGCGCTATGTATTTGCTTCAAAAAAAGCGAGTGTATTGCGGCACCCGCCGGGGTCGTGTTCTCGCTTTAGGCGGCGTGTTTGAAAAGCCGCCCGCGCAAGTCATTCAGCTGCGTACGCAAGGCTTCAATGTCCTTTGGGGCGCATTCCGCGGCAGCACCGATGCAGTTCGGCACGTCCTTGGCGCGTTCCCGCAATTGCCAGCCCGCGTCCGTCAGCGAGATGATCACCTGACGCTCGTCCTCCTCGGAACGTCGGCGCTCGATCACGCCCGACGCCTCCAGACGCTTGAGCATGGGGGTGAGGGTGGCCGAATCGAGAAACAGCCGCTCGCCGATCGCCGACACGGTCTGCGCGTCGTTCTCCCACAGCACCAGCATGACCAGGTATTGCGGATACGTCAGGCCCAGGGGCTTGAGCAGCGTCCGATACACCTTGTTCAACCCGATCATGGTCGAGTACAGCGCGAAGCACAGCTGCACGTCCAGCGACAGGTTCGAGTGCGGAGAGGCGGTCTTGCGTGTGTCCATGTCGTGCATATTAGATAGTGCGCGATCTAATAGCAAGCTAAATTTGTGAAAATGCCAAAGTGACGTTAAGGCTCTATCGCTAGGATGGCTCAGGTGCGTTACGAAGATCCGCAACGAAGCGCTCGCGCCAGACTGTCAAGTTTGCTGTGCGCAGCCGATCCATCATGTGGGCATAGCGCGCCTTGCGTTCTTCCAGTGGCATTGTCAGGGCACGGTTGAGCGCCTCGGCCATGCCACGCGTGTCGTACGGATTGACGATGAGTGCCGCGTCCAATTCGCGCGCCGCACCGGCAAAGCGTGAGAGCACCAGCACGCCCGGGTTCTCGGGGTCCTGCGCGGCCACGTATTCCTTGGCTACCAGGTTCATGCCGTCGCGCAGCGGTGTGACATAGCCGATGTGCGAGGTGCGGAACAATGCCATCAGTACGCGCCGCTCGTATTGCTTGTTGATGTAGCGGATGGGAGTCCAGTCCAGCTCGGAGTGCTTGCCATTGATGCGCCCCGATTCTGCCTCCAGGCGCTGGCGAATCTGCTGGTAGCTCTGCACGTCCTGGCGCGAGGTTGGCGCGATCTGGATGAAGGTCACGTGCCGGCGGTGGTCTGGAAAGTCATCAAGCAATTGCTCGAATGCGTGAAAGCGCTCGGGTAACCCTTTCGAATAGTCCAGGCGGTCCACGCTCATGATGAGTTTGGGTTGATTCGCCGGGCCATTTTCCTGCTCACTGCGCGGGCTGGTGTGCCGTGCGAACGGATTGCGCCGCGCCAGCGACGACACTGCTTGTTGTGCGATCTCATCGGGATGCACGCCGATGGGGTAGACCTCTGCACGTAGCGTGTGGCCGAACGCGTGCACCGGGCCGTTCTGCTCCCTATTCTCGATGTAGCCACGTGCCTCGCGTTCGATGTAGTCGTAAAAGGCGACGCGGTCGGTTTCGGTCTGGAAGCCGACAAGGTCGTACGCACACAGCGCGCGTATCAGTTCCTCATGCGGTGGGATTGTCGTCAGGATTTCCGGTGCCGGAAACGGGATATGCAGGAAGAACCCGATGCGGTTGGTCAGCCCCAGTGCACGGCATTCGGCGGCAAACGGGATCAGGTGATAGTCGTGTACCCAGAGGATGTCGTCTGGCTTGACCAGCGCCTTGATCTGATGCGCAAACTGCGAGTTGACGCGTCGATAGCCGTGGTACTCCTGCCGCTGAAAGCGCGCCAGATCCACGCGATAGTGGAAGATCGGCCACAGCGTCGCGTTGGCGAAGCCGCGGTAGTACTGGTCGTAGTCGCGCCGGTTCAAACCGACGGTGGCATAGGTGATGTTGCCCTTGGTGACGATGGCGGGCTCGCTAGAGGCAGTGGTTGTGGTCTCGCCGCTCCAGCCGAACCACACGCCACCCGTCTCGCGCAGCGCATCGAACACGCCAACGGCCAGGCCGCCTGCCGTCCCCTGGCCCTCGGCGATGGGCGCGACGCGGTTGGAGATCACGATGAGCCGGCTCATGCGCCACCTCGCCTGTCTGCAACCATCGCGGCAAGCCACGTACGCAGCGCCGCTGGATCGTGTACGCGCCACAGTGCCTGGCTTGGACCGTTGCCAATCTTGATCGACCAGCCGTCAAGCGCGTTCACCGCATCAAAGGCGCTTTCGTCGGTCAGATCATCGCCAGCAAACAATGGCGTGCGGCCCATGAAGGGGCGCTCGGTCATCAGCGTGTGCACGACATCGCCCTTGCTCGCGCCGCGCGGCTTGAGTTCGACGACCATCTTGCCCGCCTGCAGGCGGATGTGGTCGGAGTAACGGTGCGCAAGACGATCTGCCAAAGCGAGCACCGTGTTTTCCGCATCCGGGGTGTGGCGATAGTGCAGCGCGAAGGCGATGCCCTTGCTTTCCAGCATGACCCCCGGCAGTTGTGTGAGTTCGGCGCGCAGTTCGCGCTCCAACTCGGCGAGTACATCTGCGTCGGTATTCAGGCGGACGAAGCTGCCATCGGCATAGCGGCGTTCGGCGCCGTGCACCCCGGCAATCACCAGGCCGGGCAGGGCGAGCAACGATTCGAGGTCATGTACCGTGCGCCCACTGATGACCGCCAGCGCACCGCCACAGGCGGCATGCAAAGCGGCCAGTGTTTCGCGCAGCGGCGCACAGACATGCACGGCGTCCGGTTGCGGGGCGATGTCGACAAGCGTGCCGTCAAAGTCCAGCAGGAAGGCCGTATGGGCAACGTCCACCTTGGGGAGCGGCGCCGCGCTGGTGAAATGCGGTGAGCGATCGTTTTTGGGCAAACCGGTTCATGTGAATGTGCGTGATGCGCCTGTTGACGCAAGAACCGGACCGGCCGCGCCAGAACCTGCGCACGATCCTGCTGCGCGGTCCGATCCTGGCCCTGCGATGCTCACCGTATCCATGTATGGCTGCGCTTCTCAGGCCAACCTTGGACCGCTCGCTACGGATCGCGCACAGGTTTTCAAGCGTTGTCATTTCGCCATCTACGGCCGGTTTGATGGGAAATTGGCATGTAAAAACGGACACGGGGTGCAAATCCTTCACCCTGCGCACGCTGCAGGCGTCACAACGATGCGGCCAGACGCGTACCTTGATCGATGGCCCGTTTGGCATCGAGTTCGCGTGCCTCATCCGCGCCGCCAATCACATGCACCTTGGCGCCGCCTGCTTGTAAGGGTTCGACCAACTCGCGCAGCGGTTCCTGCCCGGCGCACAGCACGATGGAATCGACCGGCAGCCATTCGGCGGCCTCGCGTTTCTCGCCGTAGCTCACCAGCAGGCCCTCGTCGCCGATGCGCTCGTAATTGACGCCGCCGACCATGCGCACGCCCATGTTCTTCAGGCTCGTGCGGTGGATCCAGCCGGTCGTCTTGCCCAGGCCCGCGCCCAGCTTGCCGGCGCGCCGCTGCAGCAGCATGATCTCGCGCGCAGGTGTTTCGGGTTGTGCGCGGATGCCATCCACGCCGCCGCGCACCTGGGTCGGATCACCGACGCCCCATTCGGTGCGCCATGTTTGCAGGTCCAACGTGGGCGAGTGGCCATCGAGCGCGAGGAATTCGGCCACGTCAAAGCCGATGCCGCCCGCGCCGACAATTGCCACGCGCTTGCCCACCGGCTTGCGATGGCGCAGCACGTCGATATACGACAGCACGCTCGGATGGTCTTGCCCCGGAATCTTCGGATTGCGCGGCGACACGCCCGTCGCGATGATGATTTCGTCGTACTTGCCCGCCAGCAGTTGCTGCGCATCGACGCGCGCACCCAGGCGCAGGGTCACGCCGGTGGCCTCTACGCGGCGCGTGAAGTAGCGCACCATCTCGTGAAACTCTTCCTTGCCCGGAATCGTCTTGGCCATGTTCAATTGGCCGCCCAGCTCGGGTGCCGCGTCGTACAGGTCCACCGCATGCCCGCGCTCCGCCAGCGTGATCGACGCTGACAACCCGGCTGGCCCCGCCCCCACCACAGCAAAGCGTCGCTTGGCCGGCGTCTGGCGGATGACGAGTTCGGTCTCATGGCATGCGCGCGGGTTGACCAGGCAGCTCGCAATCTTTGCCTTGAATGCGTGGTCCAGACATGCCTGGTTGCAAGCAATGCAGGTGTTGATGTCCTGCGCGCGGCTGGTTGCAGCCTTTCGCACAAAGTCCGGGTCGGCCAGCAGCGGGCGCGCCATCGAGACCATATCGGCGCAGCCATCGGCCAACACGCTCTCTGCCACTTCCGGCGTATTGATGCGGTTGGACGTGACCAGCGGAATGCCGACCTCGCCCTTCATCTTCTGCGTCACCCACGCGAACGCCGCGCGCGGTACGCTCGTCGCAATGGTAGGAATACGCGCTTCATGCCAGCCGATACCGGTGTTGATGATGGTGGCGCCGGCGCGCTCCACGGCCTTTGCGAGCTGCACGACTTCTTCCCACGAGCTGCCGTCGGGAATCAGGTCGATCATCGACAGGCGGTAGATGATGATGAAGTCACGGCCGACCGCCTCACGCGTACGCTGGACGATTTCCACGGGCAGGCGCATCCGATTGGCGTAGCTGCCGCCCCAGTCGTCGGTGCGCTTGTTGGTATGGGTGACGAGGAACTGGTTGATGAAGTAGCCCTCGGAACCCATGATCTCGACGCCGTCGTAGCCCGCTTCGCGTGCCAGTTGGGCGCAGCGCACGAACGCGCGGATCTGGCGCTCGATGCCGCGCGCGGAGAGTTCGCGCGGCGTGAACGGGCTGATGGGGGAGCGCAGCGCGGTGGGCGCCACGGCAAACGGGTGATAGCCGTAGCGGCCGGTGTGCAGGATCTGCAGCGCGATCTTGCCGCCTTCTTCGTGCACAGCGCTGGTTACGGCGCGGTGGCGGCGTGCTGCCCCATGCGTGGCCAGGCGCCCGGCAAACGGCTTGGTCCATCCCGCAATGTTGGGGGCGAAGCCACCCGTGACCATCAGGCCGACATCACCGCGCGCGCGCTCGGCAAAGTAGGCCGCCAGGCGGTCGAAGTGGTTGCCGTCTTCCAGCCCCGTATGCATCGAGCCCATCAGCACGCGGTTTTTGAGCGTGGTGAAGCCGAGATCCAGCGGAGCGAGCAGGTGGGGGTACGGCGAGGAGGGCTTGGAGGAGGACATGGCCGGCGCGTCACGTGATGTGGGAACGCGCCGGACGGTAGCACCCAAGCGCCCGTTGGAACAACAGGGCAGGGTTCTAGATGTGTAGGGTGCGCGTCAGGACTTTTTCGGCTCGTCTTCTGCAGGTTTGCCGAGCAGCGCTTTCAGCAATTTGTTCTGGGGAATCGCACGGCCGGTGCCTTGGCCGGGCTTGCCGGCGCGCTGGCTGTCGCGCTTGAGACTGTTGGCGATCTTCAGGCCCTTGAGTTTTTCGAGGTCGGTTTTCTTCACAATGGGATCCGCAATGGGCGTCATGAACTGCGTGTTACGCTCGGCAGGATACGCGAAACGCCTGCTCCCGCCGGTTTTTTCCTGCATTTTCCCGCATGTCCGACAGCCCAACGCCGCCTGCCACGCCCGTTCCCGACCTGTTCCAGCCCACCCTGCAGGACTGGGCCGACCAGCCCGCTCAGGCCTTTGAGCACTGGCTGGCCGCGCGCGGCTATCGGGAGTCGTCGGCCACGGTGTACCGCGCAATGTGGCGCAAATGGCTGCGGTGGGCCGAATCGCACCAACGTGCGTTGGCGGATTGGAGTGCGGGCGACATTGCCGCCTTCCTGGATGCGTCCGGCCTGACCAAGCTGCATCGGTATCGCTATGCGCGCCTGATCGAGCGCGTCTTCCATCAGATTGAAGTGCTGCGCATGGGCACGCACAACCCGGCCAGCGCGGCAGTGAAGCAGAAACTGGCCGAGGGTGAGAATGACCCGACCACCTTTCTTTCCGCGGCCGAGCGCGTTGCCATCGAGGCCTCACTGGAGGTAGGCGCGCGGGCGAGTGAGGCGGCTGCCAATGCCAGTGCATTCAAGCTGGCGCGCGACAGGGCACTCGTGGCGGTGTGCCACGGTGCGGGGCTGAAGGTCGCGCAGGTGCAGTCATTGTTGCTTCGCCACGCGGGCGAAGCGCTGGAGAGCATTACCGTCGAGCCGTCGCGCGGCCCGGCGTATCACGCGCCGTTGCTGGTGAGCGCGCGCCCTGCGCTGGCGGCCTGGCTGGCCGTGCGCGGTCACGCCGAGGTGCCTGGCGAGCGTATCTTCGTGGCCGATGCCGGTGGGCGTGTCATGCATGCCGCCTCGATATACCGGCGTGTGGAGGCCTGGCTGGCCGCGCTGCCCGCTTTGGTGCACCGCAGCGAACGGCTTTCGCCGCAGACACTGCGCAACGGCTATGCCGCGGCGCTATTCGATGCCGGCGCAGCCCCTGCCGAGGTGGGGTACGCACTGGGTTTGCGAGACCAGACCTCGGCCTGGCGTCTGCGCTCTGCATATGCCGACTGGCAAGCGGCAGCCCATCCGGATGCGCACGCGGGCACCGCTTCATAACACCGCTTTTTTGCGCAACATCGTTTGCAAACGGCCCGCAGTACGGCGCTGGGCTTGCTATGATCGCGCTGTTCCGCCGCGCCGGTTGCATCGATGCTGCGAACCCGATGCCGCGCTCGAATCGGCACGCCACGATCTCTTTCTCGATACTTCGCACCCATGACAGAAACCATTCTGCTAACCGGCGCCACCGGCTACATTGCCTCGCATACCTGGGTTGAACTGCTGGATGCGGGCTATCAGGTGATCGGCCTCGACAATCTGTGCAACAGCAGCTCGACCGTACTGTCTCGTATCGAGCAGATCACCGCCAAGACGCCCAAGTTCGTGCAGGGCGATGTGCGTGACCGCCGCCTGCTCGATGATCTCTTTGCCAGCACACGCATCTCGGCCGTCATCCACTTTGCCGCGCTCAAATCGGTGGGCGAGTCGGTGCAGAAGCCACTGGCCTACTACGACAACAACATCGGCGGACTGGTCACGCTGTGTGCATCGATGGCGCATGCCAATGTGCGCCAGTTGGTGTTCAGCTCGTCGGCAACCGTGTATGGCAATCCGCATACGGTGCCGATTACCGAGTCGTTTCCGCTGTCGGCCACCAACCCGTACGGCCAGACCAAGCTGATGGGCGAGCAGGTGCTGCGCGACCTGGAAGTCTCCAACGCCGCTTGGCAGATTGCCTACCTGCGCTATTTCAATCCGGTTGGCGCGCACCACAGTGGCCTGATTGGCGAAGACCCGCGCGGGATTCCAAACAATCTGATGCCTTACGTGGCCCAGGTGGCAATCGGCAAGCGCGAGAAGCTCTCCGTCTACGGTGGCGATTGGCCTACGCCCGATGGCACGGGCGTGCGCGACTACATCCATGTGGTCGACCTGGCGCGCGGGCATCTGTCGGCGCTTGATGTGCTGCGTCGCGATGGTCGTGGCTTTACCGTCAACCTGGGCACTGGGCGCGGCTATTCGGTGCTGGAAGTTGTTGAGGCCTACAAACGTGCGAGTGGCCGCCCGGTTCCGTACCAGATCGTGGACCGCCGCCCCGGCGATATCGCCGCGTGCTACGCCGATCCGGCACTCGCTGCATCCATGCTGGGCTGGCGCGCGCAATACGGTATCGAGCGCATGTGCGAAGACTCGTGGCGCTGGCAAAGCATGAATCCGGACGGCTTTCAGTCCCGCTGATCCACGACGCTGTTTGATACCCGCAGAACTGGAACCACCCCGCAGTGGATGATGTCGCTCACCTTGTTGCTCAACTGACTGGCAGGCTTGCTGGCGCATTGTTGCCATTGATCGTGGCATGCGGCGCCGGCAGCTTGCTGTTGCGTTTGCTGGACGATCTGCGCAGTGCCGATGTCACGCGCGCCCGAGTGCCGCTGGCGATGACAGCACTGTTTTGCGCGATTGCGCTATGGACGGTGCCACTGCTGCCGCTGGTTGCGCGTTGGCCGCTGCACGAGGGCGCCGCGCTGTTGGTGATGACGCCGGCATCGTTCTGCTGGAGTCTGGCGGTGGCCGCGCTGTGGTGCATCCTGGGTGGCCAGGCGGGCACCGTACGCGCGGTGCTGTTGGGTGTGTTGCTGAGCATCAGCGGCCCTGTGGCCGTGTTGTTGCTGGCGGGTGTCACCAGCTTCGATGCGCTGGCGTGGTCAGATGCCGGCGTGCTTGGCATCGTCATGCTGCTGTCGGCGGCGGCCTGTGCGGCGGCGTTGCAGTTTGCGCTGTCGGCGCAATCAGGTGCTACGGGTGTGGCGGTCCGTCGCCCCGTCGTGAGCCTGTTCGTGAGTGTGCTGTTTGGTATCGGTCTGGCCGTCGACGCGGTGTATGCGGCTTCGCTGGTGGATTCACCATCGGCTCTCATCGGCAACGTGCCGGCCTGGCTGCAGCTGCTGCTGGCGGGCGGGGCGGTGGCAACGGTGCTCGCTGGCTTTTTGCTCGGCTATCGTGACCGCGCATCGGGCGACACCTCCGCCGCGATTGCCGCCCGCGAAATCCGCCGCCGCAAGGAGACGATGCAGGCACTCAACGATCTGGAGCAGAGCTATCGGCAGCGCGAGGCTGAACTGGCCGCGCGGCATCAACTGCTGCTCGATGGTGCGGATGTCGGTTTATGGGAATTTGATCTGATCACGCGCAGCGCACAGTTCTCCACGCGCTTTGCCGCCATGCTCGGCTACGCGCTCAAGGAGATCGGCCCGAGTACCAGCGAGTACCTGCGCCTCGTGCACCCGGATGATCTGCCGCTCGTGCTCAACCGTATCCAGGCGCATGTTGATGGCAATGCGCCCGCCTACGCTGCGGAATTCCGCATGCGGCACAAGGATGGCAGCTATCGTCAGATCGTCGCGCACGGTGTGGCTTTGCGCGATGCGGGCGGCCGTGCCACACGCATGGCTGGCTCGCACGTCGAGCGGGTGCAGAAAATGGCCTCAGCAAATACTGCCTTGCCAGACATTGCCACGTCTGCTGCGCAGCCCGAGACGCTTCGTCGCCAGGGGCTGTGGGAGTCGTGGTCGCCGCTGGATAATGCGACCGATATCTCCGACGCACCAACCACCGTGACTGTGCCGACCGAGCCGGCACCAGCGCCCGCCAGCAACGGCACACTGCCCAGCATCAATCCCAACGCGCTGCGTTGAGGTTTCCTCATTTTTCCGGCGCTTGATCACGCCCGGTACTCAAGTTTTCTTCCGGCTCGCCCGATAGCTCATGCAGAGCGCGTGCAATCGCGCCGGGGAGCACCGCCAGCATCATGCGGACAAGAAGAAACGCTTGGAGGAAGGAAAATGAACCGACTCACGCTTCGACAGAAGCTGTGGCTGCCGCTCGTCCTGAGCTGGCTGTGCCTGCTTGTGATCACCTTGTGGAGTGCATGGAGCGCACGGACTGTGCGCATGGAGGAGCGGCAGCGCGATCTGCAGAACGTCAGCGCCACCGCATTCAGCGTCATCAAGGAATACGGCCAGTTGGCGCAGGACGGCAAGATGACGGTGGAAGAGGCCAAGGCTCAGACCATCGCGCGCTTGAAAGACATGCGCTATGGCACCGACGGCTATTTCTCGCTGTCGAGAACCGACACCGTTTCGGTCATGCACCCGATCAAGCCCGAGATGGTCGGCAAGAACATGTCTGCAGCAACCGATCCCGAGGGCAAGCATCTGTTTGTGGACATCGCACAGATGGCCAAGGCAGGCGGCGGGTTCGTGCGCTATCTGTGGCCGAAGCCCGGCAGTGACAAGGCGGAGCCCAAGCTGACCTACGTCTCGTATTACGAGCCTTGGGATTGGTCGATGACGACGGGCCTGTATATCGATGACGTTGATGCTGCGTTTCGTGCCTCGCTCATGCAATCGCTCGGTTTGTTGCTGGGAGTTGGCCTGCTGATGACGGTGGTTGTGGTGGCCGTCACGCGCGGTTTGCAGCGGCAGCTGGGCGGTGAGCCGGCGTATGCCGCAGATGTTGCAGCGCGCATTGCGGGCGGCGATCTGGCGGTACGCGTGCAGACGCGCCAAGGTGATCGCGACAGCATGCTCTTCGCCATGTCGCAGATGCAGCAGCAGCTGACGGGCACGATCAGCGACATCAAGAACTCGGCTGATTCCATCGCCAGCGCAACCAAGCAGATTGCGGCCGGCAACGCTGATCTGTCACAGCGGACGGAGCAGCAGGCGTCGTCGCTGGAAGAGACGGCATCGAGCATGGAAGAGCTGACCGGCATCGTGAAGCAGAACGCCGACAACGCCCGCCAGGCCAGCACGCTTGCAGTCAACGCGTCGGAGATCGCCGTCAAGGGCGGTGAAGTGGTCGGGCGTGTGGTCGAGACCATGTCGGGCATCAACGAGAGCAGCAAGAAGATTGCCGACATCATTGGCGTGATCGAGGGCATCGCGTTCCAAACCAACATCCTGGCGCTCAACGCCGCAGTGGAAGCCGCCCGCGCCGGCGAGCAAGGCCGCGGCTTTGCCGTGGTGGCGGGCGAGGTGCGTAGCCTTGCGCAGCGTTCGGCCAGTGCCGCCAAGGAGATCAAGGAGTTAATCGGCGACTCGGTGGGGCGTGTGCAGAACGGTTCTGCGCTGGTGCAGGAAGCGGGAACCGTGATTGACGAAGTGGTGGTCGCGGTCAAGCGCGTGACCGACATCATGGGTGAGATTTCTGCCGCATCCGACGAGCAAAGCTCAGGTATTGAGCAGGTCAATCAGGCCGTGAATCAGATGGATGAAGTGACGCAACAGAACGCTGCGCTGGTGGAGCAGGCTGCGGCTGCAGCGCTCTCATTGGAAGAACAGGCGCAATTGCTGCGCTCGGCGGTGGGGCGCTTCCAGGTATAACGAGCTGAAGCCTAAGAAAAACAAGGCCGGCAATATCGCCGGCCTTGTCTTTTGTGGTTTCCGGTTGCCTCTGTGTGCAGACTCGGATGTACTACTTTTCTGTGCGGATCAGGCGACCAGAAAATCCTCCATCTTCCGACCCGACGACAGTTCCTTGACCAGCCAGCCTGGGCGCTTGCCGCGGCCCGTCCAGGTATTGCCGCTGCTGTCGCGGTAACGCACCGGCACCTTGCGGCCAGCCTTTTTCGAAGCCACTGCACCCTTGGCACCAAAACCGAGGTCGTCGGCGGTCAGGCCATATTCCACGATCTTCTGCTTGATTTCAGCGATCACCGTCGCCTGCTCGTTTGCCCGAAGTTCATCGGCCTGGCGCTGCAGTTCAGAGATCTTCTGAACGATTTCCTTGTAAGTCGGCATTATGGATTCCTCAACTTTGCAATTGAAACATGGGCACGCTCCCCGTTGCCCACCGCATTATAACGACTTTGCCCGAGTGAAATGAATTTCGTTAAGACCTCATGTCAACAGCGTGGATTTTGCGCAGCGCTGTGCGTTGCGCAAACCGGCATGGCGCGGCCATTTATCCGGAGTAATGGAAATTGTGAACATATGAAGAAGTGAGAAATCGCACGACTGTGTGCGTTCAATGCCAACGAGAGGCATTGAGCGGTCAGGGCACACATTCTTTTTATGTGATTGCTTCATTGCTTCGGCAGCCGTACTGGATACCGATTTGACGAAAGGCTTTTGGGGGAAATTGAAAGGTTGCTGAAAGGGAAATGGAAAATGCATCAAATTGGCGCATTTTTACAATTGCCTCAAGCGAACTGCATTCCCTCGAGCAAGCCTTGAAAATCCTTTGCCGGCAACGGACGCGCCAACAGATAGCCCTGTACTTGGTCGCATTGCAGATTCACCAAGGCTTCCATCTGCGCCTCGGTTTCCACGCCTTCCGCCACCACTGTCATGTCTAACGAATGCGCCATCGCGCAGATGGCACGGATGATCGCGGCCGCCTCGGGCGGGTTGTCATCGAGCGCGGAAATGAACGCCCGATCGATCTTGATCTGCTGGGCGCGAAAGCGCTGGAGATAACTGAGGCTGGAATAACCGGTGCCGAAATCGTCGATGGCTACCTCAATGCCGAGCGCCTGGATCTGACGGATCACGGCAATGCTCTGGCTGGCATCGCGCATGGCCGCCGTCTCGGTAATCTCGAACATCAGGCGGTGTGCGCTCACCTGATAGCGGTGCAGGATCTGCGACAGGCGCTGCACGAGGTCTGGCTGCTGAAACTGGCGCGGTGAAAGATTGACTGCGATGCGCTGTGGGACCATGCCGGCCGCATCCCAATGCATGATCTGGCGGCAGACTTCTTCGACAACCCAGTCGCCCAGCTCGACGATGGTGCCGGTGCGCTCTGCCAGCGGGATGAACTCGGCAGGCGACACGGGACCAAGCTCAGGGTGATTCCAGCGCAGCAGCGCCTCCGCCCCCGTCATTGCCTGCGTGAACGCATCGAATTTGGGCTGGTAGTACACCGATAGCTGGCCGTTCAGTGCTGCGTGCGAGAGTGCGCGCTGGATCTGCAGTACGCGATGGGCCGTGGTATTCAGGCGCGGCTCATAGAAGCGGTAGGCGTTGCCGGTGGACTGCTTGCAATCGAACATGGCTGCGTCCGCATGTTCCAGGAGCGCGTCGGCCGTTGCGCCATTGTGCGGATGGATCACCACACCAATGCTTGCCGTCGCACGCAGGCGGCGGCCGTCCACCTCAACCAGTTCGCGCAGGCGGAACAGCAGCTTGTCGCCAACGGTGGCAGCCGCCTCGGGCAGGGTGAGGCCCTCGACCAGAATGGCGAACTCATCGCCGCCCAGCCGGACCACCATGTCTTCGCCGCGCATGGTCTGACGCAGGCGCTCGGCGATGATCTGCAATACGCGGTCGCCGGTGGCGCGGCCGTATTGCTCGTTGATCTGGCCAAAGTTGTCCAGGTCAAGGCAGAAGAGGGCGAAAGGGCGTCCGCGTCGCGTTGTCGAGAGAATTGCGCTATCCAGCGATTGCCGAAGCTGAAGCCGATTGGGCAGGCCGGTCAACGCATCGTGATGCTGCGGCGTGGGGGCCTGATTCGCGACACGCGCCAGGGATGCTGCCAGATGGGCTTGCGCCGAATCGACTCGCGTCTCCAGCATGATCAGTAACGCGTGCAATCCAAGCGCGAGCAGCATGCCGCCGGCACTCAGCATGATGACGGGCACCACGTGCAGCGTGGTTGCCTCGTCTGCGGGCCAGGCGCTGGCCGACGGCCAGGCCGCCAACGAGAGCATCGCGGATGTAGCCAACACTGCTGCCGCTCGTGCGCGCAAGCCGACTGCGGCTCGGCGTTGTGCCGGCGGTAGATGAAAGGCCATGCACATCGCCAGGCATGTTCCTGCGCCGAGCACGAGGGTGCCGCCGCCCCAGCCCACCAGCGTGCGCTGCAGCGAGAGGGCGTCGTCGTGTGCCCATGGGCGTGCCAGATACAGTTCGGTCATCAGCAGCCCGATCCCCAGCGCGATGGCCCCCATGGCAATGCGATGGCGATGCGGAGGCCGCCCGGCGATGGCGGGCGGCATATCGGGCAACACCGTCAGGAGTGCCACGAGCGACGCCGCCAACGCCGTCATGAGCGTGGCGGAAATGGGGGCTGCGAGTTGCGCGGCCAATGGCCGGTGCAGGCCCACCTGAGCGAGCCAGAGCCCCGACCATAGCCCAATGCCGAGAATGATGGCGCAGGCAATGCGCCAGTTCCGGCGTTTTGCGACCGTCGAACCCCCCGGCATACGTGTCGCAGCGTCTAATGCGGCAAACGTGGTTAAGCCCGTGCTTACCCACGCAAACAGCAGCAGCGCAATATGGAAATCGTTATGCATGCGAGCGCATTTGGCGCGGCCCCCCGACATTCGACCGGCACCTATCTGTGTTTTGCGGCGAGGATAGCGCAAGAGCCTGGTGTTTCAGGCGGTGAAAAGGCCCGCTTGTTGCGCGCTATTCACAGAATGCGTCGGGATAATCCGCCGCTATTGCATTGCATCAAGCAATTGCGGCGGCTCCACGCCTGTCCTGATGCATCGGCAGGAAACCGCGGTCGTATGACCCGGGGTATACGCGAATGGCTGTACGCCAGCGGTTGCGGGTGAAGATTCAGGCGTTCAGTCGAGTGCGTCGGCGGGAGGCGGGGGTGGCCGCGCCGGCACGTTCCAGGTCGACGCTGGGCAGCAGATGCAGCAGGCGCACGAGTTCGGATTGGCGGTGCGTGCCGGTCTTGCGCAGAATGTCGCGGATGTGCACGCGCACCGTATGCAGCGACAGGAATTCGCGGTCGGCGATTTCCTGCAGGGTTTCGCCCGCGGCCAGCCGGGCAGCGACGACGCACTCCTTGTTCGTCAGCCCGAAGAGCGACGCGAGCACGCCAGCATCCATGACCGAGCGTGCCTCAGAGTTGCCGACCAGTACCAGGGCAAGCGGCGCCGCCCAGGTCGAGCGCATTGCATCGGACGGTGCCAGCGGCGTAGCAATGAAGGGAACGGGGCGCCCATCGCGTGCCAGATACATCCACGAGCCGGCAGCGCCTTGTATGCCCATCGAGCCTGCTGCCTGTTCGATCAGGTTGCGCAGCGCGGAGTTATGTGTGTGATCCGCGGAGTGCAACATGCTGCCATCGAGCGACAAACGATCGTCTTCTGCGGTCATCGTGCGCGCCCATGCATTTGCGTATTTCACGCGCATGCTACGTTCGATCACCATTACGCCAAAGTCGAGCGTATCCAGCCCGGCCATGCCGAGCGCGGCGAGTTCGTTCAGTTCTTGATTGCGCTGCTGCATGCGCGCTGCACGCTGCAGATGAGGCAGGACGCGCTGCAGGCGCTCTTCGCGTTCGGCGACGCTCACTTCCGAGATGCCCTCGCGTGTGCGCAGGCGCATGGTGATGGACAGGTCTGGCGTGTCCATCAACGTTACGCCGCGCGCAGGCGTGTCTTCAGCCTGTGCAGCGAGCAGTAATTGAGGGTCCTGGCAGAATGCGTTGCAGTGGCCCGGTTGCGGGCAGTGCTGGCACCAGCCCGACGAAACGCCTTGGCGCGGCGCGTCGGTGTGCTTGTCCCAGACAAAATAATGTGCGCTTTCGGCCCCGGCATAGACGGAGAGCAAGGCCAGGGCAGTCGGCATCTGCGCGGGGTCTAACACCGCCTCGTAGATGGTATCGACGAGTCGATGAAATTCTGCGTCATCCGATAGACGTTGCAGCATGGTGGCCCCCGGTGCGTATTGCGATGACTGAGGGAGCTGCCCCCCGCCATCGGCGTGTTGCGGCTCAATGTCCTGCCGGCCGCTGTCGCTGTGTTGATTGTTGTTCTTCTGCGCGACTTCCTTGGTAATCGGCAACTCTTTGGAAAAACTTAACATTCCGCTTCTGATGCTCCCAAATTCCAGCGGTGCTGTATCCCCCACGTTAGGAGGGAGTATGGGCGACTTTCAGCGCTGAAAATATAAAAAATATACAAAATTCGTTAACCTGTTCAGTGCCTTGCGCGTCGACTAGTTGAACTGGTACGTATAGGCGGCGGTGAAGCGCAGGCTCCGAGAGTTCGTGTTGATCGGCTTGTCGCCCACCGGGCGTGCAATGGCCAGGTCCAGCGTGTAGTACTTGCGATCAGAGAAGCGCACCCCCAAGGCAATGGAGCCGAGTTGGTCGTGCACCAGCGTGCCGGCGTTTGAATACACCTTGGCCGTGTCGTACAGCACGTACGGCTGCACGGTCTTCAGATATTCCATCGACACCGTGAAGACCCGGTTCAGTTCCACCGATGCGCCCCAGCCGCGGTCGCCCGCCACTTCACCAGCCGGATAGGCCAGCCCAAAGAAACGCCCGCCAAAGCTGATCTGCTCCGACGACGGTAGTACCGCGCCGCTGTATTGCGCCGCGCCCGAGACCACGATGCCGAAGCCCAGCGGCAAGTCGTGTGCCTCGCTTGCGGTGATGCGCGTGCGCAGGAAGCTCAGGTCGACATTGTTGTTGGCCGACTTCCCGGCCCCGAGGCTGTTGATGCCCTGATACAGGCCGAACGACGCGCGACGCGTCTCACCCGGGTTGACCTCGGTGTACAGCGCTTCGGCGCCGGCCACACGCGCCTTGGCGCTCAACTCGGTTTGCGGAATGGCGATGTTCTGCGGCGAGTACTGCTGCTTGTCGTCGTTGCCGTAGAACGTGCCCGTGAGCGTAAGGCTGCGCGTGTTCGACAGCAGCACCGGATAGCTCAGCGACAGGCCCAGTCGCTGCGTGTCGGTCAGATAGCGCGACTGATAGCCGAGCTGCTCAAGCGGCAGGTTCTCGGGCATGCCGCGATAGTGCGACCACGTGAGCTTGGCCAGCAACCCGTCGGTGCCGATCGGCTGCGCCCAGGTGGCGGAGTAGAACGTTTCGTGATCCGGTCCGCGCGGTTGCAGCGTCGACACCGTGATCTGTTCGCCCAGCGGTGTCACGCTGTTGAGCGTGCCCGTGATGACGGCGCGCACACCGGGTGAGCGGTATTCAACGCCGGTGCCGATGGTGTATGGCTGGCGCTTGACGTTGAGCACCAGCTCGCTCGCACCATCGGTGGTGGTGGGCGGTTGCACGGTCGCGGTGATTTGCACGCCGGGCTGCAAAGCCAGCACGCCGGTCACGCGCTCGAAGGTTTCGCGACGCAGCGGCTTCTCATCCATCATGCGTTGCGAAATCTCGCGCAACCGACCTTCCAGCGGCCCGGGCGTACCTTCAATGCGCATGCGTGCGACGTAGCCCTCCACCACGGTGATGCGGACCACGCCGCCTTCAAACGTTTGTGCGGGCACGAATGCGAAGGAGAGCGGATAGCCGCGATCCGCATACAGCTTGGTGACATCGTTGGCGGCCTGCAGCAGCTGCGCGACGGTGACGTCGTGCCCGGCCAGCGGCGCGAAGTGTGCTGCAATCTCGGGAAACGGCAGCGTCTTGACGCCTTCGATCTGGAACTTGGTGGGCGTGAGATGCGTGGCAAGCAGGTTTTCCAGCGCGGGGTTCGGCCGCTGGACTTGCACCTGGATCTTCTGCTCGGGCGGACGGGAGGTATCGACCTTGGGCAGCGTGTCGATCGGGTTGCCTTGCGTGGGGCTGCTCTGTGCCCAGCTCAGTGCCGGGCTGGTCAATGCAACGCCTGTGGCCAGCGCTAACCGCATCGTGGTGCTCCGCACGCCTGTCTCCTCCGTGGTGTTTGTTCTGCAGTGAAGCGATCTGCCGGTCCGGGCCGGTCGACGCCGCGCATGGTTGCGCACTGCATGGAACGATAACCGCGAGACATGGTGCTTTACAACAAAACACATAGAAGCAACGTTCACGCGACGCAACGCCCATGGTTGATACCAATGGTGTGTTACCCCGTGGCCGTTGGCCCTGCAATCATGCCGCTTGGCGCAGCATCATCGCGTTTGAAACGCAACAGCAGACCGGCTGGTCAGGCCGATCCGCCGCGCGTTGTACAGCACGTTGATCAGTGACGCGTGCCACCCAGTACGCCGCCCACCGTGCCCAGCAGGCCGCCCACTGCACCGGTTACCGGTGCCAGTGGCGTTGCAGCGCCGGCCGAAGTCAGGCCGCTGCCCACCGTGCTGACAACCGTGCCCACCGGCGCTGTAATCGAGCTGACCGGGTTGCTGCCGCCTGCAGCACCGCCCAGGCCGCCGAGCATACCGGTAATCGGGGCGAGCGGGTTGGAGCCGCCGGTTGCTCCACCCGTCAGGCCACCCAGCGCACCGGTGATGGGCGCCAGCGGATTGCTGCCACCAGCGCCGCCCAGGCCGCCGAGCGCACCGGTAATCGGGGCGAGCGGGTTGGAACCACCGGTTGCGCCGCCCGTCAGGCCCCCCAGCGCACCGGTGATGGGCGCCAGCGGATTGCTGCCACCAGCGCCGCCCAAGCCGCCGAGCGCACCGGTAATCGGGGCGAGCGGGTTGGAACCACCGGTTGCGCCGCCTGTCAGGCCACCCAACACACCGGTGATGGGGGCCAGCGGATTGCTGCCACCAGCACCGCCCAAGCCGCCGAGTGCGCCGGTAATCGGGGCAAGCGGGTTGGAGCCGCCCGTAGCACCGCCCAGGCCGCCGAGCAGGCCGGTAATCGGAGCCAGCGGGTTGCCGCCCGATGACGTCGTCGGCGAATACACCGCGCCGCCCAGTGCGCCGACCGTATTGCCGACCGCCGTCACCACACCGCCCAGGTTGCCGACGACCGGTGCATGGGTTGCAGTGATGGCGCTACCGCCGTTGGCGACCGCACCGCCCAACTGGCCCAGGAGCGTGTTGACCGGCGAACCCAGACCGGTGGTTGCCCCCAGCGTCTGCGTTGCGCTGGTGAGCTGCGAGGTGATCGGCACGATGGCCGTGCTGAGTTGCTGCGTGAGCTGCTGCACCGGGCCTGTCGACAGCGCCGCGCCAAGCGTGCTGCCACCGTTGGCAACGGCTTGGCCGACTTGTGTGACCACGCCGGCCAGCGGCGTCGTGACAGGGGCCAGCGGCGCCAGCGGGCCAGTACCCAGATTGTTCACCAGCGTACCGGCGCTGGTGACTGTGTTGCCCGCGCCAGTGACTACGTTACCGAGGCTCGACACCGTGGTGCCAACCGGATCCGGATTGCGGCCAATGCTACCGAGGCCATTCTGAACACCGGCGCCCAATGTCGAAACCGTTGTGCCGAGGTTTTGCACCACGCCACCCAGGCCGCTCTGCACGCCACTGAGTTGCGCGGGCAGCGGGGCGTTCTTGATATCCGAGCCGATGCCCGTGACCGCCGAGCCGGTGGCCGACACAACATTGCCCGTGTTGTTGAGGATCGCGCCGGTCGGCGTCAGGGGGGCGGGTGCAGGCGTCGGGGACGGTGAAGGAGACGGCGAAGGAGAGGGAGACGGCGAAGGGGACGGCGAGGGCGAAGGTGCTGGGGACGGCGTCGGTGTCGAGCCGCCCGAGTTGTTGTTGGACCCGCCGCTTCCGTTCGAGCCGCCCAACGCACCGCCCATATCGCCTGAACCGGAGCTTGCGCAACCGCCCAAGACCAACAGGCTTGCCATCGTGGCAGCCAGGCACTTGATGTTCTTATTCATGATCGTTCTCCCGTTTTAGAAAAGTCCGCTTTGTGTCAGCTGGAAAAGAGTCCCAATGTCGATTTGGGTAGCGCAACTCTGCAAACGGTGTGCCATGTCTTGATTATTACGCTATGCGCAACTGATTATCGAAATCTGATGTGATTTGCCTCTGATAAATGGAGGAATTGCGAAAATTAACTGAAATATGGGATTTACCCTGCCCCGCGAGTGAGGGGCGGAAACGTTTGCCGTGGGGGTTATGTTCAGGGTGAATATGTTCCGTGTCACGTTACAACGTAACGCTGGGAACACGGACTTTCTCACCGTAACGCCTCTTCACCACATTCGGGTAATACCGGGTGCGTTGCCTGCAAAGCGTGTTGTGACGCCACTTTCTTGAAATCGAGGCTTTTCTCTAATGTGGCTGGCATGGCAATTGCAGAATCTGGCCCGCAGTGCGCAGTACCGAGCTCAGACACAACAGGTAAGACAAATTCTTGAGAAGGGGACGGGACATGAAACAGATCCAAAAAACCATTCGCACCATCCACGTCATGCCGCTGGCGTGCGCTGTTGCTGCGCTTACGCTGGCAGCCTGCTCTTCAGGCGGTGGCGGTTCCGGCAGCTCGCCCAACCCCAGCCCGAACGATCTGACGGGTGTGACGCCGGTCGGCAAGGTCGCTAACGGCACCGGTAACACAGTTGTGGCGACGGGCCAGGCCGTCAGCAGCCTGGGCACGACCCTGCAGAACGCCAATATTCCGGGCCTTTCCGACCAAGCCAAGGCTGGCCTGGGCGGTACGGTCAGCAATGCCGGCAAGGCCGTCAGCGACCTGGGTCTGGGCGTACAAACCGGTCTGGGCAAGATGGGCCAGAACCCGAATCCGATCGGCACGACGGTGGCCAGCACTGGCAACGTCGTGACGGACCTCGGCCAAACCACGGTCAGCGCCGGTACGCTCGTGCAGGGTCTGGGTCAAGGCGCTGGCGCACCGCTCGCGCCGATTACGCAGCCGGTCGGCGGCGGCGTGCAACAGGTTGGTCAGGCGCTGATTGGCGGCGGCACGCTGCTGGGTAGCGCGCTGTCTTCCGGCGCGGTGCAGCAGATCACACAGCAGGCCAGCTCGGCCATTGTGCCGGTCACCACGCAGGTGACCAATGCGACGCAAATGCTGGGTGATGCGACTGGCCTGGGCGGCGGTCTGAATACCGTGCTGGGTGCGGTTGGCGGTGGTGTGGCCGGTGCAGGCAACACCATCACAGGGACTGGCGTGCCTGTGGTTTCAACCTTGGGCCCGGTGGTCTCCTCCGTTGGGACTACGGTGGCGGCCTTGGGTGGTGTAGGCACTGCCGGCGGCTCGTCTGGCAGCAATCCGCTGGGCGGTTTGCTGGGCGGGTTGGGAGGCGCCTCGGGCGGTAGCAATCCGCTGGCACCGATCACTGGTCTGTTGGGCGGCGCGGCGGGCGGCTCAAACCCCTTGGCCCCCGTTACTGGCCTGTTGAGCGGCGCTGCTGGTGGTAGCAATCCGCTGGCACCCGTCACCGGCTTGCTGGGCGGTGCCGCAGGAGGCTCCAACCCGCTGGCGCCTGTCACGGGCTTGCTGGGCGGCGTGACCAGCGCAGCCGGCGGCGCCTCGGGCAGCAATCCACTGGCGCCTGTTACGAACTTGCTGGGCGGCGTAAGCAGCCTGGCGCACTGAGCAGTACCTGTCTGTGCTCTTGAAGGTGCGCGGGCGTGTTCCCGTCGCTCGCGCATCCTTTTTTTGCCTTGACAGAGAATGGGGAGCGTTCATGTCGCCCCGGGTTAATGGAGAACCTGCTTAAATAATGGGTCTAGTCTGCCGGTCATTAAGGGATTTCCATTAGTTTTCAGGGGGTTGCGGCGTCTTTAATAGAATTTAATAGAGTCCTTACTCTAATTGCTGGTAAGTACCTAAGTTGAGTTATTTTGTTTGCGGCGCCGCACGCCTATAAAACCGTTACGGAGCGTTACGTGACATACGTGACATTCTGGAAGTGGGGTAACGGGTTTTGGGCGCGCGGTGGTCATTGGATGCTTTTTCGGGACCAAGATCATCTGATGACGTTTCATCTTTGTTTTATTGGTAAAACGAAATCTGAGCGGTGAGAATATTTTGTTTCGAATGTGTCATCGCTATAAATCCCAAAGCGTTTTATCCGTTATTACCCAATATGAACTGGTCGCGGCCGGAGCACCGCAGGCTGGTCAAGATCAACAGCATCCGTGGGCGAGTGCAAACAGGAGAGCAATCATGAAAAACGCCGTTCTGAAGTTCCTTCGCGACGAACAAGGTGCCACGGCCGTCGAGTACGGCATGATCGCGGGCCTGATCGCTGCAGCGATCACGGTTATCGTCGGCAAGTTGGGTTCCCAACTCAACACGGTCTTCACCAGCATCTGCAAGGCCGTCAATAACGGAACCGCGTGCTAGAGCTTCGCCTTGTATAGCCGTATTGATGTTGCTGGCTGGGCAAGTGTCGTAGTTCTCGCTGTTCTTGCAATCACGTTGGATTTCCGCTCGCGGCGCGTGCCGAACTGGCTCGTCGCTGCAGGTGTGGTGCTGTCCATCGTGCTCATCAAGCTTGGTGGGGTACAGGCGCTTGCCTATGACTGGCAGGACTTCTGGCTTGGTGGCGCCATCGCATTTTCCTGCTTTTTACCGCTTTACGTGCTGGGATGGATGGGGGCGGGTGACGTCAAGTTCTTCACAGTGACCGGCATGCTGGCTGGCTGGCATGGTTTGATTGCGGTGTGGCTGGTTTCGAGCCTGATCGCCGGGCTGCACGGGCTGGCGATCATGGCGCTACGCCAACTTGATGCGTCGTCACCTTCTGCCTGGGCGGTGATGCGCATGTGGCCCGCGCTGGCCCGCATGGATACCACAGAGGCTGGAAGCAGAGGCATTCCATATGCGGCCTATATGGCCATTGGCTTGTTGAGCTTGCCTTGGGTGCCCACAGTGATGCGGGTGTCATGGCTGCCGGGCATGTAGTCAGAACTGTTGAAGCGTTGAAGAAGAGCCGCGAAGCGGCCAGCATATAAAAAGGAGTCGGCCATGCCGACATTGCGACGGGAACGGGAGGGTGCACGCATGCACCCAGGTACGCGTAGGTTTGCAGCGCTTCGGTTTGGCCGACGTGGCAGCGGCGGTGTGGCGGCCCTCGAATTCGCCGTAGTCGTACCGGTGCTGCTGGTACTGATGCTCAGCATCGTGTACTACGGTGTCATCCTCGCTATGCAGCAGATGCTGACCTTGGCAGCCGAAGAGGGCGCGCGCGCTGCGCTGCGCTATCAGCCCTCCAATACTCAACGCGTCGCGGCTGCTTATGCCGCGGTTGCATCGGTTCTTCCCACCTCTTTCAGCAATCGGGTTCAGACCAACCAGAGCAGTACACCATTGGTGAACTGCCAGAACGTTGCCGGCATGCAATGCCTGAGCGTGGTGCTGACCTTGCCGGTGACTTCCGGCAACAACCCGCTGTTGCCTTCGATACCGCTGCTGCCTGCACCCGCGACACTGACGGGCTCGGCTGTTGTGCAACTGGTTCCCGGCTCTTAACCCGTTGTTGTTCGCCGACGTTCTTGATCGACCGCCCCGACAGACTGCCTAGATGACCAGCAAACACCTCCAGATCTTCGCCGCCGCGCTGCTGCTGCTTGCCGCCATTCTTGGTGCCGTGGCGTGGAAGAGCGCGCATCGCCCGCCAGCGCCTGTGGTTGCGCAGAAAGACGGCAAAACGGTCTACCCGGTTGTCGTCACTGTCAAACCATTGGAGGCCGGTAAGCCCATTACGGCCGATCAACTGGGCATCGAACAATTGCCGATCAATCCGGCGGAGGCGTTCTCCGATGTGTCCAAAGTGGTGGGGCGCGAGCCCATTCTTCCTGTGGGTGTGGGTGTGCCGCTGATTGCCTCCCAGCTTGCTTCCGGATTGGCGCAGCAGGTAGAGGCTGGGCAACGCGCGGTCGCCATCACCGTTGATGAGGTGATTGGCGTCGGCAACCGCGTGATGCCGGGTGACTACGTGGACGTGTTTCTTGTCGTGCGAAAGGATGGTCAGGAAATCGAAGACAGCCAAGCGCGTTTGCTGTTGCCGCATCTACGTGTGCTGGCATTCGGCCCCCTGGCGGTCAATGAGGGGCCGCAGAAGCAGCCGGACGGCAACGCGGTCACGCGAAAGGTCGACCTGGCTAGGACAGCCGTGCTGGCGGT
Source organism: Ralstonia flaminis (assembly GCF_958415495.1). NCBI lineage: Bacteria > Pseudomonadati > Pseudomonadota > Betaproteobacteria > Burkholderiales > Burkholderiaceae > Ralstonia > Ralstonia flaminis. The sequence continues at coordinate 94,178 of NZ_CATZLL010000020.1, read as the reverse complement.
GCCGGTGGAAGCCGTCAGTCAACTTGCGATGGCCCATCAGAGCGGCCGCTTGCTGCTTGCCTTGCGCAATCCAGGGGACGACGCCGAACCCACAGTGAAACCACAGGACGCCGCATTGCTGGCCGCCGCCAACCGCAACCCGATGGACGTGGCGCAGGCAGGTGTCTCGATGTCCAGCCTGACCGGTTCATCACGCCGCCCTGTCCTGATGCAGCCAACGCCGTTGCCTGCGATTGCAGCGGCGCGCACGACGGTGCGCAGCAGCACCGCCAGCACTGGCGTCGAGATCATCCGCGCAGGTAAACGTGAGGAGCAACATGATTGATGCCGCCGTGGTTCGCGGTTGGATGGGCGCACTCGCGTGGGGGTGTGCTGCCTTTGTATCGACGGCATTTGCCGAAACGGCGCCGGCTGGGCAGACGCTGCATCTGCTGACCGGAAGCCAACGTGAGATTCGCCTGGGCAAGCCGCTCGAGCGCATTGCGATCGGCAACCCGGAGATTGCCGACGCACTGCTGCTCAAGGGGCGTGGCGCGGCCAACAGCCTGCTGATCATCGCCAAGAAGCCGGGTGCGGCCAGCGTCATGGTCTGGACGCAAGGTGGTGCTGCTACGACCTACAACGTGCAGGTTGATGCTGCCGAGTCTGAGCCGGGTGACCCCAATGTGACCGTGCAGGGCGATTCAGCCGTGGTGTCTGGTCAGGCCAAGGATGTGTATGCCTTGGCGCGCGCTCGCCGCTCGGCTACTGCGGCTGGTGGAGGTGAGAAGCCAAAGAACGGCAACGTGATCGACAACACCTCATTGAACGTGCCGGGTACCGTGCAGGTCGACGTGCGTGTGGTGGAGTTCAGCAAGACAGTGCTGAAGGAGTCGGGCCTGAACTTCACACGCACAAGGGGTGGATTCTCCTTTGGGGCGTTCTCGCCGTCTTCGCTTACGCAGGCCACGTTTAGCCCGTCGACGGGGCTGAGCGCGCAATCGACCATGCCGTTGAGTTCCGCATTCAACCTGCTGGTTGGGTCGGTCAGCAAGGGCCTCTTCGCCAATCTGAGCCTGATCGAATCGAACGGCATGGCACGCGTGCTGGCTGAGCCTAGCCTGGTGGCGCTCTCGGGCCAGAGTGCCAACTTCCTGGCTGGCGGCGAGATTCCGATTCCTGTGCCGCAGGCGCTGGGTACGACGACCATTGAGTACAAGCCATTCGGTATCGGACTGACGGTGTCGCCCACCATCCTGTCGGAAAACCGCATCGCCCTGAAGGTGGCGCCCGAAGCGAGCGACCTCGATTTTAGCCGCGGCATCACGCTCAATGGCGCGACCGTCCCGGCCATCGTCACTCGGCGTGCTGATACAACGGTGGAATTGGGCGATGGCGAGAGCTTTGTCATCGGCGGGCTGGTCAGCCGCTCCACGCTTTCCAATGTCGACAAGGTGCCATTCCTGGGCGATGTGCCGATCATCGGGACGTTCTTCAAGCGCCTGAACTACAACCAGGAAGAGCGTGAGTTGGTGATTATCGTGACGCCGCACCTGGTCAAGCCGATGGCACGCAACGCGCCCATCGAGAAGATGCTTCCGGGCCAAAGCGGCGGGCAGGATCGTGACACCGCGGGCGAGGCAGTCTGGCGCCCGTTTGCACTGGGGGTGGCAGATCCGGCCACCATGCCCGGCTTCTCGCAGTAAGGGGCAGGCATGGACTACTTCCTTCTGCACGGTGGCGCACGTGGTGGCGTGCAGGGCGACGCGCAGGCGGCCGGCGTGCACCGCTGGCTGGCCGCAGCGATTCGCGAACTGGGCGTGCTGGTGGCAGAGACCACCGGTCACGACGCGTTTCTCGAGCAGATTGGCTCGGTGAATCCCGAAGTGGTGTTTGTGCGCTTTGCGTCGTCTCCCACGCTGATCGACGTGCCAGACCAGGATCAGAAGCTGGGCGAGGGCGCCGACGACATTGGCGAGGCAACGCAACTGGTCGGTCAGCTCACGCGCTTGTTCCCGGGGCTGCCGCTGGTGGCTGTCGGCTCGGCAACCGACGGCCGCGCCATGCTGGCCGCATTGCGCGCTGGCGTAAAGGATTTCGTTGACGTGGAAGGGGCTCCTGCCGAGGCCGTGCGCGTGGTGCGCCGCCTGCTGGCCGAGCGCGCCTCCACTGAGCCGACACGTCGTGGCCGTGTGCTTGCGGTGCTCGGTGCGCGCCCCGGCGTGGGTGCTACAACGCTTGCCACCAATCTGGCCACGCTGGTGCGTCGCACGTCGGCCAGCGACGTGATGCTGCTGGACCTCGGCCAGCCGCTGCGTGACGGTGCGCTGTATCTGAACGTGCAGGCGAACTTCCATTTTGTGGAAGCCGTGCGCAACTTGCGCCGTTTTGACCAGGTGTTTGTGCAGACGGCCCTGTCGCGCCATCCGAATGGGCTGGCGGTACTGCCGCTGCCGATCTCGCTGGCAGAGATGCGCGACATCTCATTCTCCGAGGCACTCGGACTGCTGAACCGCCTGCGTACGTTCTTCGACCTGCAGGTGGTCGACCTGGGCGGTTTCGGCAACATCGACTTCATCGCCCAACTGGTCAAAGCCGCCGACGACGTGATGCTGGTGACCGAGCAGAGCGTGGGCGCGATTGTTTCGGCCGCAGAGTTGATGCAGGAGCTTAAGAAGCGCGAGATCGATCGCGATCACCTGCATCTGACCATCTCGAAGTTCGACACGCGTCTGTCATTGGACGCCGCGCAGATTGCTGAGCGATTGGAGATTCCCTCGGTGCTGACTGTGCCGAGCCGCCGTGAGGCGCTGGTGATTGCCTCTAACCAGGGCGCCATGCTGGCGGAAACCCACCCGACCGACGTTTACGTGAAGGCACTGGCCCACATCGCGCAGACGCTGGGCTATGCCCAGCACAGCGAGCGAACATCGGGCATGTCGGGTTGGGTGGCGGGTGCACGGGCGCGCCTGGGTGGGCGGTTCGGTAAAGGGCAGGACGGGCGCCTCAAACGTAAATCGACAGACCAGGACGAACTGGATCTGGGCACCACTGGACGGAACGCGACATGACACAACCCATCGAGTTTTCCAACCAGGCGGACGCGGGTACCGGCGCGTTTGCTGTCACGCAGGCCTTCCAGGACATCAAGGAAGCGGCGCACGAACATCTGCTTACCCGTATTGAAGAACTGGGCGCCGAGTTCGGGCGTTGGTCGCGCACGGCCATCCAACGCTTTGTTGATCTGGAAGTCGAAGGTTTTACACGCATGCGCCGGATTCCCGTCAACGAGACGGAAGTGCGTCAGATTGCCGAGGCGCTAACCAAGGAGTTGGCGGGCTTCGGCCCGATCGAAGATCTGCTGGCCGACCCTGCGGTGGAAGACATTCTCGTCAACGGCCATCTGGATGTGTATGTGTCCCGCCATGGCGTGCTGGAGCGCATTCCGGTGCGCTTTGCCGACAACAACCATCTGCTGCGTATCGTGCGCCGCATCCTCGCGCCGATTGGCCGGCGATTGGATGAATCCAATCCGATGGTGGACGCGCGCCTGCCCGATGGGGGGCGCATCAACGTGGTTATTCCGCCGCTGGCGCTGGAAGGCCCGGTGGTGTCGATCCGCAAGTTCCGCAAAGACCCGCTCAAGCCGGAGGATCTGCTGGGCTTGGGCACGATGAGCGAAGAGATCGGTGTGCTGATCGAAGCTGCCGTGCGGGCACGCTGCAACATCCTGGTGAGCGGCGGTACGAGCTCGGGCAAGACTTCGCTGCTCAATGCGATGGCGTACCACATTCCGACCACAGAACGTGTGATCACCATTGAGGATACGGCGGAGCTGTCGCTCAACCACCCGCACGTGGTGCGGCTGGAAAGCCGGCCCGGTGGTTTTGAAGGCACCGGCGTGGTGACGATTCGCGAACTGCTGCGTAACAGCCTGCGCATGCGTCCGGACCGCATCATCGTGGGCGAAGTGCGTGGTGGCGAAGTGCTGGAAATGCTGCAGGCCATGAGTACCGGCCACGATGGCTCGATGGGCACCATCCACGCCAGCAGCCCACGCGAATGTCTGTACCGGTTGGAAATGCTGGCCGGCTTTGCTGGGTTCCAGGGCAGTGAGGTGAGCCTGCGCCGCCAGATCACCAATGCCATCGATTTCATCGTGCAGATCGGGCGCTTGTCCAGCGGCAAGCGGCGCATCCTGTCGATTACGGAAGTCACGGGGCTGGGCGACAACATCATCTCCACACAGGAGCTGTATCGCTACGAGCCCTACACCGGCCCCGATGGCGAAGAGGTCGACCGCTGGACGGCACTCGGCCTGCAACCGCATTCACCCAAGCTGGCACGCATGCGCAACAGTGGGTTGGAGGACGGCGGGATGAGCGGATTCGGCAATGGAGGCCGCTTCCATGTCTAGCATGACGCTCTGGTTCGGTTGCCTGGCACTCCTGCTGATGGGCGCATCGCTCATGCTGTGGGCGGAGTCCGTGCGCCGGCGTGAGCGCGAGGCCTCGCGCAGCTTTGTGCGCACGCAGACCGAGCAGATCAATGCGCGCTACCAGCCCAATGTGGAGGCGGCACCCGTCAGCGTGCCGGACTCTTTTACCCGGGCCTGGAACGATGCGCTGCGCCGGGCCGACATCCAGCCAAGCCGGCGTTTCTACATGCTGTTGATTGTGCCGGCGCTGACGATCGCACTGATTGCATGGGCCGTGTCGAGCTTGCTGTCTGCGGTGATGGCGCTTGGGTTGTACGCGCTCATCGTGGCTTTTCTGTTCTGGAACCGCTCGCGGAAAATGAATGAACGACTGCTGCAGCAGTTGCCCGGGTTCCTGGATGGCGTGGTACGCCTGATGAGCATTGGCAGTGCAGTGCCAGCCGCCTTTCAGGCCGCCAGTGCCAATACCGAGCAACCGCTGCGCTCGTGCCTGATTGCGATTACGCAAATGCAGCGTGCAGGCAAGGATCTTGATGCCGCTGTACTGGCAGTAGGTCAGCAGTACCGCGTCAATGAGCTGATTCTGCTGTCGTCCGTGCTGCGTCTGTCACTGCGCTACGGCGGGCGGGCAGATATCGTGATGGAGCGTACCGCGGCGTTCATGCGAGACCGTCAGCAGGCGCAGCAAGAGTTGATTGCGCTCTCTGCCGAGACACGCATGTCTGCGTGGATCATCGGCCTGCTGCCGGTGGTTGTTGGGGGGGTGATCGTCATGTCTAACGCGGCTTACATCATGTCGATGTGGCGCGACCCGTTTGGTAAGTCGCTAATCCTGACGGCATTCGCCATGGAAGTGATCGGCGCGGTCATGCTGGCCAGGCTGGCGAAATCAGTCTAGGGACGGGATTGACATGGACGATGCGCTCATCACACTCAGTCTCACTGCAGCCGCAGCGGGCGTGCTGGTATTCGGTGGACTGGCATTGCGGGCGACGCTCACCCGCTATCGAAGCGCACGCAAGCTGGATACAGCGCTGTCCAACATGCGAACGAGCGGGGTCAACGCAGCCCCAACCGCGGCGGCACCTACTGTGCCTCCGGTGGCCAAGACGAGCCCTCACGGCACGCGCGAGGCGCAGCAGATTCAGCAGCAGATTGCCAAGGTGGGGCAGCGCTGGATTGACACTGGCCTGGGGCGACGGATCGTCACCGATGAAGACCGCAAGCTGCTGGAAGAGTGCGGCTACTACGGCGAGCACGCGCGCACGGTGTTCGGCGGTACACGCATCGTGTTGCCGCCGTTGCTGGCGGTTGTCGGTGCACTGAATGCTTCGTCGTTCCTGTTTGTGTTTGTGTGGGGTTTTGTGGGTTTTGCTTTGGGCTATCTGGGCCCGAAGTGGCTGCTAGGGCGCCGCAAGGAAGGCCGCCGCCGCCGTGTGGATGACGAACTGCCTGTGATGGTCGACATGCTGCGCCTGTTGCAAGGGGTGGGTTTATCGATTGACCAAAGCCTGCAGGTGATTGCCAACGAGTTCCACAGCATGCTGCCGGTGCTGGCTGGTGAGTTCGGCCGAGCCAACCAGCAGTTTGCATCGGGCCGCCCGCGTGAGCAGACACTGCTGCGCATTGCCAGGCTGTTCGACAACGAAGATCTGAAGGGCCTGATCACGCTGCTCACCCAGGTTGACCGCTTTGGCGGCGCTGTGCAGGAGCCGCTGCGGCAGTTTGGCGGGCGCTTGCAAGAAAACCGTCGCGCCCGCTTGAAAGAGCAGGTGGGCAAGCTGACCGTCAAGATGACCATGATCATGGTGATAACGCTGCTGCCTGCGTTGCTGATCATTACTGCAGGGCCTGGCTTTATGAGCGTGATGCGCAGCCTGCAACATACCGGGGGACATTGAGATGACACGAATCCCGAGGGCAGCCTGCATACGGTTGGCCAGCCTATCGATTCTGACCGCGCTGATGGCCGGCTGCGGCTCGATGGCCGCCTCTGACATGGGCCTGCGTGCAGATGCCGATATCGAGATGGCGCGTCAGCGTCAAAGCCAGGAGAAAGCCGAGATCACGAACCCAGCGACGTATCTGTCGCTGATCCGCAGGATGCAGGAGCAGGGGCTGTATTACGCATCGCTGGCGCATATCGATGCCTACCAGCAGCGCTATGGCCGCACGCCGGACGTGATGTTGTTGCACGCTGATGCACTGCGCGAGACCGATCAACTTGCAGCGGCTGATGCCGAATACCGTGCGGTGGTGGGCGCCACCGCCGCCATGGGGGCGGGTACGCAAGGCGCGTTGCTCAACGCGGCCGCTTGGCGTGGACTGGGTATCACCGCCGGCCGCCAGGGCAACTTTGTTGAGGCCGCGCGTCGCCTGCAGGTGGCAGCGCAAGCCAACCCGACTGACCCGGCCACCGCCAGCGACTACGGCTACGCCCTGATGCGTGCCGGCGAGGTCGAACAGGCCCGTGTGCCTTTGATGCAGGCGCAGCAGATGGCTGCTGGTAGCCCGAAGATCTCCGGCAATCTGGTGATCTGGTTGACCGTGAATGACCGCAGGGACGATGCCGCATCGCTGGCTTCGCATGCGCAGTTGACGCCTTCGGCTCGCAAAGCCATTGACGACGACGTGGCGCGTGTACGTAGCGCTTGGCGTGATCGCCGTATCGCGCGTGAAACCTCACCGGTGGCCCCGCGTGCCGTGGCGGCGGCTCCGTTCACCGTGGCGCCTACCGCAGCCGTCAATACTGTTCGTACCTCGGTTGGCCCGCTGGCGTTACAGCGCGGCCGCCTACTGGATACCTTGGAGGCTGCACAATGATCAATCGCATTCTGATGGTTGCCGGCATGGCGACATGGTTGGCGTGTGGTATCGCTGCTGCCCAGGGTTTTTCCGGGGCAGACGCACAGAGTGCCGCGTTGGCGGCTCCCAAGGTGGGAACCAACGTCAACGACGCCACGCGCGCGTTGCTCAGGGCTCAACGTGACGGGACATACGCAGGCGAATTCGTGCCGTTGCGTGGAGAACAGGCCGCGTTGGCGTACCAACGCTACCTCAATTCATTCAACCAGCCGATGCCAAGCGTGGCAGCGCAGAACACCGGTACGCGCACATCCACGCAGAACACGGCGCAGTCGTCCGGGCGTTGAGCCGCAGTTTCTCCCCGTCGTGATGCAATCCGCTACCCGCCCTCTCCGAACCGCCACCTCACTGCGCCGCATGCGCGGTGCAGTGAGCGTGATGACGGCCGTCTTTGTTGCCACCGTTGGCTTGGCGGTGCTGGTATCCATCGACATCGGCAATCTCTTCTACACGCAACGTACGCTGCAGCGCTCCGCTGATCTGGCAGCAATGGCCGCTGTGCAGCGACTGGATTTGCCTAACGCGGCGCAGCAATCGGTGGCACAGAACGGGCTGACGGTTGACGGCACCAACGTTACGCTGGCCGTGGTGCCCGGGGTGTGGGATGCCAGCGCTGGCACCGCGCCGACCTATTTCACGGCCCAGGCGGCAGTAGACGGCAACACCAATGCCGCGCAGGTAACGATCACGCAGAACGTGCCGTATTTCTTCATGGTCGGGAAGCGGCAGTTACAAGCGACAGCCATCGCAAAGAACACGTCCATCGTGTCGTTCTCACTCGGCTCTGGGCTGGCGTCCGTCAACAACGGATTGCTGAACCAGGTGCTCGGGTATTTGCTGCACACCAACCTTAACCTCGATGCCGCTTCATACCAGGGGCTGGCCACGACCAACATCCGGCTGGCTGATCTTGCCGTCGCGCTTGGCGCTGGCTCCATGCAGCAGTTGCTGGCGTTGTCGCCCAATCTGGGGACGTTCTTCAATGCGGTGATTTCGGTTGCCTCGCAATCCGGGCTGGCGGGCATATCCGTGGGCGCAGCAGGGGCCAGCAATGCGCTGTCGTTTGGTAACGACTTGAATTTGCCCATCAACATTGGTGATGGCGGAGCTGCTTCTCCGGGGCTGCTTTCGGTGCTTGCGCTCGCCGGCAATGAGCAGGCCGCGCTCAATGCCACAGTCAATGTGTTGGACTTGCTGACGACCGCCGCTCAAATTGCCAACAGTCAATCAGCGGTGAACGTGGCACCGCTTACGTTGAATCTCGTCGGGCTGGGTGCCGTCACGTTGTCGCTGAAGATCATTGAGCCGCCTGCCATCGCTATCGGGCCACCTGGCCAGTTTCTTTCAGGGCCGAATGCTGGACAGTGGAAAACGCAAGCGCGCACGGCGCAGGTGCGCTTGGGGGTGGGGGTCGTGGTTGGTGCCCCGGGGGTGCTTGCAGTGAGCGTACCGATTGGTCTGCAAGTGGCGGGGGCACAAGCACACGCGAAGTCGACCAGTTGCACGATCCCGCGTACTAACTCCACGGCCACGATTTCCGCGCAACCCCAGCCTGTATCGATATGTATTGCTACCGGCGCAGATAAGGCGGTCAACGGTGCAATGAATTGTGCGTCAGCATCTCCGGCCTCCTTGGTGGATCTGGGTCCTCTAGGGGCTGTGAGCATCAAAGCCAATGTGTCGCCAACTGCCAATTCCGGTTGGGGCGATGAAACCATTGCCGCAACGCAGATCGGCCTGAACCCCCAAACGGATACGAGTGGTAACTCGCCGCCACGTGTCGCAACGGCAGGTGTCTTCAGTTCCATCTTGAACAGCAATCTGAATCAGCTTCAACTATCCGTGACCCTCCCGCTCGTGGGAACCATTCCGCTGGGCTCTGATCTGGCGCCCGTCATTGCGCCGGTGTTGGCGCTGGTCGGGACGACTCTAGATGGCGTTCTCAGTCCCTTGTTGGGGCTGCTTGGCATCCAGCTCGGCTATGCCGACATCAAACTCCTCTCGCTCGACTGCGATTCCGTCGAGCTGGTTTTCTGACATGGAAGCGACGACATGAAAACCGATCGCTGGGCGTACGAAACGCTTGATATCTTTGTCTGGGAAGGGCGCTACGACATTGCCGATCGTGTGGCGCGGTTCATGGCGCCGTTTGGTGCGGAGGTGATTCGCGCCGGCGGTATCGACTTCCAGCCGGCCGAGCCGCGTGCCAAGCCTAGCGTGGCCATCATCAGCGCGTCTGTAGTGGAAAGCGGCGGCTTTACCGTGCTGGACTGGCAAGCCGCGCAGGGCATGCCTGTCATCTGGGTGGCAGCGGACACGCAGCACGACTCGAGTCGTTTCCCGCCCGAATACACCTACGTGCTTGGGCCGGACTTTGGCGCCACGGAACTGCGCGCGCAGATCAGCAAGGTCTTGCCGTCGATGTCGTCGGCGCGGGATCAGGCGCCCGACCAGAGCGATCTCGTCGCGGCATCGCCGGCCATGCATGGGCTGCTGGAACAGGTCGACACCTTTGCCGACTGCGACAGCAACGTCATGCTCTACGGCGAGACTGGCGCCGGCAAGGAGCGCATCGCCCGCCTGCTGCACGACAAGAACCGTATGTACGGTAAAGGCCCGTTCGTGGCGGTCAACTGCGGCGCCATTCCTGATGGGCTGTTCGAATCGCAGTTCTTTGGCCACGCCAAGGGCGCATTCACGGGGGCCATGTATGCGCACCGTGGCTACTTCGAGCAAGCCAACGGCGGCACGCTGTTCCTTGATGAACTGGGTGACCTGCCGCTGTATCAGCAGGTGAAGCTGCTGCGCGTGCTGGAAGACAGCGAATGCACGCGGCTGGGCTCGACCGTGCCCGTGAAGCTGGATTTCCGTCTGGTGGCGGCGACCAACAAGAACCTGCGCGAGATGGTTGCCACCGGCAAGTTTCGTGCAGACCTGTACTTCCGCCTGGCCGTGATCGAGCTGCGTATTCCCAGCCTGGAGCAGCGCGGCGCCGACGACAAGGTGGCGCTGCTGCTGTCTTTCCTGCGGCATTTGCTGGGCGACAAGACCTACGAGAGCATGCCGCCGGTGCCGGAGTGGGTGAGGGCGTCGGTGGGCCGTGCCTACTTTGCCGGCAATGTGCGCGAACTGCGCAACCTGGCCGAGCGCATCGGCATCACCCTGCGCCAGTTCGGCCGCTGGGACGAGGCCCGCATCCTGCCCCTGTTTGCCGGCCTCCAGCGCGACGCCTTCGAGCGCGAGGCCAACAACGGCAATGGCGGCAACGGCCATGACCGCGGCAGTGGTAGCGATGAGGAGCGCCGCCGCATCCTGGCCGCGCTGGACGCCAACAACTGGCGCCGCCAGGACACCGCCGCCACCCTGGGCATCAGCCGCAAGGTGTTGTGGGAAAAGATGCGCAAATACCAGATTGCCGACGGCGAAACCGAGTTGCGTGAGATGGAGTGATAGAACCCATTTCCCCAATAGGATGGGGACGCGTTCAAGCCAGGAGAGGCGCAGGCTAGGCACGGGCCGCAGGCCTTGGCCATTCCAAGGTCAAGGCCGGTAACGACGCATGCGCCTCTCCTGACTTGAACCCGTAGGGAAGGCGACAGCCTTCGCGCCCCTTCCTATTGGGGAAATGGGTTCTAAACAACACCCTCCCGCCCGGCGGGACCCCCGGCATGCCACTCGGGCGGCGGATCGCGTATAGTTTTCGGCTGCAACACCTGCGCAGAATCCACAGGGTCGAGATGACAACAACAAAACAGTCAGGGAAAGCGTCGCAACAGGCGTTTCAGAGGGGATTGGCCGTTGTGGCCGCGTTGGCAGCCATGGCGGGCGGCACCGCCTGCACATCTGCCGTGGCGCAGAGCCCGGCTGCACCACCCACCGCCATCGCACCGATTGCCGCGGCCGCGCCGGTGCCGGCACTGACCGCCACCGTTGGTCAGACCACCGCAACGGCTGCCACCAGCACGCCCGCGGCCAGCAACAGTACCGCCCGTGCCGAGAGCCCGGTCGGCAACGGTGCCGGCAACAGCGCCGTACTGGATTTGCAGCGTCGCATGCAGGCCCATGAATTGTCCGAGCTGCGCACCACCTACAACGGGGCCTACGGCGCCAGCCTGCTGTTTGCCCAGAGCGATCTGACCTACTACGTGACGTTGTTCCAGCAGAAAGACCTCTGGCGCGTCATCAAGACCACCAATGAAGCCTCTGCCGAGCGCCTGTACAGCGACTTCGCCAAGCAGACGCGCACGATGGCCGACCTGGAGTTGCAGCGCATCCGCCTGGAAGCCCAGAAGGAGCGCTCCGAGCGTCAGATTGCGGTGCAGGAAGAAACGCTGCGCGGTCTGAAGACTGACCTGGAAATCCAACGCCAGCAGCAGGCCCAGGCGCAGGAGCGCCAGAAGGTTGCCCGCTCCGAAGCCGATACGCTGGATGTGGAGCGCCGCGCCGCCCGCGCCCGCGTGGACGAACTGCAGCGCCAGATCCGCGCGCTGGAAGCCCAGGTCAACGCGCCGTTCAATCCGTCGCAGCGCAATCGCTGATCAGCACATCGCAGTCCACCAGATCGGGCGGCCCACGGGTCGCCCGATACACTTTTAGGGGGCGGCATTCAAACACGGCGATGGCGTTTGATACTGCACCGAGTGGCGCGTACATTGGCGGACACCCCATTTTTGTAGTCGACCGCGCATGCGTTCTGCCTCCGAGTTGCCCGCCAACGCCTCCCCCGCAGCGGCGGAGCCCATCCCGCAGCCCAAAGGCCTGCCGTGGCTGGGCAACCTGCTTCAATTGCCTAAAGACCGCGTCGCCCAGACGTTTCTGGAGATCAGCAGGCAGTTTCCCCAAGGCCTGTACCAGCTCAACTTCGTCGGCCGCTGCGTCCCGTTCGTCTATTCCGCCGACTTGGTGGCTGAGCTGTGCGATGAAACGCGCTTTCGCAAGCTGATCGGCCCGCCGCTGTCCTTCCTGCGTGCCGGGGCAGGCGATGGCCTGTTCACCGCACACCAGGACGAGCCCAACTGGGGCAAGGCCCACCGCATCCTGCTGCCGGCCTTCAGCCAGCGCGCCATGAAGGGCTACTTCGACGTGATGCTCGAAGTGGCCAACGCGCTGGCCGACAAATGGACGCGCCAAGGCCCCGACGCCGACATCTCCGTCGCCGACGACATGACGCGGCTCACGCTCGACACTATCTCGCTGGCGGGCTTCGGATACCGCTTTGATTCGTTCAAGACGCCCGCGCTGCATCCATTCCTGGAAGCCATGGCGGGCGTGCTGTCCGAGGCGATGGGCAAGCTCACGCGCCTGCCGTTCAAAGACCGGTTCATGCATGAGCACCATCGCCGCTTCGAGCAGGATGTGGCCGCCATGCACCAACTGGTGGACGAGGTGATCCGCAAGCGCCGCCAGGCGCAGGATGGCGGCAAGGGGGCGAGCGACCTGCTGGGGTTGATGCTCAACGCGCGCGATCCGGTAACGGATCTGCCGCTGGACGACACCAACATCCGCTTCCAGGTCATCACCTTCCTGATTGCCGGGCACGAGACCACCAGCGGACTGTTGACGTTCGCGCTGTACATGCTGCTGCGCCACCCGGCCGTGCTGGCGCAGGCGTATGCCGAGGTCGATCGCGTACTTCGGGGCGACACCGTGCCACAGTACGCGCACCTGGCGCAGCTCGATGTGATCGAGCGCGTGTTGAAAGAAACGCTGCGCCTGTGGCCCACGGCTCCCAGCTTTGGTGTGGCGCCGTACGAAGACACGCGCATTGGTGGCCGCTACGCCATCCGCAAGGATCAGCGCGTGGTGACGCTACTGATGGCCTTGCACCGCGACCCCGCCGTGTGGGATCGGCCCGAGGTGTTCGACATCGATCGCTTCCTGCCCGAGAACGAAGCCCGCATCCACCCGCATGCCTACAAGCCCTTCGGCAACGGCGAGCGTGCCTGCATCGGCCGCCAGTTCGCCCTGACCGAGGCCAAGCTGGCGCTGGCCGTGATTCTGCAGCGTTTTGCGCTGTCCGATCCGCACGACTACGCGTTCCACATCAAGGAGACGCTGACGCTCAAGCCGGACGGCTTCCGCCTGCGTGCGCGGTTGCGCAATGCGCGCGAGCGGTTGCTGGTTTCCATGCCGTCGCAGGCCAGTTCGGCGTCGGACGCCGATGCACAAGCCACGCTGGCCGGCGGCGGGGAGCCGATGCACGTGCTGTATGGCGGCAGCCTCGGCACCTGCCAGGACATTGCCGAACAGATTGCGGCCACGGCGTCGCGCGCAGGCTTTGATGCCAAGGTGGCGCCGCTGGATGCCGTTGCCGATGCGTTGCCGCAGCAGGGCACGCTCGTTGTTGTGGCGGCCACTTATAACGGCCGTGCGCCGGACAGCGCTCGCATGCTGGAGGCGCGGCTCGATTCGGATGGTGAGCTGGTCCGGCAGGCGTCCGGCTTGCGCTATGCCGTGCTGGGTTGCGGCAACTCGCAGTGGCCGGCGTTCCAGGCGTTTCCCACGCGGGTGGACGCCATGCTGGCCGCCGCCGGTGCGCAGGCCATCGTGCCGCGCGGTGAGGCCGACGGCAATGGCGGGTTTGATGCGGCTGTCGATGCCTGGACGCGCGGCCTGTGGGCTGCCCTCGGCGCGCGGCAGGTGCAGGCCGACGCTGTCGCTGTCAGTGTGCAATACCTGGCAACGGATGCCGTGCGTGCCGCCGTATTGCCTGCCGCCGCACGCAGCATGACAGTGCTCGCCAATGAGGAGCTCGTCAGGGATCCCACCGGACTGTGGGACTTCATCCGCGAGGCTCCGCGTGGCCCGACGCGTCATCTGACAGTACGGCTGCCCCAAGGCGTGACCTACGCCACGGGTGATCACCTCGCCGTCTATCCGCGCAATGCCGATGATCGTGTTGAGGCGGCCATTGCCCGGCTCGGCCTGGAAGGCGAGGCGCTTGTCACGCTGACGGCGCAGCATGCCCATGTGCGGCACTTGCCGCTCAATCAGCCAGTGACTGTGCGCCAATTGCTGCGCGATTTTGTCGAGTTGCAGGACACCGCCACGGCGCGTGACATCACTGCGTTGCACGCGATCACGCGCTGCCCGTTCACACGCAGCCAGCTTGCCGTGTGGATCGACGGGGAGGCTGCGGCGCAGCGTTTCGACCAGGACATCCAGGCCGCACACGTAAGCGTGCTCGATCTGCTGATCCGCTTTCCCGCCATCGAACTGACGCTGGAGGGCTTTCTCGCCCGCCTTGGGGCGATGCGGCCGCGCTTCTATTCGATTGCCTCATCGGCGCGCGTCTCGCCGGATGTTGCGGCGCTGACGGTGGGCACGGTGTCGGGGCCGGCATGGTCGGGTGTCGGCACGTATCGTGGTACGGCGTCGAACTACCTGATGCAACTGCAGGCTGGTGCGGAGATCGCCGCCACGGTGCGTACGCCCAACCCACCATTCGCGCCCGAGATGGATACCAGCAAGCCGATGGTACTGATCTGCGCCGGCACAGGCATTGCACCGTTCCGAGGTTTCCTGGAGGAGCGTGCTGCGCAGCACGCGACGGGAGAGGCCGTCGCGACATCGCTGCTGTGCTTCGGCTGTCGGCACCCTGAGCACGATTTCCTGTACCGCGATGCCCTGCGCGGTTGGGAAGACGCTGGCGTGGTGCGTGTCTTCCAGGCGTACTCATGCGTGGATGACCACCCGCATCGCTTCGTGCAGCACGCACTGTGGGATGCGCGCGAGGCCGTCTGGGCGGCATTCGACGCAGGCGCCACGCTGTACGTTTGCGGTGACGGCCGCGCCATGGCACCGGCCGTGCGCGACACGCTCATCCGCATGCACCAGGCGCGCTACGGCAGTGATCTGGCCACCGCATCAGACTGGCTGACCGAGCAGATGCAATCCGGACGCTACCGGCAGGACGTCTTCAACTGAGGTTGCTGAGACGGCTCCCGGATCGTTGTGCCGCCGCGCCGTCCTGCCCGCCGGGCGGAGGCGGGCACGCCGCATGTTACGATTTGCGTTTGAAGCACCGTGTTTTTTGAGCTTGGCGACGCACTGTCTGACGCGTCCGGCGCGGTGCTTCTGCGAGGAGAAATGACAATGCGACGCCGAATCAAAGCGTCCTGGGTGGCGATTCTGGTCTTTACCCTGCTGGGTGTCGGGTACTTGTGGATGTACCGGTTCGAGCCGCTGCTCTCCGGCGAGGCGGGCAGCGATGTGTTCGTGTGGGACCGCTGGACCCACCGCGTCTGCGCGCTGACCGACAGCGGCGCCGCCACAGAATGGCGCTGCGACAACGCCATGGAAACCGACGGCAGCGGTAACACCAACAACTCCGACGTGTCCACCCGCCTGCGCATGCGCGACGCTGTGCAGCGCATCAAGCTGTAGTCCCCTGCGCCCGCCGTTCGCTGCGGGTGCTGTTCCTTCCGCTTCAACCCACGTTTGGCTCCGCCGCGTCCACCAGTTCTGGTGCCGACACGGCCGGCAGCTTGCGCACCTGCCCAGCCTCCATGCGGCCGTGGCGATGAAACTGCCCCAGGCTTTGCGGTTGCCCCGACTCCAGCGCCCGCTCGATGGCGGCCAGGATGCGCACGTCGGCCAAGCCTTCCTCGCCGTTCGGTTCCGGCTCCAGGTCGTTCAGGATGCAGTCAGAGAAGTACTGCAACTCGCCGCCAAACTGGTTGGTGGCATCGAACGCGTGTTCCTGCGTGTGGCCGTTCAGCGTGAGGCGGTGCCGCAGGCCCGAGCCAAACGTAAAACCCGGTGAGACCTCCAGATCGCCCTTGGTGCCGAGAATGCGGTATTGGTCGACCCATGTTGCGCTGTAGCTGACGGTGAACTGCGCGACGCGGTGGTCGGCAAAGCGCAGCGTCACGGCCACCGTGTCGTCAAAGTTAAAGGGCAGATCCGGGGCGCGCACGCCGACGGCCGCCACTTCCACGGGTTCCTCGCCAAACAGATTGCGCACAGCGTTGATCGGGTACACGCCCATGTCGGATACCGGCCCCGCCCAATAGCCATGGCTGGCGCGGTGGTTGGACGGCGCGATCGACTGGCTGAATACGGCCGAGAACGCGCGGATGCGGCCCAGCTTACCTGCACGCACCAGCTCAATGGCGGCCATCGTGGCCGGCTCGAAATGGAGCCGGTACGCGATCATCAGCTTGGCGTTGCCTTGGCGGGCCGCTTCGATCATGGCTTCGCAGTCGGCTTCGCTGGTGGCCATGGGTTTTTCCAGCAGGACATGGATGCCGCGTTGCAGTGCGGGCAGCGCGTACTGCCGGTGCATGTCGTTGGGCAGCGCGAGGTAGATGGCGTCGATCTCTCCACTGGTCAGCAAGTGTTCGTAGTCGGCATAGCCACAGACGTGCTTAATGCCATAGCGCCTGGCCAATGCGTTGGCCTTGGTGGCGTCGCCCGTCACCAGCGCGGTGACAACGAAGTTGCCGCTATGCGTCACGCCGGGCAGGAAGGTGGCCTGGGAAATCCACCCGGCCCCCACCACCGCGTAGCGCACTGGGTGGTGCGTTGGCTTGTGTGCGATCGGGGCGGGTGTGGCCTGCAGAGCAGGTTCGGCCTCGTGAAAAGCGGTAGACATGACAACTCCTTTGCAATCGTTGCGCGCGGAAGTGACGCGGGATGGTGCGATGCGTCATTCCGTGCCGGCTCCGCAACCAACTAGCAAAGGGGATGCCCGAGGGCGCCAGTGGGCGCCAAACGGGGGCTCGGCGGCAGGTCAGGCGTGCTCGGTACGGCTGTCAGCGGGGGCCTGTTCGCGCTCGTTCAGACCGTAGTCACGCACGACGTGTGCAATGCGCAGGCGGTAGTCGGCAAACGCGCTCTCGCGGCCGACGTGCTGTGCGCTGCGATGCTGCTCCAGGTTGCGCCAGGCCTTGATGGCCTCTTCATCGCGAAAAAACGACAGCGAGAGCAGCTTGTCAGGGTTGGTGAGGCTCTGAAAGCGTTCGACGGAGATAAAGCCGTCGATCTGCTCAAGCAGCGGCTTCAGGCGCGCGGCGATGTTGAGGTAGGTATCGCGCTGGCCCGGGGCGGGCACGACTTCAAAGATGACGGCAATCATGGTGGAAGCTCCTGCAGAGAGTCGAAACGTCGAGGTGTCAGATCAGGCCTGGAAGACGGGGATACGTGCGTTGGGCGATGGCCGGTACGCGATCTCGCCCAGGTTGGCGAGCCATCGCGCAATGCCGGGCAGACGCAATAGATGTTGTACGGTTTCGCGCGCAATCACCACTGCCAGGGTCTCGGCTGGGCAACGGTGTGCGCCGCCACCGAAGGTCCAGAGGCGCGGTTGGGTGCGATCGATGTCAAAACGCAGTGGATTGGGCGTGACTGCGGCATCCACGTTGGCGGCGGCCAGCAGCACGAGGATGCGATCACCCGCGCGCAACGGCTGTCCAAGCAGATCGGTGTCGTGGGCGACAAAGCGGCGCGTGTTCTGTACCGGTGCGTCCAGGCGAAGGACTTCTCGCACGAAGGGTTCGATTGACTCCGGTGCAGCATGCAGGCGCTCGACCAACTCTGGATGCCGCGCCAGCGTGACGATGCTGTTGCCGAGCAGCCCGGCGCATGCGTCATAGGTTTGCGCGAGCAGGGCGGCGAGGTTGCTGATGTCGGCATCGTCGTCGCTGGCAGCGAACGGCGAGTCGGCAAAGCGCTGCTGCAGGCGGCCGACGGCGGCATCCGCGCGTTCGACGGTCGAGGCGTTGGCGCCGGGGCCGAGCGCTGCCAGGTAGGCGGTGATGTCGCTCTGGCAGGCGTGTGTGTCTGCTTGATCGGCCAGCAGCGTTTGCGCGATGGTGGCCAGCGGCACGCGGAAATGGGCGTCCGTGCGCAGCGCGGCGTCGAGGGCGGTTGCGTCGGGCAGGGTGGCTTGCGCTTGTTGATGCGCGCGGTTGGCCAGCGCGGCCACATCCAACCGGCCCAGGGCAGCCATCACCGTGGCTTTGCGTGCGTCGTGATCCGGCCCGTCGATTTGCCGGACGAGGCGGCCAAAGAACGCACCTGTTGGCGAGGCGGCCACCACTTTGGGTACCGGTTCTTCCGCAGGGCGGACGCGGCAGGCAGCACTGTTGAGCACGGCGTCTACTGCATCGGCGCTGGCGGCTACCCACCAGCCGAGCGCGGCATCGAAGAAGAACGGCCGCGTGGCAGCAAGCGTGGCGTAGTACGGCACAGGGTCGGCGTGCACAATGGCTTGCAGCGGATCAGCGGGTGGGGCGAGGGTGATGTCCATGGCGGCAATCAACGCGATCGGGGCGCGAGGTGCAGGAGTAAGATGGCTCCCATTGTCTGGACTGGCCCCGCGCCTGTCACGCGCCAACAGTTTGGTCTGCATCGAACCATGACCGCATCTTCCCCAGCGACACAACCTGATATCGGCCGGGTGGCCGCCACCATTGGCGACCCAACCCGCATCCGCATGCTGCTGCTGTTGATGGAGGGCCGCTCGCTCACAGCCAAGGAGCTGGCCTATGGCGCCGGCGTGGAGCCCGCGACCGCCAGCGCGCACCTGCGCCGGTTGGAGGCGGATGCGCTGATCACTTCGTTGGCCAGCGGGCGCTACAAGTACTTCGGGCTGCGCTCGCCAGCGGTGGCAGAGATGATCGAATCGCTGATGGTGGTTGCGCCAGAAAAGCCCGCAGACCCGCGCCGTTCGACCGTGCCTGAAAACCTGCGTGCGGCACGGCTGTGCTACGACCATCTGGCCGGACAGCTTGGCACGGAGGTGTCAGAGAAGCTGCTGACACGCGGTTGGCTCGAACAGCTTGATGAAGCGCATGCCGCCTACGACGTTACGTCCGAAGGCAAGCGTGCCTTTGCCGCCATCGGTGTCGACGTGGTGGCCTTGCGCGGCGGGCGCCGCCGTTTTGCTTACGGCTGCATGGATTGGAGTGAGCGCCGCCCGCATCTGGCCGGTGCGCTTGGGGCGGCCGTGGCGGAGCGTTGTATTGCGCTGGGCTGGCTCGCGCGGCAGAAGCACTCCCGCGCGTTGGAGATGACCGAACTCGGGCAGCGCGAATTGCACGCGTGGCTGCGCACGGCGTAGGCGCCTGCCTTCGTCAGTTGGCGCCGCGCACCGCGCTCACGTAGTCGCGCTGGAACACGCACATCCGCAAGGCGTTGTGGTACGCGCCGTTGCTGAAGAACTCTTCGATCAGTTCACCTTCACGCTGGAAGCCACACTTCTCGTACACGTGGATGGCGCGCTCGTTTTCCACGTCGACGACCAGATACAGCTTGTGCAGATTCAGCACCATGAAGGCATAGTCGACCGCCAGACGTGTCGCGATTGATGCATAGCCATGCCCTTGCCATCCGGGGGCGATGATGATCTGGAACTCGCCTCGGCGGTGGATGTAGTTGAGCTCCATCAGCTCGACCAGGCCAACGGCTTCACCCGCGTCGTTCTCGCAGATGAAGCGGCGTTCGCGCTGATCGTGTACGTGCCGGTCATAGAGTTGCGACAGCTCGGTGAAGGTCTCGTACGGTTCTTCGAACCAGTAGCGCATGATCTTCGCGTCGTTGTTCAGCTCGTGCACGAAGCGCAGGTCATTGCGCTCCAGTGGGCGCAGGGAAAGGTCGCGGGCTCTTTCAATCACCATGATGTTGTCCTTGTTGTGTTGAGGGCGCTCGACATCGCATCGACGTCCCTGCGTGGTCAGCAAGGACGTGTCGCTGAGGATGCGTGTTTGCGCTGCGGTTGCGCGCGCTTGCGCCGATCCAGATACAGCCACCACCCCGTTATCGCAAAGACCGGCAGCATCAACGCGCCGATCAACACCAGCACAATGCCGACGGGCCCGAAGTAGCGCCCATTGTGCAGCGGCAACATGCCGGCCAGCAGGCGCTGCATTGGTGGCTTGTCAGTGAAGGATTCCTGGCGGAGGACCGCGCCAGTGGCTGCGTCGAGCGTCAGGCGGTTGAAGGCGCGGTCGTGCGGTGCGTTGAGCGGCAGCCAGTTGATGTCAACCTTGCCGGTGCGCGCATCGTCGATGCGCAGGGTGGCACTCGCATAGTTGGACGTCTTGGCGAGGAAAGCGTTCCAGGTGCGCTCCAATGCCGCATTGTCGAGCGAATTGCGCGGGCCTTCCGTTGGCATTGGCTTGGCGGTAACCGGCATGCCGGCCATGTGCTGCAGGCCTTCGCGATACCAGTCATAGGCCCAGTACAGCCCGCTCAATGCGGCCAGCAGGTAGAGCGGCAGCACCAGTGTGCCGATGACGGTGTGTACATCCCACCAGCGGATGCGCCCGCTGCGGCTCCAGCGGATGATGAGCCAGCTACGCCAGTTAGTCACGCGGCGCGGCCAGCGCAAGTACAGCCCCGACAGCGCCATCACCACCAGCGCTATCGTGCTGGCCCCAACGATCTGCTTGCCGATCTCGTCTGCCAGCAATGTCCGGTGCAGCAGCTTGACGGTGGCGAAGAAGCGTTGCCCACGCGCCTCGGGCAGCAAAGTGCCGGTGGTCGGGTCGAAGTAGCGCAACTCGCCGCGGCTGCTGCCGCCGCGCTTGCCCGGTGGCCACGCGTACCAGATGCGCCAGGGTTCAGTGGGCCCCGAGGCTGCGGTGATGAACGTGACGGGGCGCTCGGGCATGGCGGCGCGCGCCTGTGCCGCTACCTGTGGCAGCGTGGGCGCCGGGCCGGTGCGCGCCGGCAAGTTGAACACGCTGGGGTTCAGCCAGCGCAGCAGTTCTTCGTCGCACGCCATCAGCGCACCGCTGATGCCGACGACGGCCAGTACCACACTGGCTGACAACCCGATCAGCCAGTGCAGGCGAAAGAGCACCCGTCGTAGCATCGCGTGTTTGCCCTTTACACGCTTACATCTTGTAGCGCACGCCCAGCAGCGCCATGCGCGGGGCGCCCGGCATGTTGTAGTTCTCGGCGCCGCCATGGGCCGACACGTAGTACGCGCGGTTGAACAGGTTCTGCAGATTGAGCGTGACGTCGACGTGCTTGCTGCGATAGCCCGCACCCAGGTCGACCGTCATGTAGCCCGGCAGCGTCGTCACGTTGTACTGCGATGCATAGCGCGAGGCCTCTGCACGCACGCCACCGGCCACATAGAAGCCATTGGGCAGATCGTGCTTTAGCCAAAGCGAACCGCTATGCCGTGGCGTGAGCGACGGCTGGTTGCCGTTGACGGCCACGCCGGCGCTCTTGTCGAGCGGGTTGGTCAGCACGCCGTTCAGATAGGCATAGCTGGCGATGAGGGACCACGTCTTCACCACCTCGCCTGTGAACGACAGCTCCAGCCCGCGCGTGCGCTGCGTGCCGATGGGCACTGCCAGCTGCGTGGCCGGATCTACGCCGGTCAGGTTGGTCTGTTTCATGTCGAACAGTGCGGCGGTCAGGCTGGCGTTGGCCGACACATCGTATTTGGCGCCGATCTCGTAGTTGGTCGTGGATTGCGGCGCCAGTGCACTGCTGTTCGGGTACACGCTGAAGCTGTCCGCCACCGGCTGGAACGAGCGGCTGTAAGACGCGTAGAGCGAGAGCGGCTCCACCGGGTGATACACCACCCCCAGGCGCGGGCTGACCGGTGTGTCGGTGCGCGCGTAGTTCTGGTTCCTGGGCGTAAGGTCTGTGCGGCTCTGCTTGAGCGCTTCATAGCGCAGGCCGGCCAACACCGTCCATTGCGGCGAGAACTTGATCAGGTCCTGCACATACGCGGCGTACGTTTCGTTGTGCGAGAGGCCGTAGTTGTTGGGCGTGGCGTTGGCGGGCACCGTGGGCAGTAGCGGCAGCACCGGATTGAACAGGTTGACGTTGAAGTTGCCCGGGGTGGACGCCACGCGGTCGCTCTTGTCCTGATAGCCCAGTTCGATGCCGTACAGCAGCGTGTGCTGGATGCCCCAGGTCTCGGCTTTCTGCGTCAGCTCGTTTTGCCACACGGTGCCGCGATCGCTGCGGTTGCGCTGGTTGACGTTGAGCGTGACGGTCGGGATCGGGCCGTCGTTCACGCTCTTCACGGTCGTGTAGTTGTTGCGGCCCAGCGAGTATTCATAGTTGCGCACCACGCTGTGGAACGACCACTGATCGTTGAAGCGATGATCCAGTGTGCCTGTCACGCTCTTGACGGTGGTGTCGATGTTGCCCGCGCCCGCATCGGCCGAGCCGTAGCGCGTGCCGATGGGCACATCCACGGGGCGGCCGTGGTACGACGGCACGCCCTGGTCGGCAATGCGCTTGTCGTGCAGGTAGTCGAACTGCACCGTCAGCTTGGTGTCGGGTGACAGGTTGAACAGGAACGATGGCGAAATCGCCTGACGGCGCAGGAAGTAGTCGTTGCGGAAACCGCCCGAGTCTTCCACCGCACCGGTGATGCGCGCGCGAATGGCGTCGTCGTTGATGGAGGTGTTCAGGTCGAACTCGGCGCGCTTCTGGCGCTCGGTGCCCACCAGCACGCCAATTTCGGCCAGCGGCGTGGCCAGTGGCTTCTTGGTGACGCGGTTGATGATGCCGCCCGACGAGCCGCGCCCGTACAGCACGGCAGCCGGGCCCTTCAGCACTTCAATGCGGTCGATGTTCGACAGATCGCGGAAGTACAGCGAGTCATCGCGCAGGCCGTCGACGTACTGATCGTTGATTGACGAGAAGCCGCGAATGGTCACCTGATCGCGTTGCGCATCGCCCAGCGAGGCCGATACGCCGGGCACATTGCGCAGGGTGTCCTTGAGCGACAGCGCGCCCTGATCCTGGATGACCGCGCGCGGCACGACGTTGACCGACTGTGGAATCTCGCGCAACGGCACGGGAATCTTCGTGGCCGTGTTGGCAACAGGCGTGTCGTAGCTCGTGCTGCTGCGCGTGCCCTTGACGGTGGACGTCGGCAGCGTGCCGGCATCGGCGGCCGCAATCGTGTCGGCAGCCGCCGCCACGTGCATGAGCGGCAGGGTTCCAAGGACGGCCAGAGACAGGCGCAGGCCATCTCGTCGAAAATTCGGCGGCATTGCAGTTCCCGTAAAGTAAAAAGCCCCGGTATGGGGAAGGGCGCCGTCATCTGCGGCGCCTTCACTTTGTGAAGGCGCAAATAATAATGAGAACAATTCCTATTTACAAGAGAGTTAAATCATGCTTTTGACGGAATGCAACGTTTGCGGGTACAAGATTCAGCAACTTTCCATGAGTCAATTGCGAATTTTCGGCACCAAGTTGCGTGCGCTGTGTCTGACTCAGTTGCTTTCTGCCTTTTCCTGATATGTCGTCCTCACCACATCCATTGAGCCCCCTGCGCGTTGCCCTGGTGGGCTATGGGTATGCGGGCAAGCTGTTCCACGCGGCCCTGATCGATGCCACGCCGGGTCTGCTCCTGCATGTAATTGGTTCGAACCGGCCGGACGCTGTGCTCGCAGACCGGCCGGACGCTGTGGTTTGCGCGCCCGAAGCGGCAGCGGTGCACCGGGAGGTCGATCTCGTTGTCATTGCCGCACCCAACGACCGCCACGCGCCGCTGGCTGAAGCCGCGCTGCGTGCCGGCAAGCACGTTGTGGTGGACAAGCCCTTTACGGTCACGCTGGCGGAGGCACGGCATCTGGCCTACGCGGCGCGGGAGACCGGGCGTTTGCTGTCGGTTTTCCAGAACCGGCGTTGGGACAGTGATTTCCTTGCCGTGCAGGCAGTGATTGCCAGCGGTGCCGTGGGCGAAGCAATGCACGTGGAGGCGCATTTCGACCGCTATCGCCCGCAGGTGCGGGCGCGTTGGCGCGAACAGGCCGGGCAGGGCACCGGCATCTGGTTTGATCTCGGCCCGCATCTGATTGACCAGGCGTTGCTGCTGCTCGGCCTGCCCGATGCGGTGAGCGCCTCGTTCGCCCGGCAACGCCCCGGTGCGGAGACTGCCGATTGGGCGCACGTGGTTCTCCACCACGGCGAACGCCGCACCATCCTGCACGCCAGCATGCTGGTGGCCGGCGGCGCACCGCGCTGGATCGTGCATGGCACGCGCGGCTCTTTCATCAAACGCGGTATGGATCAGCAGGAAGCGCAACTGCTGGCCGGCATGATGCCCGGTGCGCAGGGCTGGGGCGCGGATGCCGATACGGGCGCTCTCATCGATGGTGCGACGTCATCGGCAAGCGATGTCGCCACACCTGTGGGTGACCAGCGCGCGTACTACGCTGCCGTGCGCGATGCCATCCTCGGTCAACGCCCCAATCCTGTTCCTCCGGTTCAGGCATTGGCGGTTATGGCGGTGCTCGAAGCGGCGATCGCTGCTGCCGAGACGGGCATAGCGGTTGTGCCGGACCTGACCGACACCGAGCGCACCGATTGGCTTGCCGTACGGGAGTCCACCTCGTGAACGGCGTCGTCATCCTCTTGCTGGTGGCGGGCGGTTTGCTCGCCGTGGTGGCGCTGGTGCAGATGCTGGCTTCGCGACTGACGCTGCCCGAATCGACGCTGCTGGCGCTGGCGGGTATCGGCATCGGCGGCGCTTATGTGGGCTTGCAGAATACGGCGCCTGCATTTGCGACGACCTTCTTTGCACCGCTCATTGATCCAAGCTGGCCGGCAGAAGCCTATCTGTGGTTGTTCCTGCCGCCGCTGCTGTTTCAGGCGGCGCTGTCGGTGGACGTGCGCAGCATGGCACCGGACGCCGCCCCCATTCTTATGCTGGCCATCGTGGCAGTGATCGTGGCCACGGGCGTCATCGGCTTGGCTGCGGCGGCGGTCACGCCGTTTGGCATCGTCACTTGCCTGTTGCTGGGCGCGATGATTGCCACCACGGACCCGTCCGCTGTGATTGCCGTGTTTCGCGATGTGGGCGCGCCGGCGCGGCTGATCCGGTTGGTGGAGGGCGAGGCGTTGCTCAACGATGCGGCGGCCATTGCCATCATGGGTGTGTTGTTGGCTATGCTCACGGGCCACGGCACCGATGCGACGGTCAGCGGTGGCCTGCGTGAACTGGCCAAGGCATTTGGTGGTGGTGTGCTCTTTGGCTTGATTGCCGGGCGTGTTGCCGCGTTCCTGTTGCCGGCGCTGCACGGCATTGCGCAGGCGGAAGCCGCATGGACGCTTGCGTTGCCGTATCCGCTGTACCTCGTGGCGGAGAACGTGCTCGACGTGTCGGGCGTGGTGTCTGTGGTGTGCGCGGGGCTGGTGATCGGCGCGCTGGGGCGCACGCGCCTGGCGCCACGCAACTGGTCGCACCTGCAGTTGATCTGGGAGCAGATTGCAGCGCTGGCGGGGGCGGTGGTCTTCCTGTTGGCTGCGGTGCGCGTGCCCGAGCTGTTGCACGGCGTGGTGTGGAAAGACGCGCTGTGGCTGGCGGTGGTTGTGGTGGCTGCGCTGGCAGCGCGCCTGGCCGTGCTGTTTGGCCTGTTGCCGGCGCTCGCGTGGTGCAAGCTCTCAGCGCCGGTCAGTCATGCCTACAAGCTGGCGATTGCATGGGGTGGCCTGCGCGGCGCCGTCACCTTGGTACTGGCGCTGGGCGTGGCCGAGAACGCCGCGGTGCACGTGGCCGATCGCCATTTCGTCACCATCCTCGCCACGGGTTTCGTGCTGGTGAGCGTGCTCTTCAACGGCGCGACACTGCGCTGGGTGATGCACCAGCTCGGGCTCGACCAGCTCTCGCCGCAGGAGCAGGCGCTGCAGCGGCAGGCGCTGAACCTGTCGACGGTGGAAGTGGAGTCGATCATGCGCCGCATCGGTGGGCACTTTCACTTTGCGGCGGGGGCAACAGATCAGGCGGCAGAAGCGTACCGGCTGGAAGTGGCAGCCGGCGCTGCCGAGTTGAACCTTGAAGACGCATTGTCAGAGCGCGAGCGTTTGACCATCGGGTTGGTCTCGCTGGCCACGCGTGAGCGCGAGCTGATTCCCGAATACGGCAACGGCCTGGTTTCCATCCGCAACCTCGATGTGATGATGCGCAACACCGCCGACATGATCGACGCGGCGCGCGCAGAGGGGCGCGTTGGGTACAAGCGCGCATCGCGCCGAATTCTTGCCAAGCACATCGGCTATCGCGCTGCGTTCTGGGTCCACCGGGTTGCGCATATCGACCGGCCGCTGGCCAATGCGCTGGCTGACCGCTTCGAGCTGTTGGTCTGCCGGCAGACCGTGCTGGAGCGCTTGCGTGCCTACAACCGCTTGTCATTGCAGCCGGTACTGGGCGAGCGCATGGCGGACTTGCTCGACGGCGTGCTCATCGCGCGGATCGAAGCCGCAGAAGAAGGGTTGACCGAGTTGCGCGACAAGTTTGGCGATTACAGCGCCGTGCTCGAAAAGCGCCTGCTGTTGCTGTTTGCGCTGCACATCGGCCAGAACAAGATTGACGCCATGCTGGCCGAAACGGTGATCTCGAAGGAGGTCTACAAGCAGATCAGCGGCGTGATCCGCCGGGCGTGGTCGGCGGCGTTGCCGCGGCCGCCATTGGGCGTGTCGCTGCGGACGCTGCGTGCGCAGCAGGCAAGCGCGCCGCAGCCGCCCGGTTAGCCGGCCTTAGAGCCGCTTGCCGCGCCGCTCGGCGTGCGCGTGGCGGTGGATATCGTGTGTGACGAAGCCGGACTCGTCATCGGGCATTGCTAGCCACTCGGGGTGCGAGAGCGATTCGCGGATGTCCGCCAGACCCGAGCCCCAGTGGTCGCGCATGGTGGATGGCCCAAACTGGATGTCCTTACCTGGCCCTTCGTGCTCCTTGGCCGCGTAGATCAGGTGGATCACGTTGTAGCGTTTGGCGCAGGCCAGTTCTTGCGCGTGCTTGTACCATGGCGAGCGCTTGAATTCCTCCTCCGGCAGGTGGTCGAGCAACTTGCGCACCAACCGGCGCGTCGATTGCGAGCGCTCCATCCAGTCGGTGATGAGCCGGGTGCGGCTGGAATACTGCAGATCCTTCTGACGGCTGGCTACGCCGATCATGGTGTTGGGCACCGGCCCCAGTGCGCTCCACAAGTCCACCTGAAACACGAGCGTGTCGCGGCGTGGCTTGGTGCCCAGCACGTACGACAGCGGCGTGTTGGAGACGACACCGCCATCCCAGTAGTACTCGCCGTCGATCAGCACCGGCGGGAAGCCCGGCGGCAGCGCGCCGGAGGCCATGAAGTGCTCCGCGCACAAGCGGCGCTCGGTGTTGTCGAAGGCTTCCAGGTTGCCGGTGCGAACGTTCACAGCGCCCACCGATACGCGGATGCCACCGTCGTTGATGCGATCGAAATCGCACAGGCGCTCAAGCGTGGCCTTCAACGGTGTCGTGTCGTAGTAACTGGCGTCGAGCGGGTCCATTTCATTGGCCGGCAGCGGCGCGGGAATACGTGGTGTGAAGAAACCGCGCTGCCCCTCGATGAGGGTGTCGGCCGCCTGCATGGCGGTCAGCCATTTGCGCAGATGCGAGTTGCCGTCAAACCATGCGTTTTCCAGGATGTCCGGCAGCGGTGGCGAGAAGGTCGGCTGCGTGATGATCTGCCAGAACTCGCGCAGCCTTGCCAACCGGTGCTCAGGCGCGTTGCCCGCGATGATGGCCGTGTTCAACGCCCCGATGGAGATGCCCGCAATCCAGTTCGGCATGATGCCGGCCGCATCCAGCCCTTCGAACACGCCGGCCTGATACGAGCCGAGCGCGCCGCCGCCTTGCAGCACCAGCGCGATGTTTTCGTAGGGCGGCAGTTCAATGCGTGACGGCGAGGTGCCGGCGGCTTGCGCAGTGTCGTTGGACTTGGCGCGGCTGGCCGCCACGCGTAGCTTGGGTGCGGGCATGTCTCCTCCGTTCTTACTGCATGAACCAGCCGTGGCTGACCACGAACGACTGGCCGGTCAGCGCGGCGCTCGGGAAGGTCGCCAGGAAGCGCACTGTCTCGGCCACGTCTTCCACGGTGGTGAACACGCCGTCCACCGTCTCGCCCAGCATGACCTTCTTCACGACGTCTTCCTCGCTGATACCGAGTTCCTTGGCCTGCTCGGGAATCTGCTTTTCAACCAGCGGCGTGCGCACAAAGCCCGGGCATACCACGTGCGAGCGCACGTTGTGTGCCGCGCCTTCCTTGGCCAGCACCTTGTTCAGGCCCAGCAGTGCGTGCTTGGCCGCCACGTAGGCTGACTTGAGCGGCGAGCCTTCGTGCGAGTGCACCGAACCCATGTAGATCACCACGCCGCCACGGTCGTCCTTGTACATGTGGCGCAGCGCTGCACGCGTGGTCAGGAAGGCGCCGTCGACATGGATGGCCTGCATCTTCTTCCAGTCGGCAAACGAGTAGCTCACGAACGGGTTGACGATCTGGATGCCGGCGTTCGAGACGAGGATGTCGACCGAACCGAGCTCTTCCGCCACGCGGTCGATGCCGCTGTCAACGGCTTGCTCATCGGTCACGTCCATGCGCAGGCCGATGGCGCGGCCGCCCGCATCGGTGATCTCCTTGGCGACGGCCTTTGCGCCATCTTCGTTCAGGTCAACGATGGCGATAGCCGCGCCCGAATTGGCGAGCGTGAGGGCGATCTGCTTGCCGATGCCGCTGGCGGCGCCTGTGACAACAGCGACTTTGCCTTTCAAATCAGACATGTTGTGTACTCCGTGAGGGTTGACGGGGGAGGGATTACTGCGCGAGGTAGTCGAACACGACCTCGCCCATGCCGAGGGTCAGGTCTGCAATGATGTGCCGAGCTTCGACAATCTCCAGCACCGGCAGTTCGGCCACCGGCGCCAGCGCGTGGTGGGCGAGCTCCAGCGAGGCGGGGCCGCTCCAGGCGCCTTTCATGTCGATATCGACCATATAGTTGCGCGACAGCTCGCAGATGCGCGCGGTCTTGCCGTCCACGTGCGGGATGATCTTGAGCAGGTAGTTGGGTAGCCCCAGCCGGCGCTTCTGCTCGGCCAGATCCAGTTCTCGGTGCTTGTAGCCCATGGTGCCTGTGGCGACACGCACGGGGCCGTAGTCGAGCGTGCCGATCAGCGTGTCCTTGTCGGTCTCGAGCTTGGGGCTGGCGAGTTTTTTGGGGAAGCCCCACATCTCGCGGCCGCCTGCCAGGGGCGGATGGTCGTCCAGGTACATCGCCAGCGTATAGGTGCCGGGCTTGCCCTCGTAGGTGACGGGGATCACCTGGCCGCTCTCGGTGTAGTCGCCAAAGCCCGTGGAGTCGGCCATGCGGATGAACTCATAGGCAACCAGCGGCTCGGGCACTTCCAGCGGCTCGGGCACCATGGCGCGCAGCTTGGCCGGGTCGGT
Source organism: Ralstonia flaminis (assembly GCF_958415495.1). Taxonomy (NCBI): domain Bacteria; kingdom Pseudomonadati; phylum Pseudomonadota; class Betaproteobacteria; order Burkholderiales; family Burkholderiaceae; genus Ralstonia; species Ralstonia flaminis. The sequence continues at coordinate 64,721 of NZ_CATZLL010000020.1, read as the reverse complement.
GCGGTACGTGATGATGAAGAACTCACGGTGGATAAAGCGGTACGGGCCGGGCGGGTAGGCCGGGCTCGTGATCGGCATCGCGAACGCGGTTTCGCGGACAGTCTTGATATCCATGGCACTCCTTGTGCGGTGAGGGATCGAGGAGAGGGATTTCGGACAGCGAGAAAAACGAGAAATCAGCCGGCCGTGGAACCAGTTGTGTGAAGCCGGCGCGCCTGGAACACGATAGACAAAGCCTGACGGTGGTGCGCCGGCCGACACGCATGTGACGCAAAAGTCGATCCTGCCGGGCTTATGTGACAGGACGGTCAAATCGTCACATGCGGATGCGAATCACCGGTACCGAGGGATGTTTCCCATGCGTATTTATATGATTGCATGGGCAAATATTGGACTGCGAAGCCGCATATATATGCGAAACCCACAACCTTGGTTGACGGGCGCAATGCGTTGTTGCGCTTGAGGGCGCCGCTATTGCTGGCTCAGGAATGCCCACAGTGCGGGCTCGGCGGAGTAGGCCACGTTAAAGCGTAGCCAAGGATCGAGCGCCTCGTTGGTGCGGAAATACTGGCCCGGTGCCAGCCAGATGTTGTGGCCGATTGCCTGGTCGGCCAATGCGGCGGCATTCGGGTGGCCCGGCAGGCGCGCCCACAGGAAGAGCCCCCGCCCCGGCGTATCGAACGTGACGGCACCGTGCTCGCGCATCCGGGCCTCCGCGTCGGCATGCGCTTTGGCCAGGCGCGCAATGAGTCGCGTCACGTGCTCTGCATAGCCCGGCCGGGTCACGAACGCATGCACGATGCGCTCGGTGATTTCCGATGAGGTGAGGGCGACGGCCATCTTGGTACGGGCCAATTCGCGCGTGATGGCGGCATCCGCGACCACATACCCCGAACGCAGCGACGGCGAGATTGTCTTGGAGAAACCGCTTACATACAGCGTGCGCCGCAGGCCATCGAGCGCGGCCAGCATGGGTGCGGCGGGGTCGGCCAGTTCGCGGTGCAGGTCGTCTTCGACGATCCATAGGCCGTGCTGCTCGGCCAGTTGCAACACGCGGTAGGCGTTCTGCGCGGTCATCGAGGTGCCGGTGGGGTTCTGCAGCACGGAGCTGGTGAAGAGCGCGCGTGGGCGTTCGGCATCATCGGTGCGCAGGATGGCCTCCAGGGCCGCTGTGTCCAACCCATCTGGCGTGCGGGGCACGCCGACTACGCGCAGGCCGGCCAGTTTCAGCACCTGAAGCACATTGCAATAGCCCGGCTCATCCACGGCCACCACGTCACCGGCTTTGAACAGGGTGCGCACGATCAGGTCGAGCCCCTGGGTGGCTCCGCTGGTCAGCAGTACCTGCGAGCGTTCGACGGGCAACCCGCGCAGGGTGAGCGACTCCGCCACGTACTCGCCCAGCGGTGCATAGCCCCACGGGTGCCCGTAGCCCGCCACGCGCAATGCAGAAACCCGGCTCACGGCGCGCATCGCCTCTTGCACGCCGCGCTCGTCCAGCCAATCGTTCGGCAGCCAACCGCAGCCTGGCTTGATGGCGATGGAGCGATCGGCAAACACATCCGACAGCAGCCATGCAGCGTTGAGCTTGGGCGGCTCCCAGCGCGGTGCGACGGGCGCAGGCTGTGCAGGCGCACGTGCGGCCACCAGATAGCCCGAGCGCGGCCGCGCCACGATGGCCCCCAGCGCGGCCAGCCGCGTGTAGGCCTCGGCCACCGTGAACGTGCTGACGTCGTGTGCCTGAGCAAGCTTGCGCACCGAGGGCAGCCGTGTGCCTGGCGGCAGGCTGCGGCTTTCCACGGCGGCACGAATGCCTTGGACTATCTGATCGACCAACGTACGCTGGGGATGATGGGGATCGAGTTCGAGTTGCATGTTGCGATGCGGCATCTGAGCGACATAAGCGCGGCGGGCACCTATACAGTTTCGTATAGAACCGTCATCTGTGCATGTCCGCAGTGCGTGTGACTCTGTACAGTTTGCCCGAACCGTTGTGCTGCATGCACGCTTGCCTGCTTTTCTTCCGGAGACGCCGATGAAACCCGCACCGCACCCGCTGGAAACGACTGATCTGTCCTACTTCTGGATGCCGTTTACGGCCAACCGCCAGTACAAGGCCGCACCGCGCCTGCTCACGTCGGCACAAGGCATGTACTACCGCGACGCTGACGGCCGTGAAGTGCTGGACGGCACGGCCGGCCTGTGGTGCGTCAACGCTGGCCACAGCCGCAAGGAGATCGTCGACGCCATCACCGCGCAGGCCAGCACGCTGGATTTCGCACCCACCTTCCAGATGGGCCACCCGATGGCCTTCCGCGCGGCCGAGAAAGTGGCCGAGCTGATGCCGGAAGGGCTGAACCGCATCTTCTTCGTCAACTCCGGTTCGGAGGCGGTGGACACGGCGCTCAAGATCGCGCTGGCCTACCACCGAGCACGTGGCGAGGGGCAACGCACCCGCTTGATTGGCCGTGAGCGCGGCTATCACGGCGTGGGCTTCGGGGGCATTTCGGTGGGCGGTATCTCGCCGAACCGCAAGGCGTTTTCGGGCAACCTGATTCCGGGTGTTGACCACCTGCCGCATACGCATGCGCCGGAGCACAACGCATTCTCCAAGGGCCAACCGGCCTGGGGTGAACACCTCGCCGATGAGCTGGAGCGCCTCGTCACGCTGCATGACGCGTCCACCATTGCAGCAGTCATTGTCGAGCCGCTGGCGGGTTCGACGGGCGTGCTGGTGCCACCCAAGGGCTACCTGCAGCGCCTGCGCGCGCTGTGTGACAAGCACGGCATCCTGCTGATCTTTGATGAGGTCATCACCGGTTTCGGCCGCCTGGGTGCCGCTACCGCGTCGGCGTTCTTTGGCGTGACGCCGGATCTGCTGACGATGGCCAAGGGCATCAACAATGCCGCCGTGCCGATGGGCGCCGTGGCCGTACGCCAGTCGCTGCACGACACCATCATCGACGCCGGTGCGCCGGGTGCGATCGAGTTGTTCCACGGCTATACCTATTCCGCACACCCGCTGGCCGCCGCCGCTGCGGTTGCCGCTATCGACCTGTATCGCAGTGAGGGTTTGTTCGAGCGTGCGCGCGCGCTGTCGCCGGCGTTTGAAGCCGCGGCGCATTCGGTCAAGGGCGCCCCGCACGTCAAGGACATCCGCAACTTGGGGCTGGTGGCCGGCATCGAGCTGGAATCGCGCCCGGGTGCGATTGGTGCACGCGCGTACGAAGTCTTCTTGAAATGCCTGGAGCGCGGCGTGCTGGTGCGCTACACCGGCGACATCCTGGCATTCTCGCCACCGCTCATCATCGACGAGGCGCAGATTGCGCGCATCTTCGACACCGTCCGTACCGTTCTGCAAGAGGTAGCTTGAGATGAACCGACCGATTGACCCTGCCGTCACCGAATCCGTGGTCAGCCACTACATTGGCGGGCAGCGCTATGCCGGCGCAGGCACACGTAGTGCCGATGTGTTCAACCCCGCCACCGGCGCCGTGAGTGCGCAGGTGCTGCTGGGTGGCAAGGCTGAGGTGGATGCCGCCGTGGCTGCCGCGCAGGCCGCTGCAGCGGCGTGGGCCGAGACCTCGCCGCTCAAGCGCTCGCGCGTTCTGTTCAAGTTCAAGGAACTGCTCGACCAGAATCACGACGCTCTGGCTGCGGCCATCACCCGCGAACACGGCAAGGTGTTCTCCGATGCCAAGGGCGAAGTCACGCGCGGCATTGAGGTGGTGGAGTTTGCCTGCGGCATCCCGAACCTGCTCAAGACGGAATTCACCGACAACATCGGCGGCGGCATCGACAACTGGAACCTGCGCCAACCGCTGGGCGTGGTGGCCGGCATCACGCCGTTCAACTTCCCCTTCATGGTGCCGATGTGGATGGCGCCGGTGGCGCTGGCCTGCGGCAACACGTTCATCCTCAAGCCGAGCGAACGTGACCCGAGCCCGAGCCTGATGATTGCCGATCTGCTCAAGCAAGCCGGTCTGCCCGATGGCGTGTTCAACGTTGTGCAAGGCGGCAAGGATGCCGTGGATGCGCTGCTGGTGCATCCGGATGTGCAGGCGCTGTCCTTCGTCGGCAGCACGCCCATCGCCGAGTACATCTATACGGAAGGTACGAAGCACGGCAAGCGCGTGCAGGCGCTGGGCGGTGCGAAGAACCATCTAGTGGTGATGCCCGATGCCGATCTCGACCAGGCTGTCGATGCATTGATCGGCGCCGGCTACGGTTCGGCCGGCGAGCGCTGCATGGCGATCTCCGTGGCCGTGGCGGTGGGCGATGTTGCGGACAAGCTCGTGCCGCGTCTGGCGGAACGCGCGAAAGCGCTCAAGATCGGCAACGGTATGGACGCCGACAGCGAAATGGGCCCGCTCGTTACCGGCGCGCACAAGGCCAAGGTGGAAGGCTATATCGCCAAGGGTGTGGAAGAGGGCGCCAAGCTGGTGGTGGATGGCCGCGGCCATACGGTGGATGGCCACGCACAAGGCTTCTTCACGGGCGGTACGTTGTTCGATCATGTCAAGCCTGACATGACGATCTATAAGGAAGAGATCTTCGGCCCAGTGCTGTCAGTGGTGCGTGTGCACGATTTTGCCGAGGCGGTGGACCTGATCAACGCGCACGAATATGGCAATGGCGTGTCGTGCTACACCAGCGACGGTGGCGTGGCGCGTGCGTTTGCAAGGCAGATTCAGGTGGGCATGGTCGGCATTAACGTGCCGATTCCGGTGCCGATGGCCTGGCACAGCTTTGGCGGCTGGAAGCGCTCGCTGTTTGGCGATCACCACGCCTATGGCGAAGAGGGTGTACGTTTTTACACACGCTACAAGAGCGTGATGCAACGCTGGCCGGATTCGATTGCCAAGGGCGCCGAGTTCGTCATGCCGACTGCCAAGTAAAGCGGTATGCAGCAATGAAGAAGGGAGGCTATGCCTCCCTTTTTTCTTTGAGCATGCGGTTGGTCAACCGCACCGTCATATTGGCTTGATATTCACGGCGATCGGCTCGCCATCCGGGCCGATCTCGATATCGAAACTCACACGCTGGCCTTCGTGGAATGCGGGGGCGCGTGAAAACTGGATCTCCGAATCCCGAATAAAACGCGGGGCAGCGTGCATTTCTGCAGCTGCCCCGGCGGGCGGATCATATTGAACGGCGTTATCTTCAATTCGGCTGGCCATTGCATTCTCCCATGAGGGACTTCGTCAAACCGGAGCGCCGCTGTTTAGGAGGCGGCAGCCCTTCGACCGCTTGATGGCAAACACGTACTGAACAACCCTTACAACCTGACTTCTAGGGGCTTTTGACCGGCGCGCCGCCTGCCCGGAAGGATGGCGCGCCGTCCTGCAATCGCAATGACGATCTTGGCGGTGCCTGTGCCCCGGCCTTCGACTTACTGCGGCACGATATTCGACGCCTGCTTACCCTTCGGGCCTTGCGTGACGTCAAACGATACCTTTTGACCTTCCTTCAGGCTTTTGAAGCCCGCCGCATTGATCGCAGAGAAATGCGCGAAAAGGTCCTCACCGCCGTCATCCGGGGTAATGAAGCCGAAGCCCTTTGCGTCGTTGAACCACTTAACAGTACCAGTAGCCATGATCTTGAGTCGTAAAGTTGAGAAATCGATCGGCCGCCGGCCAAGAGAAACACAGCAGGCAGACCCGGCCAAACCGGCCAAACGATCGTTTGGTGAATATATGCTTGGCGCGTCTCCTCGTCAAAGTCTGTTTTTTTCACTTCTCTTGTTTAGATCAAGCATAGACGATGCCTGCCGGGCGCATCAGGGTCCGGGCGTTCTCGCCATCGGTGCAAACACTCGCACAAAACCGAGCGTTTTCACCTAAGCTTTAGTGGCTTCTGCCGCACTCCAAAGCCGCGCTAGGCGTGGGCGGCATGGCAGATCTCGCACGAAAATTGCGTGTGCTCCCGCCGTTCCAGTCGCAGGCAACCATGACGACAGCCACCGCCAGCACAATCACAAAAAAACCCGCGTTGATGGTCACCATGGTGGGGGCGATCGGCGTGGTTTTCGGGGACATCGGCACCAGCCCCTTGTATGCATTAAAGGAATGCTTCAACCCCGAGCATGGGGTTCCGTTCTCGGACCAGACCGTTTTCGGCATCCTGTCGATGCTGTTTTGGGCGATGACGCTGGTGGTTTCCATCAAATATGTGGTGTTCGTCATGCGCGCCGACAACAACGGCGAAGGCGGCATCCTTGCATTGACAGCGCTGGCAATGCGCGCCAGCGGCGGCGGTGCCCGGTTCACCCGCACGCTCATGATGCTTGGCCTGTTGGGTGCCGCGATGTTCTACGGCGACGCGGTCATCACGCCGGCCATCTCGGTGCTCTCCGCCATTGAAGGTATGGAAATCATGGCGCCCGCGCTGCAGACGTGGGTGTTGCCGCTGGCGTTGGTGGTGCTGATTGGCTTGTTTCTGCTGCAGAAGCAGGGCACGCACGTGGTCGGGCGCCTGTTCGGGCCGATTATGTTGATCTGGTTCGTGCTGTTGGGGCTGATTGGACTGGCCTCGGTGGTGAAGTCTCCGCAGGTGCTTGTGGCGTTGAGCCCCACCTATGCTCTGGAATTTGCGTTCCGGCACACCATTCTGGCGTTCATCGTGTTTGGCTCAGTGTTCCTGGCGTTGACCGGTGCCGAGGCGCTCTATGCCGACATGGGCCACTTCGGTGCGCGGCCGATCCGCTTTGCATGGTTCTACATCGCCATGCCTTGCCTGCTGCTGAATTATTTCGGGCAAGGCGCATTGCTGCTGCGCGAGCCTTCTGCCGTGCAGAATCCATTTTTCTTGTTGATGCCGAGCTGGGCCGTCGGGCCGATGGTGGTGCTGGCGACAGCCGCCACCGTGATCGCATCGCAGGCAGTCATCTCCGGTGCGTTCTCGATGACGGCGCAGGCTGTGCACTTGGGTTATGCACCACGCATGAAGATTCTCTATACGTCGGATGTGGAAATCGGCCAGATCTATGTGCCGGTCGTGAACTACATCCTGCTGTTGCTGGTGGTGGCAGTGGTGCTTGCCTTCGGCAAATCCGACAATCTGGCGGCTGCCTACGGCATTGCCGTGACGACCACCATGCTGTTGACCACGGGCTTGGTGACCGTCGTCATGCACAACGCATGGAAGTGGAGTCTGCCCGTGGTGGCCTGCCTCGGCACCGTGTTTCTGGCGGTGGACCTGTCGTTCTTCAGCGCCAACCTGCTGAAGATTGCAGCAGGTGGCTGGTTCCCGCTGCTGTTGGGCGGCCTGATCTTTTTCCTGATGGTGACGTGGCACACGGGCACGCAGTTGCTCAAGGCGCGCAACGTGGAGGGCGGCATTCCGCTTGAACCTTTCATGGAAGGCCTGTTGCGCCATCCGCCATATCGCGTGGATGGTACGGCTGTGTATCTCACGCCGAGCATCGAGTTCGTGCCGCTGGCGCTGTTGCACAACCTCAAGCACAACCACGTGCTGCACAAGCGCGTGCTGTTCATTCACTTCCGCACGCTGGCCGTGCCTTATGTGGAGCCCGCCAAGCGGATGGTGCTCAAGACCATCGGCGAAGACATCTACACCGCAGTGGTGGATTTCGGCTTCAAGGAAACCCCCGCTGTCGACGACATCGTCAAGAACGTGGGCCAGCGTCTGAATATCGTGTTTGAGGATATGGAGACGTCGTTCTTCATTACGCGCGCCACGGTGGTGCCGTCACCGCTGCCCGGCATGGCGATGTGGCGCGAGTCGCTGTTTGCCTGGATGCAGCACAACAGCGCCAAACCATCGGACTTCTTCCGGATTCCCGCCAACCGGTTGGTTGAGCTGGGGAGCAAGGTGGAGATCTAACCTCGATATCAGGCCGTGCCTGGCGTGCGCGCCACCAGCAGCGCTGCTGCACGCACCGCGCGCGCGATTTCCTCAGAGACGGCTTCGCTCGAAGTGGCGCGCGCCATGGTTACAGCGCCCGGCAGCAGGGAGAGCAGGCTCCAGGCGCGCTGGTGGCGATCGGCCGGGGTGCCGCCCGGCAGTCCGTCAGCCACCGCATGCACAACCCCTTGCAGGTGCAGTTCATAGGCGGCGCGTATGTCCTCATCCGCCCGGCAGACTTCTGGCGTCAGGCTTTGCAGACCACAGCTTTCGCCGAGTTCGCACACGCGCTTGAAGCCCAGATAGAAGTCGACAAACGGTTCAAGCCAGTCCGTGCCGTGTTGCGCGCGTAATGCAAGCACTCCGCTACGCAGCTCTTCCAGGCCGGCGATCGCGGCTTCCTTGAAAGCCGCGTTCTTTGATGGGAAATGGCCATACAGCGCCCCTGACGTGACCTTGGCTTCCTTGGCCAGCCCGTCGACGCCGATGCCGCCAAAGCCATGCTTGCGAAACCCCCGGCCGGCGGCGGCAACCATGCGGGCGCGGGCTTCCTCTTTGTGTCCTTCCGGGTATCTCATGGTGTGTCGGGTTATAGAACGATCGCTATTCTATGCTTGGCAATCATTCGCGCCATTTCGATAGTATAGATTGCGATCGGTATACACCAAGCTGGCGCTGTGGAGCTTAAGCAGTGTGTACTCTAATGAGTAGGTGGTGGGGCTCTCATCGTTTGGTCGCGCAGTGAGAATGCGATCGCTATCTATTCCTTGACGCCATGAGTTTTGGTTTCTAGATTGTATTGCGTTCGTTATGTAACGATCGCAACATCAACCAGATGGAGTTCCTCATGCCGTTGACGCTCACCTTGACTGAAGGCGTGCTGCCCCCGGGCAGTGAAAGTACTGCTGTCTCCCGACTCACCGAGGCCATGTTGAAATGGCACGGGTTGCTGGGCAACACCGTCATGACTCCCAACGTGACGGCAACCGTCCACGTGCTGCCGAAGACATCCACGTTCTCGGCCGGCAAACCGTTTGCCGGGGCGTGGGTGGAATGGAAGGTGCCCGGTATCGCGTTCGCCAATCGCGAAGTCCAGCAAGGCTTTTTTGCCGATGCCACCAACATCATTGAGGAGTTGTCGGCGGGGCGGCAGCCGCGGGAGTCCATCTTTGTGAATGTGGTGCATGCGGTGGACGGGGCCTGGAGTCTGAACGGTCAGGCCGTGACCAATGCGGAGCTTGGTGCTGCGGTGGCACAGGGCTAAGTCAGCGGTGTTCGGTGCGGAGGGGTGCCAAGTGCATCCCCCTAAAAAACAGCCCTCGCGCAGGAGGGCTCAACAGTGCGCTGCCAGGAGGGAGGCCGCACTGGAATACGCTTGCATGCCTTGCGGGCAATCTCAGAACAGGTGATGAATGCCGGTCAGCACGACGGTCTGCCGATTTGAGGACGACGCGCCGATGCCCAACGTCGTCGCTACGGCGCCCCGGGACGCCTGCCCAACCATCAGGTCCGCATACAGCTGCGTGGTCTTCGATAGCTCGTAGACGTTGGCCAGCGTCAGTTGCGTCCACCGTTGTCCTGCGAGGGTTGTGGTCCATGCGCCCGCATCGATCTGGTATGCCGGCGTCAGTTGGAAATTGACGCCGGCATCGACGCTTCGGTAGCTGTCCGTTTGTCCATTGCGCTCGATACGCACCTGGGTGACGATCCCATGCAGCTTGAAGGCGCCCAGTTGGTAGCTGCCCCCAATGCCGGCGTTCTTGACGTGGCCTGCCACGAACGGCGCACCACCTGCCAGGTTGACGCCCTGAAAGCTGGTCAGGCCAAGGCCACTCGCGAGGTTCAGTGTGCGGTCGTGGTATTCCGAGTAAGCCGCAGCAAGATTGAGCGGGCCATTCGCATAGGTGGCACCCAAACTGATACTGTGCCCTGCGGTGCTGCTGGCCGTGTTGGTGAAGCCATACATGGCACCCAGGGTGATGCCAGCGAACGTCTGGCTGCGGAACTTGACCGTATTCGAGAGTTGCACTGGCAGGGTGTTGCCCAGGCCGTCGATGTTGCCGGGGTGGAACGCGGAAAAATCGCCCAGCGCCTGGGCGGTGGAGAGGGGCCCGAGCATCTCGAAGTGGAAATCAGTCTGGCGGCCGAGTGTGATGGTGCCGACGCGGTTGTCAGACAGCCCGACATAGGCTTGGCGGTTGAACAGTGTTCCTGCGCTGGACATCGCGCCCGTGATGGTTGAGAACCCGGACTCGAGCTTGAACACGGATTTCAGCCCGCTACCCAGATCTTCGACGCCCATCAGGCCCCAGCGGTCTGCCTGATACGTGCCTTGCTGGGCGAAGAAGGATGAACTGCCATGCAGGTTGCTGACATAGCCGATACCGGCATCCAGGCTGCCGTAGAGCGTCACGCTGCTCTGCGCATGTGCGCTGCCGGCAGCCGCCAATAGTGGGAAGGCGATATAAGCCAGGCCCTTTTTCATATGGTCTCCTCCGTTCTATTTGGTATGTGCGGCTGAGCCGTAGCTCACGCCAATGTCTGATACAGGATGGCGGCGCCCGACACGATGGCGAACCCCATCACGCTGATGCGCAGAACCTTGCCGTTGAAGTGGTGGTGGATGTGCTGGCTGATGAACGCCCCTACGATGACCGCCGGGACGAGTTGCAGCGCCGAGACAAACTTGTCGGGCGTGATCTGCCCCGTGACGCTGAGCATCCCGAGTGACACTGCCTCACCGATGGCGAAGCAGAGGGCGATGGTCGACCGCAGTGCCGGCGCCTGGTAGTGCTGGAAGACCATGGCCAGTGCTGGGCCACCGATGCCGGTTGCTGTCTCGGTAATGCCAGTCACAGCGCCGGCGGCCATGAACGCGTTGCGGCCCGGCGCAAACGCCGGTGCGCACAGGGTGGCGGCCGCGGCAGCAACGGTCGATGCGCCAATGAACAGATTGAGATCGTGTGTCGAGATGCGCGACAGGATCCACACGCCGCCCACTGCGCCGGCAATGCGCCCAGCCGTGATCCAGATGGCACCGTTTGAATCCAGCGCGGGTCGCTCACGCCACGCCAGATAGGCATTCAACGGCAGCATCAGGATCAGCAGCGACACCGGCAGCAGACCGGGCTCTACGAGCCCGATGACCGGAGCGGCAATGAGTGCGAACCCCACACCGACTGCACCCTGAACAAAGGCACCGATGGCGACCGTAGCGGCCAGGAGGATAAAGATGGTCAAACTCACAAGATGTCTCGCTTCTGGATTGAGTGGCCCTCACCGGTCGGTGGTGGCATTGGTGGGTTGCGTGGTTTGCCGCACGCGAGCGTTGGACCACGAGGGGGCGTGAACCCGCTGGATCGGAGCGCGCGCCACCACCTCGGCGGCGGCTTTGTCCACCTCCTTCAGGAAGGCCCGGGCATCCCAGTCCAATGGCCAGCCTTGCCAAAGGCGTAGCTTCCCGGCGACGAAGACGGCATCGATCTGGCTGCGATTGGCGAGTCGGACGAGTTCCCAGTTGAGATTCCACGACGGCCGCATTTCTGGCACGTCGATGTCGACCAGTAGAAAGTCCGCAGCTTTGCCCAGCGCAATCTCGCCGGCGAGGGCACCCAGGCGCAGCACGTTGGCGCCACCGCGCAGGGCAAGGTTCAGCCACAGGTCGCCGTCACCGCAGGCCGAATCGCCGGTGCTGAGGCCGAAGGCAAAGCGCTGGGCAGATTCCGCCGCGTCGAGCAGCCGGAAGGCGTCGCCGCGCGTGCCGTCGGTGCCCAGCCCAACCCGAATGCCAAGCGCCGCCATCTGCATGGCAGGCGCCACGGCATTGCCCTTCCATGAGCTGGCGACGGGGTTGTAGCTGACCGCAGCACCGGTATCGCGCAGCAGGTTCAGCTCGGTGGGGGTGACGAGCGTTGCATGGGCGATCAGCGTCTGAGGGCCGAGCGCACCAGCGTAGTGAAGATGCTCGATCGGGCGCATCTTGCGTTGGACGATTGACCGCTCGACCGATGCGAGGTGCTCGTTCGCATGGGTCTGGAAGATCGTGCCGGCGTCGGCGCATAGTGCCGCGGCGGCCTGCAGCATTCCGTCGGAGCCCGCTTCCGGCACCGAAATGGCCAGAGATGGATGCACGAGCGGGTGGTTCTCCCAGCGCGCCAGGTGCTGCTGTGCGCGCGCAAGGATAGCGGCCCGTTCGCGTGCATCAACGTCGTCGGCCATATCGTTGCAGATCAACCCGAGCACACAGCGGATACCGACTTCCTGCGTTGCCGCTGCAATGGTCGTGGCATCGCCATCGGCACGCGTGCCCGCATCGCAGACCGTGGTGAAGCCACCGCGCAGCGACTCCAATGCGGCAAGCTTTGCCGACATGTACAACAGGTTCTCATCAAGGCAGTTTTCCAGCGGTACCCAGATCCGACGGAAGATCTCCGATGGCTCTCCAAACGCAAGTGCCTTGCCGAATGACTGTGTGAGGTGATGGTGGGTGTCGATGAAGCCCGGCATGATCAGCTTGCCCGGCAGGCGGATCGGCGCGAGGTGCGGGTAGCGCGCGATCAGGGCGTCGGCACGGTCGATGTCGAGAAACTTTCCACCCGCAACGACTGCGCCGTGGCCTGTTACTGGCGCCTTGTCCAGCAACAGGTACTCGGGCAACAGCAGCAGTTCATCGGCGCGCAGATCGGTGTGCGACAGGCTGGCAGGTGTGGAGAGAGGCGTGGCGAGAGAGGCCATGGGTTGTTCCTGGTCAAGGGGCGGTTGTCAGTGTTAGTGGCAGGGGTGCTTGTCGCTCACTGCTGTTTCAAGATGCATGGCTGGGTTCGCGGTATCCCGTGGGCGCCAGTGCAGGTGCTCGAAGACGATGTTGACGATCACCGCCGTCAACGCGCCCATGGCGAGCCCGTTGTTGAGCACGATCTGCAGCGTTGCGGGAAACCGGCTGTAGATGCCGGGCACGACGATCGGGAGCAGCCCCATCGTCAGCGCGGCGGCGAGGGTGTACATGCTGGAGCGGGCGCGCAGATCGACCTGGCGCAGCAGGTTGATGCCCATCACCCCGATGATCGAGAACACGACCAGCGCTGTCCCGCCCACGACGGCGGCGGGAATCGCATTGGCCAGTCGGCCCAGCGGCGCCAGCAGCGCGATGACGATCAGGATGACGCCTGCGGTTGCCGTCACGAAACGGGACCGCACGCCGGTCGCCTGGACGATGCCGATGTTCTCGCTGCTGGTGATGATCATCGACGTGCCGAACAGTCCGCCCAGTGCGGACATCAGCGCGTCTGCACGGATGGTCATCGGCACCGTCACGCGTGGGTCGATTTCCTTGCCCACGACCTCGGCAATGGCGACGGTCTGCCCGGTCGCTTCCGCCATCGAGATCACGCTGAAGATCAGCAGCGGCAGTGCGGCAAGCACGTCGAAATGCGGCATGCCGAACGGCAGCGGCGTGGGCAGCGTGATCAGGGGGCCGGACAAGACACCGGTGAAGTTCATCAGCCCGAGCAGGGCCGACAGGGCGGCGCCGGCCAGCATGCCTAGCAGAACCGCCAACTGTCCGAACATGCCTTTGAACAGCCGGGCGAAAAGGATCGTGAAGGCGACTGTGGCAAGTGCCAGACCAATCCAGAGCGGGTTGGCAAACTCAGGTGTGCCCGGACGGCCGACGATGACGCCGCCGTAGATGTTGACCAGGTTGATCGCCACCAGAATCAGCATCGCACCAATGACAATGCGCGGAAAGAACTTCAGGCAGCGTGCGAAGACCGGGAGCAGCAGAAAGTAGAACAGCCCTGCCAGGATGACCGCGCCGGTGGCGGTCTGCAGGTCGGTCTGCTGGGCGATGAGCACGAACAACACGAGAGGTGCCCCGCCGGGCACCATGATGAATGGCAGGCGCGCCCCGAACCCGAGCGGGCCGAACGACTGCAGCAGGCTGCCCAACCCGCAGGCGAAGAAGGTGGCACTGATGAGGTCCACCGTCAGCCCTGACGGAAGCCCGAGCGCCTTGGCGACCAGAAACACGGCAGTGATTGGCGATGCCGCCACCACCATCACGTGCTGTAGTCCAAACAGAATCAGTTTGCGCAGTGGCAACCGCTCGTCAACGGGGTCGGCCGGCTGGGTGTTCGTCATGGTGGTTTGTCTCCGATTTCCCGGCTGGGGCGGGTTGCCCTGGCGTCGGGATGCTCCGGTATCCGGATGCGATGGTTTTGTTTCCCAAATCGATTTGGGGTTGGGGCGAAAAAAATGGGCAAGGCCCCAAATCGATTTGTTAACGTAGAATGCTGCGCTAGAATCGGGTTGTCAAGTCCGAAAATCTATCGATTTTTCATCTCGATAGATGTGCTCGGCGCACGTTATTCAAACGAGAAAGACATGGGGACATCCACCGACGGCAGCATGCAGACTCCAGCGTCGCCAAAGCGACGGCCAACGATTGCCGATGTCGCCCGCGCGGCAGGGGTGTCGCCCACGACGGTGTCACACGCGCTGAATGACAAAGGCTATGTCGACGTGCACACGCGCGAGCGTGTCAAAGAGACTGCACGCGCCTTGGGTTACCGCCCAAGCATCCGGGCGCAACGTCTGCGCACGGGGGAGGCCCGCTCGATCGCATTGATCTCTTCGATGCCGTACGAGGTTGCGGGCGGTGCGTCGCGCCTTGGGTTTCTGATGGAAGTGGCTGCGGTTGCTGCAGCCAGCGCACTGACACGCGGCCTCGCACTTGTCCTGGTGCCGCCCGTGATGGGCAGCCGATTGCCGCTTGAGCAGCTCGACATCGACGGCGCAATCGTGCTTGAGCCCACGGCAGACGATGCGAACGTCGCGCATCTGCTGGAGCGCGGCCTGCCGGTGGTGTGTCTGGGGCGGCAACCCGGCAATGATGCGGTGCCTTACGTGGACATTCATTCCTCAGCAACAACCGAGATGTTGCTGCAGCACTTGAAGGACGAAGGCAGCCAGCGCATCGCACTCCTGATCGGCGCGCAGGAGCGCAATTCGTACATCGAATCCCGGGCGAGCTACCAGAAGTTCTGTGCGGAGCACGGCATGGAGCCGGTCATTGCTGTTGCGGATGAGTCGGGCGGGGAGGCGGCGGGGCGGGATGCCTGTGCCACGCTGCTGCGCGAGCACCCCAGCATCGATGGGTTGTGCGCACTGGTCGATGCCTTTGCGGTGGGGGCGGTGCAGGCCATCAACGGCCACGGGCTCCGTGTGCCGGACAACGTCAGGGTGGTGACGCGCTATGACGGGATTCGGGCGAGAAGTTGCCGCCCGCCGTTGACGGCAGTGGATCTGCATCTGGATGACATGGCCTCGCAGGCCGTTGGTCTGTTGTTTGATCACCTTGGCGGGAACGCAGACGCCCGCCGCTCCATCGCGCCGCCCCTGCCGAATCTGGTCGTGCGTGAGTCTTCGGCTGGCGTTGAGCCCCAGATGATCTAGATCTGAGGCAGGCTGGGCCGTGTTGTAGACGCGTGCGCTGCTCAGGCAAACCGCGTTGCGCTGTCGCCCCGGCAGAACGCCAGTAGCATCAGGTTGCCCGCCTTGGCGTGTTGGATCGCGAGTGACGACGGTGCGGAGATCGTCGCCAGCAGCGGCACCTTCATCTGCACGCATTTGCGTGCCAACTCGAAGCTCGCGCGACTCGTCATGACGATAAAACCGTCTGCCGGGTGGATGCCGAGCCGGGCCAGCCGACCGATCAGCTTGTCCAGCGCGTTGTGGCGGCCAACGTCTTCCAGCACATGCAGCGGTGCATCGCTATCCGCAGGCACCCAGCCGGCTGCATGCAGACCGCCAGTGAGCGCGTTGGCGGGTTGATGTGCAGTCATTGCCTGCATGGCGTCCAGCACCTGTGCATCAGCAAGTGATGCCATCCAGGTCGGCTGTACGAGAGGTGTCGGCGCAGCTTCAAAGGTCTGCAGGCTCTCGATGCCGCACAGTCCGCAGCCAGTTGGGCCAGCCAGTGCGCGGCGTCGCGCCTTCAAGCGGACGAAGCAGTGCGTGGCGATTTCGGTGTGGATCTCGATGCCGTGCGCGTGCGTTTCGACATCGGCACCACGCCAGTCGGCACGGCTGTCGATGATGCCCTCGGACAGTGCAAAGCCGAGCGCAAAGTCTTCCAGATCGGAGGGCGAGGCCATCATCACGGCGTGCGTGATGCCGTTGAAGACGAGCGCCACCGGTGTCTCATCGGCGACGGCGGTGGTGGCGTCTTCGTGCGCGCCAGCACGTGTGCGGCGCGTTGCTGGAGTTGAGACGACGGGCAGGCCTGCAGGGTGACGGGTGAGGGCGGTCATGCGGTGGTACTCGTTACAGCGCGGCCGGCATCGAGCAATACGACCAGCCAGCGTGTGTCATCCATGGTGACACGCAACAGGCCTGCATCGGCCAGCGGATGCAACGCGCGCAGCACGGTACTGGCGCGTTCCCCCACGCGTTTGGTCAGCCAGGGCAACGACACAGGTTTGCCGGGTTCGGTCTCGTGCAGAGCCGCCAGCAGTGCAAGCTGCAGCGCGGACCACGCCGGTTCGTGCGTCATCAGGCTTCGGTTGGAGCCGCAGCCTGCGCGTCGGCGGTGTGTTCCACTTGGCTCGGCACCAGCATCACCGGAATCGACTTGGAGGTCGGCGTACGTGCCTGATCGGCCACGGCAGACAGCGGCACCAGTGGGTTGGTCTCCGGGTAGTACGCCGCAAGGCACCCGCGCGGGATGTCATACGCCACCAGGCGGAAGCCATCGGCGCGGCGCGTGGTGCCGTCTTCGGACAGCGTGATCATGTCGACCCACTCACCATCCTTCATGCGGATGGCACGCAGGTCTTCGGCGTTGATGAAGACCACGCGGCGCTGCCCGAACACGCCACGGTAGCGGTCGTCCATGCCGTAAATGGTCGTGTTGTACTGGTCGTGGGAGCGCACCGTGGCCAGCGTGAAGACGGTGGCATCGGTATGGCGCTCGCGGGCCCGGTGGACGGGCGTGTCGGTCGGAATGCCGTGCGTGTGGAATTCCGCCTTGCCCGACGGTGTATTCCAGACACGCTCCGATGCGGTGTTACGCAGACGGAAGCCACCCGGCACGCGGATCTTCTCGTTAAAACCAGCAAAGTCGTCGAACACGGCTTCAATGCGTTCGCGGATGCGGTCGTAGTCTTCCACCAGCCAGCGCCAGGGGATGGTGCTCTCGGTCAACGTCGCTTCGGCCAGCCGTGCCACGATGGCGGGCTCCGACAACAGATGCGGTGATGCCGGCGGATTGATGCCCGCCGACATGTGCACCATGCTCATCGAATCTTCCACCGTCACGCCTTGCGTGCCGCCTGCCTGCTGGTCGACTTCAGTCCGGCCCAGGCAGGGCAGGATCAGCGCGGCCTTGCCATGCACGATGTGGCTGCGGTTGAGCTTGGTGGTCACGTGCACGGTCAGGTCGCATTGGCGCAGGCCGGCCCACGTAGCGGCGGTGTCCGGCGTGGCGGCCGCAAAATTACCGCCCATGGCGAAGAACACGCGCCCCGCGCCGTTGCGCATCGCTTCGATGGCCCCAACAGTGTCGTAGCCGTGCTCACGCGGCACCCGGATGCCAAAGACTTGCTCGAGCCGATCCAGGAACGCGGGGGCGGGCTTCTCATAAATGCCCATCGTCCGGTCGCCCTGCACGTTGCTGTGGCCGCGCACTGGGCAAGGGCCGGCGCCCGGGCGGCCGATGTTGCCGCGCAGGAGCAGCAGGTTGACGATCATCTGGATCGTCGCCACGGAATGCTTGTGCTGCGTGATCCCCATGCCCCAGCAGGCGATGACGCTACCGGCCTTGATGTACGTATCGCCAGCCTGGCGGATCTCGGCTTCGGGCAGGCCGGATTCGGCCTCGATGGTCGCCCACGACTCGGCACGGACATCGGCGGCAAGGGCGTCGAAGCCACCGGTGTGCTGGGCGATGAACGCGTGGTCGATGATGGCAGGCTCGCTGCGGCTGCGGGCCACGTCGTCGCGCTCGATCACATGTTTGATGATGCCCTTGACCGTTGCCAGGTCGCCGCCGATGCGGACCTGGTGGTACTCGGTGCTGATGCGCGTGGAGCCCAGTGTCAGCATCTCGATCTTGCTTTGAGGATCGGCAAAGCGCTCCAGCCCGCGCTCGCGCAGCGGGTTGAATGACACGATCTTCGCGCCGCGCTTCGACGCCTCACGCAACTCACCCAGCATGCGCGGGTGGTTCGTCCCCGGGTTCTGGCCGAAGATGAAGATGGCGTCGGCTTTGGTGAAGTCGTCGAGCGTGACCGTGCCCTTGCCGACGCCGATGCTGCCCCGCATGCCCGTGCCGGAAGGCTCGTGGCACATGTTGGAACAGTCGGGGAAATTGTTCGTGCCGTATGCACGCACAAACAGCTGATAGAGGAAGGCCGCCTCATTGCTGGTGCGGCCAGAGGTGTAGAAGATCGCCTGGTTCGGATCGGGCAACGCACGCAGGTGCTGTGCGATCAACGCGAAGGCGGCATCCCATTCGATCGGGACGTATTTGTCGCTGGCGGCGTCATAAACCATCGGGTGCGTCAGGCGCCCCTGGTCTTCGAGGGCGTAGTCGGACCACCCGGCCAGTTCTTGCACGGTGTGCTGTGCGAAGAACTCGGGCGTGGTGCGGCGTGACGTGGCTTCGGCGGCCACGGCCTTCACGCCGTTCTCGCAAAACTCGAAGGTGGAGGCGTGGTCACGATCGGGCCATGCACAGCCGGGGCAGTCGAAGCCGTCGGGCTGGTTGGCCGACAGCATCGTCTTGGCACCCTTGGCCGCGATGCCCTGCGACAGCAGTTGATGCGCAACGCTCTTGAGCGCGCCCCAGCCACCGGCCGGATGACGGTAAAACTCGATCTTCTGATGCTTCATGACGGCGCGGTGGCTTGATTTCAGGCGTTAAGAGAACAGAACAGCAGCTTTTTGGAGTGTAATCCAAACCCCCCAGCCCAACGGCAGGCCAACGGCTGCCCAGGCCAGCACCACAGCCACGGCCGAACCCGGATGGGCCTTCCATTCCAGTGACGTTTCTGGCGCAACCACCGACGGCGTCAGGCTCTTGGCCGCAACTGCGTGACGTTGCGCGTCGAGCTGCGCGTCGGTCATGAAGTGCTTCGCGTTCACCGGGCGCACCAGCAGGTTGCAGATAAAGCCCAGCACCAGCAGGCCGGCCAGGATCATCATCGTGATGTCGTACACGGCAGCGCGTTCCACGCCGTGGGCGATCTGGTATTCACGCAGGTAGTTCACCAGCACCGGCCCCAGGATGCCGGCAGTCGACCACGCGGTCAGCAGCCGGCCGTGGATGGCCCCCACCATTTGCGTGCCGAACATGTCGGCCAGGTAGGCCGGCACGGTGGCAAAGCCGCCGCCGTACATCGACAGAATCACGCAGAAGGCCAGCGCGAACAGCGCGATGTTGCCGGTGTGCGAAGTCCATGGAATCGACGCGTACAGCACGAAGCCCAACACGAAGAAGATCGCGTAGGTCATCTTGCGGCCCAAGCGGTCCGAAAGCGACGCCCAGAAGAAACGGCCGCCGATGTTGAACAGGCTCAGCAGGCCCGTGAAGCCGGCAGCGATGGCGGCGATCTGGCCCTTCTGTGCCGCGGTCAGCTCAGTGAAGGCCGTGGTTACGCCCAGCAGCTTGCCGCCAAACACTTCCTGCAGCAGCGGCGAAGCCATGCCCAGTACGCCAATGCCGGCCGACACGTTCAGGCACAGCACGGCCCAGATCAGCCAGAATTGCGGCGTCTTCAGTGCCTCGTCCACGTGCACATGGCGCTGCGTGACCATGGTGTCCTTCGCCTTGGCGGGCGAGGGCGTCCAGCCGGCGGGCTTCCAGCCAGTGGGCGGCACGCGGTAGCCCAGTGCACCCGCCATCATGAATACGAAGTAGATGCCGGCCAGCACGATAAACGTTTGCGCGACGCCCACGGAATCCGGCGTGGCAAACAGCTTCATCAGGCGGTCAGCCAGCGGCGCACCGATCATCGCGCCGCCGCCAAAGCCCATGATGGCCATGCCGGTCGCCATGCCGCGCTTGTCCGGAAACCATTTGATCAGCGTTGATACGGGCGAGATGTAGCCCAGCCCCAGGCCAATGCCGCCGATCACACCGGAGCCGACCCACAGCAGCCAAAGCTGGTGCATCTGGATGCCGAGTGCAGAGATCAGCAGGCCGCCGCACCAGCACACCGCCGACACGACACCGGCCTTGCGGGGGCCGACGCGTTCCAGCCAGCCGCCCCACAGCGCAGCAGACAGACCGAGGAAGACGAAGAACAGCGTGAACATCCAGCCCAGGCTGGAGATGCGCCAGTCACAGGTGGTGGTGAACAGTTCAGTGATTAGCGAGACATCGGCGCCGCAGGTTTGCGGCTTGGCAATGCCCAGCGCGCGCCCGAGCGGCAGCCAGAAAACGGAGAAACCATACGCCATGCCGATGCACAGATGGATGGCCAAGGCGGCAGGCGGAACCAGCCAGCGGTTGAACCCCACTGCGGCGATGGTCCGCTCGCGTGAAAAAAACGGATGCAGTACTGCTTCGGACATCGAAATCCCCCCGGATGCGTTGATGTGCCTGGTTGCTACGGTATGAAGTGAGTTGGCCGCACCAGTCATGGCTGGTAGGTGCCCGCCAGCCGCAGAGGGACTGCGCCGACGTTGCCCGCGAAGATAGTGATGAGCCTTGGTCTAGATCAATAGTTGTAGAAATCCGTTGTATTGCGGATTACGCAACACACAGCCTATCTAATTTATTTATGCGAGTAGAAACATAAATAAACCGTGCGCATTGGCATTGCTGCCGGTGGCTTGCGCACGACATCAAAGCGGTTGGTGTTGTGGCTGCCAGCGCCAATACTGAAGACGGGTGGTCTCAAAGCGCTCGACAACGGAGGTGGGGATGACGACGCATACGCCGGATGCGCATGCACAGCACGGACAGGCGCGACTCGATGCCCATGCCTTGGGCGTTGGCGAATCCGTTGTCATGGGGGTAGCGGGCACCGCGCCCGCTTTCAGCATTGCCGCCACGACAGCCACGCTGATTGCCGCGGTCGGTGCGCTCACGCCAGCGAGCCTGCTGTACTGCGGGCTGATCATGTTTGGTGTGACCTTTGCCTACCTGCACCTGAATCGCATCAACCCGCACGCGGGCGCGGCATATGCCTGGGTGGGCGCCATCTTCAACCGCACGCTGGGCTTCTTTGCCGGCTGGGCGCTGCTGGTGGCCTCTGGCGTATTCATGGTGTCGGGCACGATCCCGGCGGCAACCGCCACGCTCACCCTGGTAGCACCGTCGTTGGCCAACCAGCCCGCTGTGGTAGCGCTGGTGGCCGCCGCGTGGTTGCTGGTGGTAAGCGCCGTCATCATCAAGGGCATCAAGCTGACGAGCTATTCTCAGGTCGCCATGACGGTGGTGGAAACCGCCATCCTGATTGCGCTGATTGCACTGGCGGTGTCGAAGTTCGGTGCGCACCCGGCGCATGCGCTGTCGTGGGCTTGGCTGTCACCCGGCGCATTCACGCCGCAGCTCTTCGCCACCGGGGCGCTCACGGCGTTGTTCTTCTTCTGGGGCTGGGACGTGACCGTCAATCTGACGGAAGAAACACGCGACGCCAATCACGCACCGGGCCGCGGCGCGCTTTGGGCCATGGTGATCGTGCTGGCGCTGTTCATGGGTTTTGCCGCCGTGATCCTGCTTGTACTGAGCGATGCGGAAATCGAGCAATCCAGCACCAACGTTATCTTTGCCGTGGCCGAGAAGCTGTTGCCGCGCCCGTGGAGCTACGTGGCCGTGGTGGCTGTCATGCTCAGCACGATCGGCACGCTGGAGACCTCCATCTTGCAGTTCACGCGCACGCTCTACGCCAAGGGGCGCGACGGCATGCTGCACGCGCGTTATGCGAGGCTGCACAAGACGTGGCACACGCCGTGGTTGGCGACCGCCGTCATCGCGACGATTGGGTTGGTGCTGCTGTTTGGCGCGTCGTTCTTCCCGAGCATCAACGCGATCATCAAGGACTCGGTCAATGCCATCGGCTTTCAGGTGGCGTTCTACTACGGGCTGGCCGGTTTTGCCTGTGCGTGGCACTACCGGCGCGATGCGCTGCGCTCGCTGTTCGATGCGGTGTTTCTGGTGCTGTGGCCGCTGGGCAGTGCGCTGTTCTTGTGGTTCATTGCGGCCTACAGCGTGCCGACGTTCGATCTGCCGACCAACCTGATCGGCTTGGGCGGCATTGCGATCGGTACTGTTCCGCTGTTGCTCAACCGGAGGCTGGCCGAGCGCAATGGCCGCCTGGCTGGCAACCCTTAGCCGCCAATTGCCGAGTCCGGCCAGGCGCAGCGGCTGATCTGCTGGCGGAATTCATCCGCCAGCGCGTGCAGGTGGGTGAAGTTCAACCGCATCTCCGCTGCACGCTCGTGATAAGGCCCCACGCTTTGCGCTACGCGCTCAATGGCGCGCGCGGCATCGCCGATGGCCAGATGCCCCAGCATGCGGGACGAGCCCACGATGCGATGCGAGGCTTCGATGATCTGCGCATCCACGCCGTCTCGCAGGGCCTGGTCGAGGCTGGCGAGGTCCTGCTCGATCGTCTCGGTAAACAGGTCGACGATAAAGCGCCACTGTTGCAGGTCGAGCCCGAACAGCTCGGTCAGCGTGCGGATGACTTGCGGGGGCAACTGGCCAGCAACGATGGCGTGACTGGCCTCGTCGGAGGCAGGGGTTGCGGGCGTGTCGCGGAGGGGCTGCATGGTGTGGCGCGTGATTTTGGACTCGAGCCACACTTTGCGTGCCGGGCCTGCTTGCAGCAATGAGATTCGTCCGATTTGAGTGTGGCCAGGTACGAGCTTGCAGACCCCCAAAAACAAATCGGGCGTACCGCTTGTGAGGCGATACGCCCAACCGGGCTGTGAGCGCTTGGGGCTCAGGGCAGCATGGCGGCAGTCGGCGTGACGTCGGGTTCGCGCGGGGGCGTGCGGCGATTGCGGTGCGCCCACGTGAACACCACCGGCAGCACCAGCAGCGTGAGGATCGTGGTCGTCACCATGCCGCCGACGATCACCAGTGCCAGCGGGCGTTGCGCCTCGGAACCGATGCTGTGCGATAGCGCCGCCGGCAGCAGGCCCAGGCCTGCCAGCATGGCCGTCATGATGACCGGGCGCAGGCGCAGCGCGGCACCCTCCACCGTCGCTTCATGCAGGTTCTCGGAGTGCGCCAGGCGGTTGACGTACGAGATCAGAATCACCCCGTCCTGGATGGCAATACCGAACAGCGACAGGAAGCCGATACCCGCCGAGATCGACAGTGTCTCGTTGGCGATATGCAGCGCCAGCAACCCGCCGATGGCCGCAAACGGTACGTTGAGCACCACCATCAGCGCGTCCTTGAAGTTGCCGAACGTGCTGTAGAGCAGCAGGAAGATCACCAGGATCGTCAGCGGCACGATCACCATCAGCTTGCCCTGGGCGACCTTCATCTCGTTGAACTGGCCGTCCCACTTGACGGTGTAGCCCTCGGGCAGCTTGACGCTGTCACCCACCATGCGCTGCGCTTCATCCACGGCACTGCCGAGGTCGCGCCCGCGCACGCCAAACTTGATGGCGATGTAGCGCTTGCCTTCTTCGCGGTAGATGAAGAACGGGCCGTCGGTCATCTGCACCTTGGCGATCATCGATAGCGGGATGTGCTGGCCGTCAGGCGTGTCGATCAGCAGCTCGCGAATGGCGTCGTACGAGGCACGCGACTGCTGGTTCAGGCGCACTGCCAGCCCGAACGATTTTTCGCCTTCCAGAATCTGCGTGACTGGTGCGCCGCCAATGGCGTATTGCACCAGGTTCTGCACGTCGCTCACGTTGATGTTGAAGCGTGCGGCGGCCTGGCGGTCAATGGTGACGTTCAGCGTCGGCTGGCCCAATTCACGGAAGATGCCCACGTCCACCAGACCCCGCACCTTTTTGAGCTGTGCCTGAATTTCGGTGGCCTTGGCCTCAAGCATGTCGAGGTCGTTACCGAACAGCTTGACCGAGTTCTCGCCCTTCACGCCCGAGAGCGCCTCATCCACGTTGTCCTGGATGTACTGCGAGAAGTTGTATTCGATGCCCGGAATCTTCTCCAGATGCTTGGCCAGGCGCTCGACCAGATGGGCCTTGGTTACGCCTGGGCCCCACTTGTCGGGCGACGAGAAGTACAGGCCGTATTCCTGGTTGAACACGCCGGTGGAGTCGGTGCCGTCGTCCGGCCGACCGATCTGTACCGAAACCTTCTGGATTTCCGGCTGTTTGGCAAAGTACGTGCGCAGGTCGTTGGCCACGGAGGCGGAATAGTCCAGATCCACCGTGTTCGGCAGCGTGATGCGCAGCCACAGGTTGTTCTCTTCCAGCGTCGGCAGGAACTCCGTACCCAGGAAGCTGGCGCTGTACAGCGTCAGGCCCAGCGCGGCCAGAGCGGCAGCAAACACCGTCTTGGGGCGCGCGATGAGGCGGCGCAGCAGTGGCTTGTACCAGCGCAGGATCGCGCCCACAAAGGCTGGCGAATGCGGATGCAGCGACTTGCCGAACACGAACGACGTGGTGGCCGGCACGAAGGTCAGGCTCAGTACGATCGAGGCCATGAGCGCAAAGCCCATCGTGAACGCCATCGGCTTGAAGATGATGCCTTCCACACCGCCAATGAAGAACAGCGGCGAGTACGCCACGATGATGATGCCCGTGGAGAAGATCATCGCGCGCTGCACTTCACTGGTGGCCTTGACGATGGCGTCCTCCAGCTTTTCGGCGCCTTCTTCCAAGTGACGCATGATGTTTTCCATCACGATCACCGCCGCATCCACAATCACACCAAAGTCGATCGCGCCCAGCGAGATCAGATTGGCCGGCACATGGAAGTGCTCCATGCTGATGAACGACACGCACAGCGCCAGCGGAATCACCGCCGCCACCACAGCGGCCGCGCGCAGGTTGCCCAGGAAGACGAACAGCACCGCCAACACCAGCGAGATGCCCACCACCAGCGTGTGTTCCACCGTGCCCATGGTGATGTCGAGCAGCACCTGGCGGTCGTAGAACGGCTTGATCTGGATGTCCTTCGGTAGGATGCCGTTGTTCAGCTCGGCAACCTTGTCGCGCACCTTGGCCAGTACCTCGGTGGCATTGGCGTCGCGCTTGAGCAGCACGATGCCTTCCACCACGTCGGGCTGGTCGTTGTACTGCACCATGCCCAAGCGCTGCACGTTGCCGACTTCCACTTCGGCAATGTCGCGCACGCGCACCGGCACGCCGTTGTTGGCGGCCACCACCACGTTGCGGATGTCTTCCACCGTCTGCAGCAGACCCACGCCGCGCACCACGAACTGCTGCTCGCCGTCACGCAGCAGGTTGCCGCCAGTGTTGTTGTTGGCGTTGCCGATGGCCGTGATGAGCTGCGTCAGCGTGATGCCGTACGACTGCAGCTTCGCCGGCGACGGCACGATGTGGTACTCCTTCACCTTGCCGCCGAAGGAGCTCACGTCTGCCACGCCCTGAACGTGCTTGAGCTCCTTGGTGATGTCGTAGTCCTGGTAGCTCTTGAGCGTGGTGAGATCCACGCCGTCGCCCACCAGGCGGAAGCGCATGATTTCGCCGGTGGCGTCGGAGTCCGGGCTCAGGGCGGGTTGGATTCCGGTGGGCAGATTGGCCTGCGCCAGGTACTGCGAGAAGTTTTGCCGCGCCTTGAAGCTGTCGGTGCCTTCCTTGAACTTGAGCGTTACCACCGACAGCCCGAACAGCGACACCGAACGGAACGACTGCACGTCCGGCACGCCGGCCAGCGCGTTCTCGATGGGGATGGTGATCTGCTGCTCGACCTCGGTCGTGCTGCGCCCCGGCCACTGCGTAATGGCCTGCACGGACAGCGGCGCCACGCCCGGATACGCCTGCAGCGGAAGTTCCCTGAATGACAGGACGCCCGCCACCAGCAGCGCAATCGCCAGGAAGACGATCAGCAGCCGACGCTTGAGAATGCCCGCGATCGGGTTGAAGCCCATGCCTACGCTCCCGCCTTCACGATCATTTCATTGAGCAGGGCGGCACCGCGCACCACCACTTGCGATGAGGCATCCAGGCCGGATGTGACCGCAAAGCTGCCATCGGTGCCCGTGTCCTTGCCTTGTACTTGCACGCGCTTGAAGTGCGTTGCATCGCTTTGCACGATCACGTAGTAGCTGCCGCGCTCCTTGACCAGCGCGGATTTCGGCACCACCGACGCCGGGCCGCTGCCAATCTGGATGCGCGCGGTCGAATACATCTCGGGGCGCAGCAGGCCATCGGGGTTGGGCACGTCGCAGCGCACCGTCAGCGTATGCGTGGCCGGGTCGATATTCGGGGCAATGAAGCTCACGCGGCCAGTGAAATCACGATCCGGATACGCGGCCGTGTGCAGCGTGATGGGCTGGCCGATGTGCACGCTGGCAATGTCGTTCTCATACACATTGCCGGTGAACCACAGCAGGCGCGTATCGACAATGCTCATGAACGAGTCGCCCACATTCAGGAAGGCGCCCGGGTCCATGTTGCGTTTGACGATGGTGCCCGAGAGCGGCGCACGCAGCGTCAGGTGCTCGGCAGGCGTGCCGCGCTTGGCGATCTGCGCAACCTCATCGTTGCTCACGCCAAGCACATGCAGGCGGCCGGCGGCGGACTGCACGGTGGCTTCTGCGTCTTCCTGCAAGTCCTTCATGTTGGAACCCTTGAGCTGGCGCGCGGTATTCAGCGCCAGCAGGTATTCCTTCTGCGCGGAGATGAAATCCGGTGCGTACAGCTCTGCAATCGGCTGGCCCTCGCGCACCAATGCGCCTTCGAACGCCAGGATGCGGTCCAGCCGGCCAGCCACGCGGGCAGAGGCCAGCTTGGTGCGCTCGGCGTTGTAAGCCAGCTTGCCCGGGGAGGACAGCTCCACCGGCACAGTGAGCTGGCTGACGTGCGCGACCTGCACCTGCTGCGGGTCGAAGCCGCCGGCCGGGATCTCCACAGAATCCGGTTTTGGACGCGCTGCGGTGGCAGCAGGTGCTGACGCAGCGTTGCTTGCAGGCTTGGCAGCTTCGGCGGCGTTGGGCGACGGGGCAGCGGGCCATTTGCGTCCGACCACCACGCCAACAGCAACAGCGGCAGCCAGGGCAATCACGGCAACGATAGGAGAGAACTTCTTCATGGTCTTATTGAGCTTGAACCGGCGAACGGCCGGTGGCCGCGAGCAATGCGTGATAAGCCTGCAGGGCCGTGGCCTGCGCCTGGGCGACCGCCAGTTCGGCGTTTTTGAGTGCGCCCTGCGCGGTCAGCAGGTCATTGAAATCGGCGTTGTTGCTGGCGTAATTGGTCATCGTCACGCGATAGGCCGCCAGCGCCTGCGGCAGTTGCCGCTGCTTGTTGAAGTCGAGCTGCGCGAGCGTCTGGCGCAGCGTGTTGTAAGAGGTATCGACGGCCAGCAGCGTTTGCTGACGCACGGACACGTCATTGGCCTCGGTGGCGATCTGGCTTTCCACCGCCTGGTTCACGCCGTACTTCTCCTTGGTGAAAAACCAGAACGGAATGATCAGGTCCAGCTCGATCTGATAGCTGTTCGGGCGCACGCCGTACGGCGGGTTGTCCGTCGTGACCGTGGCAATGACCTGGAAGTCGGGCAGGTACGCCTTGCGCGCCAGCGTCACACTCTTGCGTGCGGCGTCGATCAGCTCGGCGGATGCCTTGATCGACGGGTGCTCGCGCAGCGCCTGGTTTTCCAGCTCGGGCAGCGGCTCGTCGGGCAGGCGCACGGATTCATCGTCGGTGCGCAGTTCCAGCGGGAAGGTCGGGTCCTTGCCGATGAGGGTGTTGAGCGTCTGCAGCGTGCTGTCGTACTGGCGCTGCGCGGCAAACAGGTCGTTCTGCGCGCTGCTCTGCATGACCTGCGCGTTGAGGAAGTCGGCATACGCCGCCGCGTTGTTGGCGTAGCGCACGCGCGTGATCTGCTTGACCTGCTCCAGGCGCGTGATGGTCAGCTTCTGCACGTCGATCTGCTTCTGCAGCGAGATCGCCTGGTAGTAAGTAGTCGAAAGCTGTGCGTAGAGCTGCAGGTACAGCGCGTCGGACTGCGCGTTGAGCGACTCGGCCTGGCGGTCCGCAATCTCGGCGGCCAGTGCTTTCTTGCCCGGAAACGGAATCTGCTGCGTCAGGTTGTACTGGCTGCCGCCCGCACGGTTGACGGCCAGCGGGAACCCCTTGGGGATGCTGTTCCAGATGTAGCCGATCTGCGGGTTGTTGGGCGCAGCCAGTTGCGGCGGCACCGCCTTGGCCGAGAGGTAGACGTGGCGGGCCTGCATGAGTTGTGGGTTGTTGCTCTTCAACTCTTGAAGCAGCTCAACCAGGTTGAAGCCCGGCCCGGTCACGCCTGCCACCGATGGCTTGACCGGCGGCATGGTGGCGACGGGCATGCTGGCGGCAGCCGGCATCGTCGGCATCGGTACCGGTGTGGCCGGCTTTGACGAGCCTGCCCAGGCCGCTGTCAGCGGCAGGCTGGTTGCCACGCACAGCGCGGCCCAGGCACGTGGATGGAATGCACCCCAATGTTTCACTGCAGAGACTCCCCTTGAGACGGGAGCGTTTTTACCGACGCGATCTTTCAAGCGCCTTTCACGACTCAGCAAGCCGTCAGGAGGTGGGAAAACGCAAAAAAGCCGCAGCAAATCGCTCCAAGGCGGCAGTCTGCGTCAGTTATATGACAAGACATGTTGACCTTCTCAGGTCGTTGCAAGTGGGCACGGCAGCCCCACCCGTGTGGCCACAGCGTCGCGCATGGCCTGTAGGCTGGCGATGCGGGCGTCGATGCTGATCAGCTTCTCGCGCAGTAGGGCGGTGACTGCGGCATCCGTGTCGGGCTGCTGCCACACCTGGGTCATGCCCTCGCCAATTTCGGCCAGCGTGAAGCCGAGCTGTTGGGCCGTGCGGATATAGCGCACCAGCTCAACGGCTTCGAGCGGATAGGCGCGATAGCCGTTGCTGCGTCGGCGGGCGCGGATCAGGCCGCGTGCCTCATAAAACCGCAGGCCATCGCGCGAGACGCCGGTGGCGGCCGCCAAGTCGCCGATGGAGAGATCGTCGGGTTGCGTGGGCAGAGGAGCAGGCATGGGTGTGTGCGCAAAAAATCGACTTGACCTTGGAGCGTACACCAGGCTTTAAGGTGGCGTCTTGTTCACTTATGGAGGGCCGTCATCATGGTGTCTGAATCCACTTTTGTGCGTATCGTACGGGCCAGTGCCTGGTATGACCTGATCGTGAGCGCTCCGTTTGCAACGCCCTGGACGTTCGCCTGGCTGCATCAGGCGTTGAGCGCGGTGGCTCAGGCGCTCGGCATTGGCGGGTTGCCAGCGTTTGAGCCTGCGCATTTGCTGATGGCCAATCTGATGGGATCGGTGGTGTGCGTGTGGTCTGTATTGCGGATTCGGCAGGCGAGCGTGACGCTGGGCCGCTACGATGCCGTCGCACGTTGGCTCTTTTCAGCCTGGCAGGTGTTTGCGCTGATATCAGGGGCTACGCTGCTGGTGGTGCCGTTCCTGATCGTGGAGGTGGGTTTTGGGCTGTTGCAGATGATGCCGGTGGGGCGCGTGCCCGCCCGGGCGGACACGCAACACGCTTAGCGTGCAGCCGGAGCGCTGGCCGGCACTGCGGGCGGCAGACCGGCCGGGATCAGTGGGCCGCCGCCGAGCACTTGGCTGCGGGAGAGTGTCCGCAATTGATTGTCGAGCTTGGCGGGGTCAACGAAGCGTTTGACGTCTTCACCTGCGCGGCGTGCCATTTCGGCGGAATCGACCCAGCCGGTCAGGGTGACCTTGCCCTCTGGCGTGGTGTGGATGCGGATCTGACGGGTATTCAGGGCGGTGTCCTGATCGAGTGCGGCCTTCACCTGATACGACAATAAGGAGTCGTCGGTCATGCGGGCGCCGGTGTTGTTGGGGCCATCACCCCAGGCGCAAGCTGCCAGCGCCGAGGCGGCGCAGATTGCTGCCAGCACACCCATCTGCCGGCGTGCCACGCCAGACCGGACCACCAGGGACAACAAGGGGAAGCGCATCGATGCTCCTGAAAAAAATGGCGACAGGCCCACATGATAAGCCTGCCGCCCTGCACCGGAACTGCGCGTCTTGCAGTCTGCTGGTCAATAAGCGTGCCCTGGCGCGGTGTTCTGCTTGCGCTGCCACAAGGTCTGCAATGCCAGCCAGCCTGGCCCGACCGTCGCCACGATCGCGATCAGCACACCCCACACGAAGTGGAACTCGACGGCCGACGCGGACAGGCTTGCCCAATACGACAGTGCCGCGACAACGTTGACGAAGAACAGCCCCGCAGCCGCCAGCCGCGGCACGATGCCGATCAGCATCAGTGTTGGGAGGACCACTTCACCGAAGGTGCCGAGCGCTGCGGCCAGCATGGGCGGCAGCAACGGTACCTTGTATTCCTCGGTAAAGAGCAGCACGGTAGTGTCCCAGTCGTGCAGTTTGGTCAGGCCCGAACGGAAGAACACGTAGAAGAGGTAAGCCCGCGCGATCAGCAGGATGAACGAACACAACCCGCTCTGTGGGCCGGCAAAGCGATCGAACGCAGCGCGAATGCGCGTGAGCGGGGCAAGTGGGGTGGTGTTCATGGGGTGTCTCCAAGAGGCAGGCGGGGGGATGCAGGTTGCGCGGACAGTGCGAGTATCCCTGCGCGGTAGAGGCCAGCCAGGCAGGCGGTGAGGTCGAAATCTGCCTGGGCGGTCAGTGTTTGTGTGAGGGCCGCCTCTAGTGACGGCGTTGCATCGCAGGCAGCGAGAAATGCTGCGGTGCTCGGATCAAGGTCGAGCACGACGACGCGGTGGTCTTGCACGGTGACGACCGCCGCTTCACGCGTGCCGAGGTCAATACTGCTCAACGCGATGGCCGCGTCGGGCTGATGCGCCCGCCAGATGGACACAACCGGCCACGGCGATGTCACGTACCAAGCCCCATCGACGAGACCGGCACGGAGGGTGTCCGCCGGCTGCGCGAGCAGCGTGCCGAGCGCAGCGGCGTCCAGCACCTGAGCGTGCGCATCGGGTGCGTAGTGCGCCCAGTGCACATGCCATTCCAATCGCGCCACGTCAGCCAGATACGGCACGCTGCCGGCCAGTGGTGATTGCGCAATCACCTCGGGCAAGGCATCTCCGTACCGATGCAGGTTGGCCGAGGTCGATCCTTGCACTGCCAGCGTGTCGCGCACGATGGCATCGAAGCAGTCATCGCCAACGAGTGCACGGCAGACCGGATAGGCACCCGCCAGCGTGTTGCGCAGGATGACCAGGCGCGCGTTGCGATAGATGGCTACGCCGTGCGAGTCGTCACCGCCCGTTGGCGTTGTGAGCGTGCCGATGAGGTGGGCTTCCCAGTCAGGCAGGCGCATGATCGCTCTCCGTGACTGTGGAACTTGCATGCCGGTCGAGGACGACCTGGGCACGTTCGGCCTCCTGCAGCAGCACCTGCACGGGCGGGATGTCGGCATCCCACTCGATAAGCGTCGGACGAGCCCCATGGGCGGCGATCCAGGCTTCGTAGATCGCCCAGACTGGCGCGTGTACCGGCGCGCTGTGCGTGTCGATCAGCATGCCGTCTTCCACGCTGAAGCCGGCCAGGTGAATTTCGCCCACCAGGGTCGGGTCGATGTCGGCCAGTACCGATTCGACGGTCACGCCGTGGTTGACGCTGTTGACGTAGAGGTTGTTGAGGTCCAGCAGGATGCCGCAACCGGTGCGGCGCGCGAGTGCGGTGAGAAAGGCACCTTCGGAGACGGCCTCATCGGCATCGACCAGCGCGCGGCAGTCTATATAGGCAGCGATGTTCTCGATCAGCAGCGGCCGCTTGAGGATGTCCTGCGCGCGCATGACATTGGCGCACACGAGGTCGAGCGACTCGCGGGAATAGGGCAGGGGCAGCAGGTCGTTGACGACCTGGGCACCACTGCGGTTGAAGCACAGGTGCTCGGAAATGGCGGCGGGCGCAACAGCTTCGGCCAACGTGGCAATGGCACGCACGTGGTCGGTGTCCAGCCCATCGGCGTTGCCGAGCCCCATGCCCACGCCGTGCAGGCTTACGGGCTGGTGGGCCCGTGCAGCCAACAGCGCGGCGCGGGCCGGGCCGCCATACAGGTAGTTCTCGCTGTGCACTTCCACCCAGGGGAAGCGGGCCTCCCCGTGCAGCAGGGCGGGAAAGTGCGGGGCGCGCAGGCCTGCGCCGGCGCACGTGGGCAGAGTGGTCTGCATGGCGGTTACCCGGGTCGTCGGCTGATGCTTACTTGGACATCGGCTGCATCGTGCCGCCCATCTGCGCGCAGGTACCGGCCGGCACGTACTTCCACGACATCGGGTCCTTGTCGATCTTCGATTGGCCGGCGCAGGCGTGGGCGCTGCCCGGGCTGGCGCAATCGTTCTGGCCGGCCTTGGCCACGCCGTAACACTTTTCCTTGCCAGCGGCGTCTGCCGCTTGCACCGGAGTCGACAGGGCGCCCAGTGCGAGCAGGCTACCCAGGGCGGCGGCGATGATGGCTTGTTGTTTCATTTGCGTTCTCCTTGATTAAGCAGGTGTCTTTGACGGGGACAGGGCGTGATTGCCCTGTCTTTACCGTACGGCGCGCCGCGGCAATGCGCAAACGCGTTCCGTGCAACTTGGTCGCCGCACTGACAGATTCCTGATACGGAAAACGAAATTTTTTTTTGGCGGGCGAAAAACCGCATTGCCCAAGAAAAAAGGCGGCCCGAAATGGGTCGCCTTCGTGCAGAACAGGGGGGAGGACGTCAATCAATTGCGCGCGACGCATTTTCAATGCGCCGCCAGCGACTACCCCAGATGGGGCACAGCTTTTTTCAGCTCACACGGAAATGCTCGATGCTCTGCCCAGCGTTGACAGCGCGCTGCAGCCAGTCGGGCATGTCGCCTGCGCCGTCCCAATGCTGACCGTCGGCACTCATATAGATAGGGCCGACGGGCGGGGGGGGTAAATCGAAGCAGCCCCGTGCCTGCAGGTCTTCGACCGACAGCTCATAGGTTTGCATTTGTTCCCGGATCCAGGCGATCGCGGCTTCGCGGCCCGGCTGCGGCGGGTTGCCATCCTTCATCTTGTGCGTATGTTTTGGAGTTTTGTGTCCGTCCGGCGTCAAGAGAGAGAGACGGACGCTGGGCGCGCCCGAGGCCGGCGGAAAACGCACAAGAATAACAGCAGTTGGGCGGCGGATTCGTGTTGTGGGGGCTTAAGCGTATTGCATTATTTGACAGCGGCCGAATCTGCCCCCGGCCGCAGCCACCGGTATGGCGACCAACCCAGGTTCATGCCCGCCGCCGCCAGCAGGATCGCCCCTGCCCCCAGAAACTGCGCAAATTGCAGCCGGTGCCCGAAGGCAATAATGTCAACGACAATCGCAACGATTGGGTAGATGAACGAGAGCGACCCCGTCAGGTGCGTCGGCAACCGTTGAATGGCGCCATACAGCAGGATGTACATCAGCCCGGTATGCACTACACCCACCGTCACCAGCAACACCCACGTATGGGCATCGGCCGGCGGGTGTGACAGGTTGGCCAGTGGCGCCAGCATCAGCACGCCCACACACACCTGGACGAGCGCAATCAGGTGCGGTGGCGTACCGGCCAGCTTCTTGGTGATGATGGCTGCCACCGCATAGGCAAAGGCCGCACCCAGCGCCAACGCGATGCCCATCAGATAGTCTGTGCCGCTAGCCGCCGCCGGCCCCACCTGCACGATCAACACGACCCCGACAAAGGCGATGGCCAGCCAGGTCAGCTTGGCCGACGTTAGCCGCTCTGAAAGGAATAGGGCGCCCAGCCCTACCAGCATGAACGGCTGCGTGTTGTAGACCGCCGTGGCAATTGAGATGGACGCCCGCGGATACGCAGCAAACAACAGCAGCCAGTTGATGACGATGGCCACCCCGCCCAGCGCCGCAATGCCGGTGCGCTTCCAGGTGATGGCGCCGCGCAGCAGTCCCAGCCCTGCGCATACCGCCAGCAGCGTGAGCGCGCCGAACACGCAGCGCCAGAACACCACGTCCATCACTGGTTGGCCGGAGCGGACCACGAACCAGCCGATCGTCCCGGAAATCGTCATGGCGGTGGTCATCTCGACCGTGCCGCGAGTTTTCTCGTTCATGCGTACACCCTGTGCGTTGGATGCGAGAAGGATCGCACGCGCATTGCCAGACTTCCATTGCTTTTCTGAGGCAAAATCGGGGTTCTTGCTAATGAAGTAAGGCCAAAGACAGCAATGGCCGTTAGGAGGTGCAGTGAGTACGATTGATGAGCTGGATCAGCGGATTCTGGATGTCCTGCTGACCGATTCCCGCATCTCGCTCAAGCAACTGGCCGAGCAGGTGGGGCTGTCGTCCCCCAGTGTGTCGGAGCGTTTGCGCCGGCTGGAGGAGCGCGGCGTGATCCGCCATTACACGGTCGACATTGACCCGAAAGCGCTGGGCTACACGCTGCAGGCCATCGTGCGGGTGCGGCCCATGCCCGGCAAGCTGCATATCGTGCAGAAGCTGATCGAAGAGATTCCGCAGATTGGCGAATGCGACAAGGTCACGGGCGAGGATTGCTTTATCGCCCGGCTGTACGTGCGCTCGATCGACCAGCTCGACCACATCCTCGATCGTGTGGCCGACCATGCCGAGACCAACACTGCCATCGTCAAGGCTCAGCCGGTGCGGCGGCGGGCGCCGCCGTTTGTGTCGGCCGACTGACGTATTGGGCACTATGCAGTGACGGCCAGCTGGGTGGTGAACGCATGCGCCATGGCTTGCCGCAGATCGGCAATCAGGTCTTCCGGTGCCTCCAGTCCGACATTGAGCCGCACCAGGCGGCCGCGATATTGGCGGTTCGGACGTACCAGATCGGGGTACGGCATCACCAGGCTGCTTGTGCCGCCCCAGCTCATGCCAATCCGGAATACACGTAGCGCATCAATAAACACGTTGACCTGTGCGGCTGACACGCTTTCCTGAAACACCACCGAGAACACGCTTGTCGCGCCGGTAAAGTCGCGCCTCCAGAATTCGTGACCAGGGCAGGACGGCAGCGCCGGATGCAGCACGGTGGCGATGCTGTCCTGCAGATGCAGCCAGCGCGCCACCGCAAGCGTGGAGGCTTGCAGGCGCTCCAGCCGCAGCCCCAGGGTTTGCAGGCCACGCAGTGCCAGGCTGCAGTCATCGGGCGATGCACCCATGCCCAGGTCAGCAAATGCACTGCCCACGCGCTCGAACATCGCTTCCGAGTTGACCGAGACCGCGCCGAGCAGCAGGTCGCTGTGGCCGCCCACGTACTTGGTGAGCGCCTGCATGCTGATGTCTACCCCGTGGGCGAAGGCGTCGAAATACACGCCGGCCGTATACGTGTTGTCGAGCGCAACCGGCACGCCGCGCGCGTGTGCCGCCGCCACGATGGCCGGTACGTCCTGCACTTCCATCGTGACCGAGCCGGGGCTTTCGGTCCAGACGAGCGCTGTGTTCGGGCGGATGAGCCCAGCAATGCCCGCACCAATGAGCGGATCGTACGTTTGCACCTCGATGCCCATGCGCTTGAGCAGGCCGTCCGCCATGGCGCGGTTGGGCCCATAGGCATTGAACGGCACCAGCGCGTGGCTGCCCGCGCCGCAGCAGGCCAGATAGACGAGGGCGATGGCCGCCTGCCCACCCGGCACGATAAAGCTATGGCGGGCACGTTCCAATTGCGCAATCCGCGCACCAAGTTCGATGGCGGTGGGCGTGCCGTAGAGACCGTAGGTGTAGCCGTGCTGGGCGTGGCGCCAGTCGTCCACCACCTGTGCGGCGTTGTCGAACAACACAGTTGAGCCGCGGTAAACCGGCGTCGCCAGCGAGCGAAAGCCGCCCGGGGCCAGCGTTTCCGGGTTGACGAGCTGTGAATGCCAGTGCATGGGAAGGGGCCTTTGCAATCGAATGACCACGAAATCCTATGTCACGTCCGGAGAGCAATTTCAGCTATTCTGCGTGGCCAGATGCAAAAATTTCTCACCTAGAGCCTGTCATGGCCGCGCAGAAACCGCTCGAACTCGACACCTTCGACATCGCCATCCTCAACGCTGTGCAACGGTGCTACACCACGCCGTTGCGTGTGATCGGTGAGCAGGTGAATCTGTCGACCGCCGCCGTGCAGCGGCGCATCAAGCGGATGGAAGAGGCGGGCGTCATCGTCGGGAACGTGGCGGTGGTGGACCCGGAGCGCGTGGCTAAACCCATTACGGTGATCGTCGAGGTGCATGCCGAGCGCACCAACACCGCTGCCATGGTTGCACTCAAGAAAGCGCTGTCCGGCCCTGACGTGCAGCAGTGCTATTACGTGACCGGCGAGGCTGACTTCGTCCTCATCCTCAACGTGGCGACGATGACGGAATACGAAGCACTGGCGCGTCGCATGTTCGACGACAACGACAACATCAAGTGGTACCGCACGGCGGTGGTGCTGAACCGCGTGAAGGTGGGGCTGGAGGTGCCGCTGCCCTAATGCTGGCGCGGGTTAGCCCACTGCCGGCACGATGCGTCAATACGGGGATGAGGCTATAGTGCCCGGGCGCGCCGCCTGATAAGGTTCGCGCGCCGATAACACGTACGCCGGCACGACCGGCGTCCATGAAGGTACCAAAGGAGCTCCTATGCAGAATCCAAGAACAGGCATGCGGTGGATCGCCGCTGCAATCGCATCGGTCAGCATCGCCGCCGTCGCGCCCTCATACGCCGCCTCCGTGGCGCCGGTTGCCGCAGAAAACGGGATGGTCGTCTCTGCCCAGCATCTCGCCACCATGGTGGGCGTGGATGTGCTCAAGCGCGGCGGTAACGCAGTCGACGCGGCCGTGGCAGTTGGCTATGCGCTGGCAGTGGTGTATCCCGCTGCCGGCAATCTGGGCGGCGGTGGTTTCATGACCATCCAGCTGGCCGATGGCCGTAAGACCTTCCTCGACTTCCGTGAAGTCGCACCGAAGGCGGCCACCGCCAACATGTACCTGGACAAGGACGGCAACGTCATCAAGGGCGCATCCACCAAGGGCCATCTGGCCGTGGGCGTGCCGGGCACGGTGTCGGGCATGGAATACGCCCGCCAGAAGTACGGCACCATGCAACGCGCTGCACTGATCGCACCGTCCATCGCACTGGCTGAAAAGGGGTTCACCCTCGACCAGGGCGACGTCGACATGCTGCACACCTCCACCAAGGACTTCCAGGAAGACGCGGCGTCGGGCGCGATCTTCCTGAACAAGGGCCAGCCCTTCCAGGTGGGTGAGAAGCTGGTCCAGCATGACCTGGCCAAGACGCTGCGCGAGATCAGCAACAAGGGCACCGACGGCTTCTACAAGGGCTGGGTCGGGGAGGCCATTGCTGCATCGAGCAAGGCCGGTGGCGGCCTGATTACGCAGGCCGACCTGACCAGCTACAAGACGCGCGAACTGGCACCGGTCGAGTGTGATTACCGCGGCTACCACGTGGTGTCGGCACCGCCCCCGAGCTCGGGCGGCGTGATCATCTGCGAAATGCTGAACATCCTGGAGGGCTATCCGCTCAAGGAATTGGGCTGGCATTCCGCGCAGGCCACGCACTACCAGATCGAAGCCATGCGCCACGCCTATGTGGACCGCAACAGCTACCTGGGCGACCCGGATTTCGTGAAAAACCCGCTGGACCGTCTGCTGAGCAAGGACTACGCGGCCAAGATCCGTGCCGTGATCGACCCGAAGAAGGCTGGTGTGTCGAAGGACATCAAGCCGGGCGTCGAACCGCACGAGGGCAGCAACACGACGCACTACTCGATTGCCGACAAGTACGGCAACGCCGTGTCGGTCACGTACACGCTCAACGACTGGTTTGGCGCCAAGGTCACGGCTGCCAAGACGGGCGTGATCCTGAACGACGAGATGGACGACTTCACCGCCAAGGTCGGCGTGCCGAACCTGTACGGCCTGGTGCAGGGCGAGGCCAACTCGATCGCTCCGGGCAAGCGTCCGCTGTCGTCGATGAGCCCGACCATCGTTACCAAGGACGGCAAGCCCGTCATGGTGGTGGGCACGCCGGGTGGCAGCCGCATCATCACGGCCGTCATGCTGACCATGATCAACGCTATCGACTACGGCATGAATGTGCAGGAAGCCGTGGATATGCCGCGCTTCCACCAACAATGGCTGCCGGACGTGACCAACGTCGAGCCGTACGCACTGTCGGCGGACACGCGCAAGATCCTGACCGACATGGGCCACAACCTGGGTGCGCCGCAGCCGGCCAACCACCTGGCGGCCATTATCGTTGGCGCACCGTCGCTGGACGGTAAGCCGGTGGGCAACAACCGTTTCTATGGCGCGAATGATCCGCGTCGCAATACGGGGTTGGCTGCTGGTTACTGATCAGCTCCGCACCAAAAAAAAGCCCGCCAGAGTTTCGGCGGGCTTTTTTCATGGCTGGGCGGAAGCGGGTCAGGCCGCTGCGGTCAACACCGGCAGATTGCCCTCGCCGAAGCCGTGGTGCCCGCGCCGCTGCACGATCTCGAAGAAGATCTCGCCAGGGTGGCGTTTGACGAAGGTCTGCAGGAACAGCTTGGGCACACCGTCGACGATCTCGCCATCCATGAGGATGCCGTACTGGCGCAGGGCGTTGAGATCCAGGCCATGCCCGGGCAGGCGTGCATCGACGGTGTCGTAATAGTGCGGCGGTGGTTCGACAAAGGTGAGGCCGTTGGCCGCCAGCGCGGCTGCCGTGCGCAGAATGTCGTCGGTGGCCAGTGCAATGTGTTGCACGCCTTCGCCGGGGTGGTCGGGCAGGTAGGCGTGCATCAGGTGGGCGCGGTGCGTGCCTTCTTCATAGAGCGGAATACGGATCGTGCCGCACGACGACACCATCACGCGAGAATCCGGCGCGACGCGCCAGTTGGCGTGCAGCTCGTGGATTTCGCTAAAGCCCAGCTGGTTGCGGTAGAAATCGATCCAGTCCTGCAGCCGGCCGGCGCCGACGGTTTGCGTCAGGTGGTCGACCCGCGCCAGCCCAACGCCGGCATGGTGCCAATCCTCATGCGCGGTGGCAGGGTCCAGCGGCCGGAAGTCGATGTCGTAGATGGAGATGTCGCCCAGGCCGCCCTTGGCGCCGTGCTTGCCGCGCCAGCGGTCAACAAAGTACAGGTGCGTATCGCCCACGCCCTGGATGGCGGGGATGACCAGTTCGCTCGGGCCGATCGGCTCGGCCTCGGCCGGCCACGCGCCCAGTTCGACGGCACGGTCATAGGCGCGCTGTGCATCATCGACGCGGATGCCGATCGCGCAGATGCCCACCCCATATTCCTCGGCCCAGCGGTAGGCGAAGGAGTCGGCCTCTGCGTTGACGAGGAAGTTCATGTCGCCTTGCCGGTACAGCGTCACGTCTTTGCTCACGTGGCGTGCGATGGCCTTGAAGCCAAACGATCGGAACATCTGCCCCAGTGCGGCCGGCTCCTGGGTGGCGAACTCGACAAACTCCAGGCCGGCGGTCTTGAACGGCAAGTCGGCATTGCGGCCCATGTGTGAACTCCTGTAGCTGAGCAAAGCGTGAGAACCCCGCATTGTGTACCACGCGTGTGGCAATGCACACCCACCCGCGGCTATGCAGCAACCCTTTGCAGATGCGATGGACTCGGCAGCCTTGGTAGCCAGAGGAAGGCAATCGACGCCAGCACCGTGCCGGCAATCATCATTGGTACGACCATGGGCCAAGCGCCAAGGCTGTGCGATGGATTGTCGAAGGCGGCAGCCGTTTGCCCCAGGCAGAAGGCGGCCAGCATCATGATGAAGCCCGACCATGACACCGCACGCCCCGCAAGATGCGGCAGTTCGCCCACCGCTCCGGCTTGGCCGCAGGGCTGGTGAATGCCGTGGCCCATGCAGTAGACGCCGTGCCCAAGCAGCAGCGGCCATGCGTGCCCGGGGAGTAGCCAGCAGCCCAGTCCCTGGATGCCGGCGCCGCATAGGCTGAGCGCTGCGCCTTGCTGCACGGTTCGCACGAGGCTCTGGTGACGCAGCAGGCGCCGGCAAATGGTCGTGCTCACGATATAGACGAGCGAACCGCCAGCCGGTATCCAGCCATACAGCTCGGGCGACAGGCCTAGGTAAGCGATGTAGACCATCGGCGAGAGCAGCAGGAAGCAGAAGATGCCGGCGTAGGTCGTGGCGGCCAGCAACCCCCAGACGCGAAAGTCCGCGCTGGCAAAGATCTCGCGCACGCCGCCCGCCTGGGTGTGCGTCTCTTGCTTGGTCTCTGCAAAGCCGTACCAGCACATCGCCCACAGCACGAGCGCATAGAGGCTCATGCCGGCGAGCACCCAGCGCCAGCCGGCGTGCTGTGCGACAAATGCCCCCAGAATGGGCGCTATCAGGGCCACGAAGCCCAGCCCGGTGAGCCCACGCGCCATCACATGTGGGCCGTCGCGCGCCGGATGCAGGTCACGCACGGCCGCACGCGCGCACACCAGGATCGCCGCCATGGCGAAACCCTGCATGGCACGCGCTGCCGTCAGCATCGGTGCCGTGATCGACAGGGCTCCTGCCAGCGCCGCAAGGGCGTAGCACGCCAGCCCGATCAGCAGGACCTGCCGGCGGCCAAACCGATCGGCCAGGCTGCCCATCGGCAGCTGTCCAATGCCAAACGCCAGTGCGAAGACCGTGAGGCTCGTGCTTGCCGAGCCCAGCGCCTTGGCAATCGCGGGCAGTGCGGGGAGGTAACTATCAGTGGCCACCGGCTGTGCAGACAGCAACAGCGGTAACAACAGGGCAAAGCTCAGCGTGCGACGGGGCATGGGTGTTGGGCAGTGCCCGGCGTTCAGTACGCAATGGCGGCACTGCGCCGCAGTTCGTCTGCGGTGGCGGTGCCAAGGCCGAAGAATTCCAGGTAGGCGGGAATCATCTCGAACAGCATGTCCGTGCCCACCTGTACTTCGCAGCCCTTGTCGCGGGCGGCACGCAGCAGCGGGGTGTATTCCGATTTCATGACCACCTCGCCGACAAAGCAACTGGGCGCGATGCGCGCAATGTCGAAGGGCAGGGGGTCGTCTTCCTTCATACCGACCGGCGTAGCGTTGACGACCACATCGAAGCCGTCCGGGTCGTTCGAGCCGGTGCGTACCACCAGCGCCGGGTAGTGCTCCCGCAAGCGCTGGGCCAGCGATTCAGCCGATTGCGCACGCGTGTCATACAACGCCAGTTCCCCCACACCAGCTGCCGCCAATGAAGCGGCGATAGCGGAGCCAACCCCCCCTGCACCGGAGAGCAGCACACGCGCCCCGGCAAGCTGCCGCCCCTTGCGCAGCACGCCGCGCACAAAGCCGGCACCGTCGAACTGGTCGCCCAGCAACGTGCCGTCTTCGCGCTTGAGGACGGCGTTGCACGCGCCGGCAATGCGTACGGCCGGCGTGACCTCGTCGACCAGATCCACCGTGGTCACCTTGTGCGGCATGGTGATCAGCGCACCGCGCAGGTTGGTAAAGCGGAAGATCGACGCGAAGCTCTGGGTGTAGTCCTCTGCCTTGACCCCCATCGGCACCACAACGGCATC
The DNA here is from genome assembly GCF_958415495.1 of Ralstonia flaminis. Classification (NCBI taxonomy): domain Bacteria; kingdom Pseudomonadati; phylum Pseudomonadota; class Betaproteobacteria; order Burkholderiales; family Burkholderiaceae; genus Ralstonia; species Ralstonia flaminis. The sequence continues at coordinate 23,233 of NZ_CATZLL010000020.1, read as the reverse complement.
GATGCCTTTCTGCTCGAACCAGGGGTTGTAGATCATCGGCGACTTGAACGTCTCGGTCGGGTAGCCGATATGGGCAATGAGGGTAGTTTTTCCGGAAATCATGATTCAAGAGGTGGTGTTTCAGGCGGCCAGGGCTCCAGCCCGCTGGCGGGCATATTCGGCCTTGTCGACGGGCTGTGCGGCCGGCTGGCCCAGGTCGTCCATGTGAATGCGATAGGTTTCGCGGGCGCTCATGGCGGCCACGGCGGCAATCACCGTCACGCCAAAGGCGATGGCGCCAACCGTCAGCCAGATGTTGTCGGCACCCGGCGGCGCCACGGCCGTGAAGAGGGCCGGCAGCATGGCAGTGATGGCGGTACCGATGTTTTGCGAAATCGCCATCGCCGACACACGGGTGCGCGTGGGAAACAGCTCCGGGTAGAAGCTCGGGTAGACCGCGTTGTACCCCTGGTAGACCACACCCCACATCAGGACCGACATGCCAAACGCGAGCGGCACGTTCTTGATGCTGATGGCATACAGATAGCCAAACGCCAGCAGACCAGCGAGCAGGGAGCCGATGATGATGGGTGGCTTGCGGCCGATGCGATCGGACAGGTCACCCACATACGGAATCACCAGCACCGCCACGATGTTGCCTACCACCGGAATCCACAGATACACGTCCTTGGCAAAGCCGATGCCATACGCCGGCTGCACCGCATAGGCGGCGCCAAAGATGGTGGCCACCACCGGAATCACGTTCATCAGCGCCATGCAGACCACGCGCAGCATGTCGGGCGTGTTGTACTTGAAAGCATCGAGAACGGGCGAGCGGGCGCGGCCCTGTTGTTGCTGTTCAGCGGTAAAGGCGGGGGTCTCGTGTACCTCGCGGCGGATGATGTAGCCCGCGATGATGACCACGAAGCTCAACAGGAACGGAATGCGCCAGCCCCATGCGTTGAACTGTTCAGTAGGCATGTAATGCGCCAGCGGCAGGAACACGGCGGCCGCCAGCACTTGGCCCGCCTGCACACCTTGTAGCGTGAAGCTGGCAAAGAAACCGCGCCGGCCAAAGGGGGCGTGCTCCAGGATCATCGAACTCGCACCGGAAATTTCGCCTGCCACGGCAAAACCCTGAATCAGCCGCATGATGACCAACAATGCGGGCGCCAGCAGGCCCACCTGCTCGTACGTCGGCAACAGGCCGACGCCGATGGTCGAGAAGCCCATCAGGAACATGCACCAGAGCAGCACGTTCTTGCGCCCATGGGTATCGCCAAGATGTCCCAGTACGAATGCGCCGATCGGCCGCGCCACGTAACCCACGCCATAGGTGGCCAGCGAGGCAATGATGGCTGTCTTGGAATCGCCCTTGGGAAAGAATATCTGCGGGAAGATCAGCGCCGCCGCGGTGGCGTAGATGAAGAAGTCGTAGTACTCGAGCGCCGAGCCGATCCAGCCGCTGGCGGCGGCTTTCTTCGACTGGTGCTTGCCCAGGGGCTCGTGGGCGGGGGCTGCGGTCATGGTTGTCTCCAGTGATATCTGTGCGGCCTGTCGTGCGATGAAAAGCCGTCTGTACACGCACCGCAGCGTAGTCCGGCGCAGCGGCAGGACACAAGCGAACGGCGGCTGAAAATGATCGATGATCGAACGATATTGTGCGAATAACGCACGACACGAGGGTTTCTCCGGGTTCGAGCGGTGCCCCAGAAAGGCGAGGTGCGTCGGGTGAAAGGTGCGCGGGCGGTTACAAAACCCGCATGATCGACAGCGCGGTGTCCTGCAGCACCCGCAGCACGCGCTGCGAAGCGTGCTCCGTGGTTTCCTCCCCGATCTGCATGTTCACGCTCAGCGCGGCAATCACGTTGCCGTGGCGATCACGCAGCGGTACCGCCACGCCGCGTACGCCGATCTGCAACTGCTGCTCGACCACCGCGTAATCCTGCCGGTTGGCCTTGCGGATTTCGTCCAGCAGGCGTTCGCGCTGCAGGATCGTGTACGGCGTGTAGGGCGTCAGCACACAGGTTTCCAGCCACGCCTGGACCTTCTGCTCGGGCAGCGCGGCCAGCATCATCACCCCGGCTGATGCGAGCGGCGCCGGTACACGCGCCCCCAGCACGAAGCCCGTGCTCATGACGCGGCTGGTGCTGGTGCGTGAGATGAACACCAGTTCCCATTCGTCCAGCACGCTGAGGTAGGCCACCTCGCCAACGGCCGCCGTCACCTGCTGCAGGAAGGGCTGCACCGTACGCGGCAAGCGGGCCGAGTCGAAGTACGACCAGCCCACCTTCAGCACGCGCGGCGTCAGGCTGAAGAGCGTGCCTTCGCTGGTGGTGTAGCCGAGGTGCTCCAGGGTTAGCAGGTAGCGGCGCGCGGCCGTGCGCGTCAGGCCAGTCAACTCTGCCGCCTGCGTGGGCGTCAGGCGTGGGTGGTCGTGGTCAAACGCCTCCAGGATGGCGAGCCCTTTCTCCAGCCCAGCAATCCAGTCGCGCCGATCAAGCGGTTCTTTCTTCATGGCGATAACCCTAAAAAAGAGCGATATGTGCGCACGATTGTACGATCATCGCACGCTGTTGCGCGAATGACGCTTGTGAATGTGCGGGGTGCCCACCTACGCTGCGGGCATTGTCTGACCATCGCATCGCCATGAATTCGCCTCGCCCCGCTCTGCTCCAAGCGCGTCACACCAAATGCATCGCCACCGTATGCCTGTCCGGCACGCTGCCGGAAAAGCTCGAAGCGGCCGCCGCTGCCGGGTTTGACGGCATCGAGATCTTCGAGAACGACCTGCTGAACTACGACGGCTCGCCGGCGCGCGTGCGGCAGATGGCTACGGACCTTGGGCTGGCGATCATGCTGTACCAGCCGTTTCGCGATTTCGAGGCGATGCCGCGTGAGCTGCTTGCCCACAATCTGGCGCGCGCCGAGCACAAGTTCGACGTGATGGCTGAGTTGGGTGCCGAGACAGTGCTGGTGTGCAGCAACGTGCAAGACATCACCATTGACGACCCCGCCCGCGCAGCGGATGACCTTCGCCTGATGGCAGAGGCCGCCGCGCAACGCGGGCTGCGCGTGGGCTTCGAGGCGCTCGCCTGGGGGCGGCATACCCGGTATTGGCGCCAGGCCTGGCAGATCGTGAAGCAGGCGGATCACCCGGCGCTCGGGCTGATTCTCGACAGCTTCCACACACTGTCGCTGGGCGACACGCTCGATGGCATTGGCGCCGTTCCGGCGGACAAGCTCTTCTTCGTGCAGTTTGCCGACGCGCCAAGGTTGACGATGGATGTACTGTCCTTGAGCCGGCACCACCGCAACTTTCCGGGGCAGGGCGATCTGCCTGTCACGGGCTTCGCGCGCGATCTGCTCGCTGCGGGCTATGCGGGCCCACTGTCGTTGGAAATCTTCAATGACACCTTCCTTTCCACTCCAGCACGGCTGACAGCGCAGGACGGCATGCGATCACTGATCTGGCTGGAGTCGATTGTCTGCGGCAAGGGCTTTTCAGCGGCCGGCCGCTAACCGCCCGAGCTCAACCACCACGCACCGATTCAACGTAGCACCCGAGGCTGCGCGGGCAGCTCTCGCACTTTCACACCCATCACACCAAAAAAGGAGACAGGGGAGCCATGAACAAGACAATGATTGCCGCACTGGTGCTCGGAGCCACGAGCCTGCCAGCAGCGGCACAAACGGCAGGCGGTGTCACGCTGTACGGGCTGATCGACACCACCATCCGCTACAGCACGCATGAAAATGCGGCGGGCAACAGCAATCTGCAGATGATGGACGGCGTGCTGACGGGTAGCCGCTGGGGTTTGCGCGGCACGGAGGATCTGGGCGGCGGCACCAAGGCCATGTTCATCCTGGAGTCGGGGTTCTTTCCCGATACCGGCGGCAGCCAGCAGGGCGGTCGGCTGTTTGGGCGCACTGCGGTAGTCGGCCTGGAAGGCGACTACGGCAAGCTTTACCTCGGCCGCCAGTACACGCTGGCGCACGAGATCCTGTCTTCGTATGAAGCGATGGCGTTTGCCAACAACTCCATCGTCGGCTATCAGGGCGGCAACTACACCGGTCTGCGCTATGACAACACAGTCAAGTACATCAAGTCGTTCGGTGGCTTGCAGTTGGCTGGCGCGTGGACCTTCGGCGAGGCCGCAGGCAGTTTCAGCAAGAGTTCGGCCGGCGCGGGCTCGATCGTGTACAGCATGGGGTCGGCCGAAGTGGGCGCGGTGTACCAGGTCACGCGCGATGTGTCTTCGGCATTCTTTGGCGCCGTACCGGCGGCGCTTGCCAGCAAGCAGACGGTCTGGGGCGTTGGCGGCCGGCTCGATACATCGATTGCCACCTGGTACCTGGGCTACACGAACAACCGGCTGGATGTGGCCGACTACAAGAACCAGGCGGCCTATGTGGGCGCGAAGGTGCCCCTGGGCGGCGCGTTGAGCTTGATCGGCACGGTGCAGTACGACTGGATGCGGCATCTTGATGCCAGCGGCAAGCGCCTGACCACCGCCGGCATGCTCGACTATGCCTTCAGTAAGCGCACCGACGTGTATGCGGAAGTGGACTACACGCGCCTGCAAGGTGCCTGGATTGTGCTGAATAGTGCGGCCGCGTTCAACAACTCGGGCAATACCTACGGCAACAACTCACGGTTGGGCGTGATGCTGGGTGTGCGCCACAAGTTCTGAGTCATACCTGTTGACCTGATGGTCACGGCATTGTCGAGACCGCGCATGCGGAGACTTCGCTGCACGGTCTGCCTCACAATGTCCGACCGCTTGCTGAGATGGCCGGTCAGTGGGCGCGCGGCACCAAAACTTGACCCCCATGCCGTCGGCGCTCTGCACCTCGCGTTGCAACCTTCACTTGGCGCCAGACTTCGTGCCCTAGTGGGTAATTGGTCATGCCCGCGGTGTGGATCTTGGGAGGCGACCATCTCGCACCCAGTGTTGGCGTGCCACCCGATCCACCGCCGCTGCCGCTACCGTAGTTCGGGAACAGAGGCTTGCGGGAAGTGCAGGTCGTGCGATCAGTGCAACGGGCAATCGCGTGCGATCACGTCACCGATCATCGCGGCCGTGGCGCCAGAGAGCGTCCAGCCAAGGTGCCCGTGGCCCGTGTTGTAGAACACGCGCGCATGCCGCCCGCGTCCGACGCGCGGCATCATGTCCGGCATCATCGGGCGCAAGCCGGCCCAGGGCACCACGCGCGAGGTGCCGATCGCAAAGTTGCGGCGCGTCCAGGCCACCAGCGGTTCGATGCGGTCGGCGCGGATGTCGCGGTTGTAGCCGTTGAACTCCGCCGTGCCGGCCACGCGGAAACGTCCCGCGCCCAGGCGGCTGGTGACGATCTTTGCGCTCTCATCCAGCAGACTGACCCATGGTGCGCCCTGTACGCTGGCCTCGTCGTCCAGATGCACGGTGATCGAGTAGCCCTTGACCGGATAAACGTTGATGCGGTCGCCGACCATCTGTGCGACATGCCGGCTGCCGACGCCTGCGCAGACGACCAGCGCATCGGCGGTGATTTCCTGTACGACGTTGGCCTCACTGGTGGAGAGGCGATCATCGAGTGTGGTCTGCAGCAACAAGCGCACGCCGCGCTCGGTGGTTTCCACGTCGCGCACATTCACGCCCTGCATGAAGCGCACGCCGCGTTTCTCGCATGCCTGCGCAAGACCGCGCGTGAACTTGTGGATGTCGCCGGTGGCGTCGGATTCGGTGAAGTAGCCGCCGTAGTAGTTGCCACGCAGCGTGGGCTCGATCGCGGCGATGTCTTCGGGGCTCACGGCGTGGCGCTCAAGCCCACCGGCAACGAGCAGGGCGTTGGCCTTGCCGGCGGCAGTAAAGCTCGCCTTGTCGTGATAGACGTGCAGGATGCCGCGCCGCTGCAGGTCGAAGTCGATCTGCTCACGCTCGGCCATTGCAAACAGGTGCTTGCGCGCCTCGATGGCCATGCGCGTGGTTTCGATGGTGTTGCGGCGGTAATGGGCGATGCTCGCCACGAACTCGCCGATCCACGAGTACTTGTGCCATGAAGGCTTCGGGTTGAGCAGTAGCGGCGCATCGTTGCGCAGCATCCATTTGATGCCTTTGAGCAGCGTGCCGGTGCTGTTCCAGACCTCGGCATTGCTGGCGGAAAGCTGTCCGCCGTTGGCAAACGAGGTTTCCATGGCCGGATACAGATGCCGGTCGAGCACCGTGACCTGATAGCCGAGTTGCGAGAGCGTGTAAGCGGTGGTGACGCCGGAAATACCGGCGCCGACGATGACGATGTGCGTCATGGCGGTCCCTATGGAGTGGTGGTATGACCGGACGATCCGGCCGGCTCACCCCATCTGTCTCGGGACCTGAGAGCTTGGGCGTCAGCAGTGCTGGCGCCTTCCCCTTCGGTGGGCACGCGCGTGCATGCCTCTCTCCAGATTCGCAGTCGACGCCACAGTCCTTTTGCCTGAGAGTTTCCGGGGTGGTTGCTCCATCGGCGCCGGGCATCGTTGCAACCCGGTCTCTCCTGCGGCGTGTTGCAGCGGTGCGTTTTGCGCCCGCCGCGCCTGCGTGCTGCCGGTGAAGGCAGCGGGCTGGAGTGTGTCACGGGTTGTGACGTTCGGCAAGCCGGGCGATTGCGGAGGCTGCTCACTGGCTGAATGCTATGCTGCGCCCCCAGGCGATCTGGGCGTCGCATTTTCGCCCGTGGGTCGACGTGGAAACGCCCGCAAGAACACCAAGACAGCCGAGGGGATGATGGAATCGACACCAACACAGCAGAGCACCGATTCGACGCGCGCACCGCTTGCCATTGCAACGCTGCTGCAGGCCGGCTTTACGGCGACGTACGCATCGGCCTACTGGGACATGGTGCGCATGGGCGCGATGTCGCTGCTGACGGCGCTGGTTTCGTTGCTGGCGTGCCTGCTGCTCTACAGCGGTGTGGTCCGGCACATGATGGGGCGATCTGCGCAGTGGAGCCTGGTCTTGGCAACGGTGGGCCTGGCGTGGTCATTCCTCAAGTGGGGCTCGGGGAATCTGTGGTCGTATCCGTTTTTGCTTGGTGCCGTTGTGGGTACGGTAGCGTGGGCGTTGTCGCTCAAGGCTTCGCGGCTTGCAAACCGTTGAGTTGCGTATGCGTTTGACACGGTGGATCGCGCGTATCAAAGCCGCGCTGGGTGGTCGCAGAGAATCGGCGCTCACAATCAATGATGCTCATGTGCGCAGCGGCGTTGAGATCGAAGCGCTCATCGCCACGCTCAGGCAGCAAGCACCGGACATGCGGCGCGGTGCCAACGTCAGCCTCACCGATCTGGGCGTTGACGATGCGTTTGTTCCTGCGTTGGTGTCCACCACGCGCGACACCGATGCCTACTTCCGCGCGAGCGCCATCCATGCGCTGGCAGATTACGACCTGAGGCAGCATCCGCAAGCCGAGTCCGCCGTGCTGCATGCACTGACGCACGACACCGAAGCCGACGTCCGCGCCGCTGCCGTGCTCACCCTGGGCATGCAGTCGGAGGCAGTCGCGCACGCGCACCTGCCCGCATGTCTCCAAGCCCTCAAGGATCCGAGCGCCGAGGTGCGCCGCGAGGCGGTGCAGGTGCTGGGGCGGTGGTCATCCGCGCCTGTGGTTGCCGCATTGCGCGCACGGCTGCATCTGGATACCGACGTCGACGTGCGCATCTGGGCGATCCAGGCACTCGCCAGATGCGATACCGCCAATGCGATGGCGGATCTGTTTGCCGCCACGGCAGACCTTGACGGCAGCGTGCGCGCCGCTGCGTTGGATGCGCTGTGCGAATGCCTCGACAGGGAAGACACCACGCTGCGCGACCTGCTGTTGGCCGCATTGTCCGACCCCGTGCCGGAAGTCCGCCGGCAGGCGGCCCAAGGCCTGCGCTTCGGGCCACCGCAGGTGCTGCCTGCCTTGCTGGCAGTCGCCAACGATCCTGAACCACGCGTGCGGCTGGAAGTTGTCATCGCGCTGGGCTGGCAACGCGATGCGCAGGCGGTCGACGCGATTGCGGCGCGCGTGTTTGACGAGGCGGATGAAGAGGTGCGCTACTACGCCGTCAGTTCGCTCGGTGAGCAGCATGACGCCCGTGCCACGCAACACCTCATCACCGCATTCCAGACACCCGCGCTGGGGCAGCGTGTACGTGTTGGAGCGCTGTGGGCGCTTGGCGATAGTGGTGATGCAGCGGCGCTGCCGATCCTTCTCGCGGCGCTGGGTGACGCGGATGCGGAAATCCGCGCACAAGCCGCCACGTCGATCAGCAATCTGCATAGGGGATCGCATGCAGATGCGGAGCAAGCACTGCCGGCGTTGACGCAAGCCCTGCGGGACGACGATGAGGATGTGCGGGAGCAAGCCGCACGGGCATTGGTGGCGGTGTGTACGTTGCCAGCGCTGCACGCTTTGCTTTCCGGACTGCACGAGCACAATAGTGCCGCCAGGCAGGCATTGCAGCGAGCGATCGCCGCTCGCGAGGAAGAAGAGGCCGCCGCAGCTGAGCGAACCGGTCTCGGCACCGTGCACTACGAGTAGTCGCCACAAGGCGGGTTCGGCAGGTGCGGACATCGGCCAATGGCGAACATGTTCTGGTAGGCTGCAAAGCCTTACCGCCTTCAATGCACGCTATCCGATGCCAACCCCAGAACCGCAAGCCGTTGCCGGCCCCGTGACCCGCAGCGCCATCTTTATTGTCGCCACCCTGAACCCAGGCGCTGATCACGCCAATGTTGTCCGCGCATGGTGCGCCGACGTTGCCGCGCTGGTTCGCTCGGTTGGCAAGCGTGTTCCAGCTGGCCAACTGTCGTGCGTGTGCGGTTTTGGCTCGGATGCGTGGGACACGCTGTTCGGCGCACCGCGGCCGGCATCGCTGCATCCGTTCCGCGTGTTCGGATCGGGGGACCGTACCGCTGTTGCAACGCCGGGCGATCTCCTGCTGCATATCCGTGCGGACCAGATGGATCTCTGCTTTGAGCTCGCCATGCAACTGATCGGCAGGCTGGGCACAGCGGTCAAGGTAGTCGACGAGGTGCATGGCTTCCGCTACTTCGACCAGCGCGCCATGGTCGGCTTTGTTGACGGCACGGAGAATCCGGAGGGCCGCGAAGCCGTTGATTTCACCGTGATCGGCGATGAGGATGGGCCCTTTGCCGGCGGAAGCTACGTGCTCGTGCAGAAGTATCTGCATGACATGGCTGGGTGGAACGCGCTTTCCGTCGAGGCGCAGGAGCGCATCATCGGGCGGACCAAGCTGTCCGACATCGAGTTGGACGACGATGTCAAACCGTCGTGGTCGCACAGCTCGCTGACAACGCTTGAGGAAGACGGCCGGGAGGTGAAGATCCTGCGCGACAACATGCCGTTCGGGCGCCCGGGCTCCGGCGAGTTCGGCACGTACTTCATCGGCTACGCGCGCTCGCCAGCCCCGATTGAGCAGATGCTCGAAAACATGTTCGTCGGCCGCCCGCCCGGCAACTATGACCGTCTGCTTGACTACAGCCGTGCGGTCACGGGCAGCCTGTTCTTCGTTCCCTCTGCAGACCTGCTGGAGGCGCTTGCCGAGCGCGGATCGGGTGAGGGCGGCGCCTGAAGCGCGGCCTCTCCAACGACGCTCGCGGCTTGGCGGCTTAGTCGCCGATGTCCTTGGGGGCGCGGTTGACCAGGACTTTGCTGACGGCGTTGCCATCCACCGAGTTGAGCATCACGAACCAGTGGATCGGCGTCACGGATGTCGCGAGCCGCTGCGTGGGCGGTACCTCCGCGAGCGGCCCGAGCGTGCAGAGTGTGCTCGAGCGCAGTTCGGCTACGGGCTGTATCGCCCGGCAGGTGAAGCCGCGCGACTGAAGCGTCTTGGTGGCCGCATCCAGCACCGTGGCGGTCGGAATCCAGCCAGCGAGTTGCTGCCGCGCTTCCCGCGCCGACTGCTGGGTGTGGAAGGTGTCATCGGATTTGACCGCGCCCGTGGCAGCACATCCTTGCGTGAACAGGAGAAGCGAAAGCAGCGATAGCGCGTGGAAGCGGGTGAACTGCGGCATCAAGGTGACTCCTGATCTTGCGTGCTGAGCGTTGGGCAGCGAGATTCGAACTCGCATTTGCGGTGCATGGTAGCCCAGTGGCAGGTTGCCTAGACTGAGATGGAAACTGCCAGCTTGATGATGTGGCGCCCATCCCTGTCATTCGCGAGAGAGGTTCACCATGATCACCGAAATCGTCTTCTTCAAGCTCAAGCCGGATGTGGACGTTCCCACGCTATTGGAACGCTACGAAAGCACCGCGGTGAAATGGGCGGAGAATCCGGATCTGCTACAGAAGTGGTACTTCTACGACGCGGCCACTAGGGAGGGCGGTGGCGTGTACATCTGGCGCAGCCGAGAGGCGGCTGCACGATGGCATGGCGCCGAGTACAAAGCGATGGTTGAGCGAGTCTATGGCTATCCGCCGGAGATTCGCGTGCTGGACACGCTGGGGCATGTCGACGCAACCCGGAAGACGTATGAGATGTTCGATGCAGTCGGCTGAGTGTGGCGGGGCCACCATCTGACGTGCGCAGGGCCATCGAGCGATGGCCCTCAACCCACCGGTGGCGCTACGCGATGTACTGATCCATACGCACGATATCGGCCACCTCGCCAACGTGTTCCCGCACCGCTGTCTTGCCCGCGGCGGACCACGCTTCAAATGACGTTGTCCCGCTGGTCACCCCGATAAACGGCACGCACGCTCGCTCGGCGGCCTGCGCGTCAACGGTATGGTCGCCAACGTAGACCGCTTCCGCCGCCGGTATGCCGAGCAACGTCAGGGCAGCCTCAATGCCCTCAGGATCGGGCTTGTGCCGCTGTACATCCTCTCCGCCAATCAGCACGTCAACCAAAGATCGCAACCCGGCGCGCACGAGAATCGCATCGATCCGATAGTGAAATTTGGACGACACGATCGCGACCGCCATGCCCTGCTCACGCAAGCGAGCGAACAGGGGCGGCACCTCGGGGTAGATGCGGGTCGAGGGCACCATGATCTCGTCGGCGCGTGCTACGAAGTGCCGTGCAAAGGCTTCTGCGCGCGCGGGCTCGCTGTCTTCCGTCAGCGTGCGGAACATGACTTGCAGCGGCAGCCCGATCACCGCATGAATCTCTGCCGGCGTGGCGCCGGGTGCGCCCAGTTGCCGCAATGCGTATTCCGTGCACTCGATGATGGCGCCGGAAGAGTCGGCCAGTGTCAGGTCAAAGTCGAAAATGACCGCGCGAATCGGCATGGTGTGAAAGCTCCTTGCTTCAGTACGGCGACGGCCGGTTTTCCGTCCGCCATTTGAGATCGGCCAGCGTACCAGGGCGCGGTGGTTTCAGTCCGGAGATGGTCCACAAGCCGAATGGTGTCTCGCCGATATGGATTTCCCAGCGCAACCCGCGCTCGCCAATGAAGGGGGCGAAACGCTGCGCGACGTAGTTCATGAACTGCTCTTGTTCGGCAGGGTTGTCGATTTGCCGTGCAATGTGATCGACCTTGATGCGGACGAAGTCGTTGGTTGGCTCGCCGCCGATCAGGAATGACGCCGCCGGCAACGCCTGGAACAACACGTTGACGTAGAAGCGCGGCAAGAACCCGTCATAGAACTCGACAATGCGCTCGGCAATCGCAAGCTTGTCTGCGTCGCTGTACGCAGCTTCGGGGTGGTAGATGTTCCAGAGCGGCATGGCAACTCTCCTATGGATGGGCCATCGTCAACGCGGATAGGCGCGAAAGCCCTATCTGCAATAAACTCTTATTATCAGAGTAAATGTTGGGCGAGATGCCGTCAAGCGCCACAGGATGCGATACGATGCCGGCCAGACGGGAAGGTTGTTGCTGCGCGTTTCCGCTCAAGAGAGGCAATTCCAATGAAATCCAAAAGCTTTGATGGCATGACCTGCTCCATCGCCAGCGTGCTCGACGCGCTGGGCGATCGGTGGGGCGTGTTGATCGTGCGCGATCTGGCGCTCGGGTTGGCGCGCTATGACGACCTCCAGCAATCCACCGGCATTACCAATGCCACGTTGTCCAGCCGACTGAAGGCGCTGGAAGGCAATGGACTGATCGTGCGGCAGCGGTATCAGTCGCGCCCCGATCGGTACGAATATCACCTGACGCCGCGCGGCCGGGACATCGGCATCGTGTTGCTGGCGCTTGCACAGGTGGGGGATGCTTGGAATCTTGCGGAGTTGGAGGGGCCGCCGCTGAGGTTTCTGGATGCGCAGTCGGGGCATGCGATACGGCTCGCGTTGGTGGATGCCGAGACCGGGGAGCCGCTTCAACGTCCGGACCTGAGAGTCGAAGCAGGGCCGGGAGCGGACGACATCATGCATTGGCGGCTGGAGCAAAAGCGCGTGCGGCAGACCGAACCGTAGCGATTCGCCACCCACACGGCACACACAGCGGCATTTCATCCCTACCTCATCCTAGCCAGTCGCCCTGCAATGGATAGCCTTGAAAGCATGTCGGTGTTCGTCGAGATCGTGAACACCGGAAGCCTGACCACCGCAGCTGAGCGATTGGGCCTGTCGTCGAGCATGGTCGGCAAACACCTGAATGCGCTTGAAGCACGCCTTGGGGTCAAGTTGCTCCATCGCACGACACGGCGCCATCAGTTGACTGAAGCCGGCGCGCTCTATCTTGAGCGCTGCCGCGACATTCTCGAGCGGGTCAAGGCGGCACATGACGACGCATCGGCACTGCGCGGCAATCCGGTTGGCAAGCTGCGCATTGCCGCACCGATTTCGTTTGGCGTCACGCAACTGGCGCCGGCGGTTGCGCGGTTCCTGGCGCACCACCCGGGTATCGATATCGAGTTGATGCTGACCGACGCGCCGGTCGATCCAGTCGGCGACGGCGTGGATCTCGCCTTCCGTGTCGGGCCGCTTGTCGATTCGTCGTTGATTGCACGGCCGCTGCCGTCGTACTACCGGATGGTTGTTTGCGCAGCACCGGACTATCTGGCCAGGCGCGGCATGCCAACCGTACCGCACGATCTGCTGAGCCACGACTGTCTCGGGCATACCCGCTGGGGGCCAAGCCATGCGTGGCGATTCGACGGACCGGATGGGCCCATCGAAGTGCCCGTCAGTTACCGGCTGCGCATCGACAACGGCCCTGCATTGCGTGAAGCCGCTTTGGCGGGCGGCGGCATCATTCGGCAGCCGTTCGGCCTGGTCAAGAACGACCTGGAAACCGGCCGGCTGCGCCTCCTGTTGGCGGACTACCGATCGCACGGGCGCGACTTTTACCTGCTCTACGCTCGTGACACGGTCGCTCCTGCAAAGGTGCGAGCGTTCATGGAGTTTGCGCTCGAGCATTTCGCCGCCGCAGACTCGGGCGATCAAGCCTGAGCGGTTTCAACCGGCGCGGCAAAGACTTCTGCCGCCACGCCGAGTGCATTGTTGACGGCTGCACCGCCTGCATAGAACATGGTTTGCAGGATCGTCTCGATGATCTGTTCGCGGGTTGCCCCAGCAACGAGTGCTGCTTCGATGTGGGCACGCAGTTGCGGCAACAGGTAGCCCTGTACCACACAGCACGCGATGACGACCAACTCGCGTGTCGCAAGGTCCAGCCCCGGGCGATCCAGCACACCGGCAAACGCCCATTGCATGGTCATCGTCAGGAAATCAGGGCAAAGCGCCTCGCGTGACTCGGCCAATTGCTTGCCGCTGTGCTTGCCGTGCAGCTGTTCAAACAGCGCAAGGCCACGCGCGTAGGTGTCGTCTCTGGGAAGAATCGGGCGTGTCATGTCTATCCTCGTGATGAATCGCCGGGGGATCGGCGGATAGACAAAGTGTGTGGTGAAGCGCCGCGCTGAAAAACGCCATTCTGGTGCGTTCATTTCCCACTCGGAGTGGGGAATCCGTGGCGCGTGTTCATCGGCGTGGAGGGCGGCAACGCTCCGGTCAGCTGATAGCGTACGGCGCTGACATCTGAGCTGCAGGCCGTGCAGGTCCGGGGTCAAATCGAAGAGATACGGTGCTTTTATCCGTCTAATTCATCGATTGAATGTCAGATTGCACAAAGAATCGAAAGACATCGCTTTAAAGCCAGGTTTAATAAGGTGTTCGCAAGGGAAATGCAACACGCTGTCTAAAGACGAAATCGCCCCGGTCGTTGAGCGGGTGGTGATATCGGGAGATCGATTTCCGAATCTTTGACACTGGCTGACGACATTGCACCGTCTGCCAACACAACAGCGGTACAACTTTCCAAGCGAGAACATCATGGGATTCCAACAAGGGCTGAGTGGCCTCGATGCCGCGTCCAAGTCGCTGGACACAATCGGCAGCAATATCGCCAACGCCAACACGGTCGGTTATAAGAAGGCGACGACGGTGTTTGGCGATGTGTATGCGCGCTCGCTCGTCGGCGCATCGGATAGCCAGATCGGGCAGGGCGTGAACGTGACGCGCATTTCCCAGTCCTTTACGCAGGGCAATGTGACGCGCACGGGCAATCCGCTGGACCTCGCGATCAATGGCACCGGTTTCTATCGCATGGTTGACCCGGGCAGCGGGCAGGTTTCGTACACCCGTAACGGCCAATTTCATACAGACAAGAACGGCTACATCATCTCCGCCACCGGCCAGAACCTGACCGGCTACGGTGTGGATTCCACGGGCAAGGTCAACACGGCTGTACTGACCAATCTGCGGATTCCGGTCAATGATCTGGCCCCGCTGGGCACAACCAATACAACGTTCGGCGTCAACCTGGATTCGGCTGGCAAGATGCCGACCACCACGCCGTTCTCGTCCACCAACTCGGCCACGTTCAGTCATTCGGTGTCGCAGCAGGTCTACGACGGCACGGGCACGGCACGTACGCTCACCAACTACTACGTGCGTACCAGCACCGGTTGGGACGTCCATGCCCTGGTGGACGGCGCGCCCCCCACCGGTGGCAACCCGATCACCACGCTCACCTTCAACGGCAGCGGTCAGTTGACCTCCACGCCCACCAAGATCCCGGTCAGCTTTGCGGGCATGGGCATCAGCAACATCGACCTGACAGGTACAACGCAGTACGGCGGCGGCTACAACGACACGGCCCCCGGCGTCTCGCAAGACGGCTACGCCACCGGGCGCCTGGCCAGCTATGCGGTGGGCAACGACGGCACGGTGCTGGCGCGTTACTCCAACGGTCGCACCGCGGTGCTGGGGCAGGTTGCCATGGCCAACTTCAAGGCGCCGGATGGCTTGCAGAACATTGGTGGCAATCAGTGGGTGGAGACCGCTGACTCGGGCGCTGCCAATCTCGGCACCCCGGGCATGGGTTCGTTTGGCTTGCTGCAATCGCAGTCGGCCGAGCAGTCGAACGTGGACCTCTCTGCCGAGTTGGTCAACATGATCGTTGCCCAGCGTTCGTACCAGGCCAACGCGCAGACCATCAAGACGCAGGACTCGATCCTGCAGACGCTCGTCAGCCTGCGTTGATCGCGCACGGCAACTGACAGCCCGCCTGGGGCGGCTCTGGCATACCGGAGCCCCGGGCGGTTTTCTCCCAATTCTGACGAGGCCTTCAATTGATTCGCTCTCTGTGGATCTCCAAGACCGGGATGGACGCCCAGCAAACACAACTGGACGTCGTTTCCAACAACCTGGCGAACGTCAACACGACGGGCTTCAAGCGCTCGCGCGCCGTATTCGAAGATTTGCTGTACCAGAATGCCCGCGAGCCCGGCGCACAGTCGTCGCAGCAGACCACGCTGCCTTCGGGCATGCAGATCGGCACCGGCACGCGCGTTGTCGCCACCACACGGCTGCACACGCAAGGCAACCTGACCAAGACCGGCAACTCGACTGACGTGGCCATCAACGGCAACGGTTTCTTTCAGGTGCAGATGCCGGATGGCACGCTGGCCTACACGCGTGACGGCAACTTCCAGATCAACCAGCAGGGGCAGCTCGTGACGTCGAGCGGCTACGCGGTGCAGCCGGCGATTACCGTGCCGCAGAACGCCAAGAGCCTGACGGTTGGCAAGGATGGGGTGGTGACGATCACCACGGCGGGCACAACCAACAACACGCAGGTGGGTACGTTCCAACTGGCCAGCTTCATCAACCCCGCAGGCCTGCGCAGCATGGGGGAGAACCTGTACGCAGAGACGGAAGCCTCCGGCACAGCCAACCTGGCCGCGCCCGGGTCGAACGGTGTGGGCGTGCTCAACCAGAACTACGTGGAAACATCCAACGTGAACGTGGTGGAAGAAATGATCCAACTGATCCAGACGCAGCGCGCCTACGAGATCAACAGCAAAGCCGTGCAGACGTCCGACCGCATGCTGGAAAAAGTGGCGCAGCTTAAGTAAGGCGCTGCAATCCTGATCGGGCAGATTCTTTTCCTTGCAACCATGAGTTCTTCTCTTCTGAACATCGGCGCATCGGGCCTGCGCACAGCGGGTATCCACCTGCAGGTGACTGGCAACAATATCGCCAACGCCAATACGCCCGGCTATTCGCGCCAGGAAGCGGTGCAGACGCAGAACGTGCCGCTGTATGCCGGTGTCGGCTACCTGGGGCAGGGCGCCGATGTTGCCACCGTCAAGCGTATCTACGACCAGTTCCTGACCACGCAGGTGCAGAGCGGCCAGGCGGCCACCAGCGCTGCCAATCAGCTCAGCAGCCTGTTGACCGGCCTGGACAAGTACCTGGCGGACCCCAACAGCGGGTTGAGCTCGGCGCTTACCAGCTTCTTCAATGCAGCCGATGGCCTGGCGTCCAAACCGTCGGACACCACTGCGCGGCAGGTCTTCCTGAATGCCGCCGCTGGCCTGCAGAACCGCTTCAATGCGATTGCTGGGCAGATGAATGCGCTGACAAATCAAGTCAACACGCAGGTGCAGACGCAGGTCAGCACCGTCAACGGCACCGCCAAGCAGATCGCCGCGCTCAATGAACAGATCGCCAAGGCAGAGGCCTCCGCCGGCCAGCCAGCCAACGACCTGCGTGACCAGCGCGACCAACTGGTGCAGACGCTCAACAAGTCGATCAAGGCCAGTGCCGTGCAGACCAGCGATGGTCAGTACAACGTCTATATCGGTAACGGGCAGGCTCTGGTGCAGGGCAATCAGAGTTTTGAACTGACGACTGTGGCATCGCCGTACGATCCGACGCAACTGTCAGTGGGCTACAAGAGCCCGGCGGGTACCGTCAGCATTGACGATAGCCAGCTTGGTGGTGGTGCCCTGGGCGGGCTGATGGATTTCCGCCGCAATACGCTCACCCCCGCGCAGAACAGCCTGGACCGTTTGGCGACCGCCATGTCGTCGGCAGTGAATGCGCAGAACAGGCTGGGCATGGATGCCAATGGCAAGATGGGCGCCGATCTGTTTTCTGTTGCCGGCCCCAGCGTTGCACCCAGCAACAGCAACACCGGCAGCGGTACGCTCACGGCCAGCATCACCAATGCCAACGCAGGGCAGGGGTATGACTACCAGGTGAGGTATCAGGGGGGCGCCTATACCGTATCGCGCTACCCCGATGGCTCCGGCGCGGTCACCGTCACCAGTTGGCCGACCACCGTGGATGGCGTCACGCTCAACCTGAGCGGTGCCATGAACAATGGGGATTCGTTCCTCGTGCGCCCGACCGCCAACGCCGCGTCCAGCATGAAGACGCTGACGAACGATTACCACGCGGTCGCCGCAGCCTCGCCTGTAGTGGCAGACCTGGGCAGCAACAACAAGGGCAGTGCGGCGATTACGTCCGTCGGCGTGAATGCGGGCTATGCGGGGGCGCCGCTTGCCTCGCCGGTCTCGCTTACCTACAACGCCGCCGGTGGCGGCTCGCTTTCGGGCTTTCCGGGCACAGTCACGGTCACCGTCAATGGCACCTCGACCACGTATACGGGCACGGCGCCTTACACGCAGGGCGCGACGTATGCGTTCAACGGCGTCCAGATGACGATGACGGGTGTGCCAGCAAATGGCGATACCTTCAAGCTTTCGCCCAACACCGCCAACAGCACGGATAACGGTAACGCCAGTGCATTGGCCAAGCTACGCAATGCCGCGCTGCTCGATGGCGGCACCACGTCGATCGGCTCAGCGTGGAATCAGCTCACCACACAGGTGGGCGTGCAGACCAACCAGGCCAATGGCAACCTGACCGCGCAGACGGGGCTGCTTCTGAGCGCCACGCGGCAGCAGCAGTCGGTATCTGGCGTGAGCCTGGATGACGAGGCGATGAACCTGATGCGGTATCAGCAGGCCTATCAAGCATCGGCCAAAGTCATGCAGACGGCGAACAGCCTGTTTGACTCACTGCTTTCCATCGCAGGGCGTTGAGATCGGGTGATGGCGGCCTAAGCCGGACCAGCGTCATGCTGGTCCGATGCGCTTTGGGGTCAAGCGGGTGTCAGGTTTGTCGCGGCGGACAAGTCCGGGGGCAGTTGCAGTGGCTTGCCGTAGCCGAAGCAATGCTGCGCTAGCGGGAAGCCACCTTGCCGAACCTCGTCGGCATATTGCGCGACGGCCTCACGCATGAGGGCATTGATATCCGCATAGCGTTTGACGAAGCGTGGCGTGTAGGCATCGAAGCCGCCCACCATATCCTCGGTCACCAGCACTTGACCATCGCACGCCGCAGAGGCGCCGATGCCGATGGTCGGGATCGTCAGCGTTTCCGTGATGTGCCGTGCCAGTGCCTCGGCGGTGCCCTCGATGACGACCGAGAACGCGCCGGCTCGTTCCACTGCGCGTGCCGCCTCGAAGATGCGTGTGGCTGAGCCAGCATCGAGCCCTTGCGCCTTGAAACCACCGGTGGCGTTGGCCTGCTGTGGCATCAGCCCAATATGCGCCATGACCGGTACGCCGCGTTCGGTCAGGAAACGAATGGTGTCCGCCATCTCCACGCCGCCTTCCAGCTTGACGGCCTGCGCACCCGTTTCACTCAGCAGACGCGCTGCACTACGGAACGCCTGCGCGGGAGATTCCTGGTACGTCCCGAACGGCAGGTCGACCACCACGCAGGCCCGCGTCGACCCGCGTACCACCGCTGCGCCGTGCGCGATCATCATCTCAAGCGTGACCCCCAGCGTGCTGGGCATGCCGTACAGAACCATACCCAGCGAATCGCCGACGATGATCACATCGGCATGCGTGTCGACCAGGCGAGCCATCGGAGTGGAATAGGCCGTCAGCGAGACCAGGCTGCCTGTACCCTTGCGCGCGCGCAGCGCGGTGACGGAGTGGCGGGAGAGTGCTGTATGTGTGCTCATGGAACGTTGTCGAACAGTGGATGCACCACGGTATCATCTGCGGCGCGCGCCCGATCCCGCGCAGAGGACACCCTATGCTGCACGCAGGACAAGCTCGTAACGCCTACGTGGTTCCGCCCATGACGGTGCTGCCGCGGCCACTGTTCGTGCGGGCCTTCGAGATTCCAGGCAACGGTTGGGTGGAGCCCCACAGCCATCCCTGGGCACAGTTCACCTACGCCACCGCTGGTGTGATCGAGATCGATACCCCACTGGGCCGCCATCTGCTGCCACCGCACTACGCGATGTGGATTCCGCCGGATATGCCGCACGCCGTATCAACGCGCGAATGTGTGGCCTTCCATAGCTTGTATCTCGACGCAGCCGCGTTTGGGCCGCAACCGCCGCGTGCAGGCGCCATGTTGTGCGTAACTCCCTTGCTGCGGGAGCTGGTGGCGGCAACTGCTGAACTCCCTGTGGACTACGACACGCACGGTCCCGACGGCGAACTGGTGTGCCTGATCATGGACCGCATCCGACGTTTGCGCACCGCGCCCTTGTCTGTGCCGATGCCGCGTGATGCACGGCTGCTCAAGATCGCACGTGCATTGCACGTTGATCCGGGCGACCCGCGCAGCCTCGACGATTGGGCCAGTCAGGTCGGGGCCACCCGCCGCACGCTCTCGCGCCTGTTCCGGCAGGACACCGGACTGTCATTCGTCGAGTGGCGGCAAGCGTTGCGGTTGCTTGCCGCGTTGCCCTTGCTGGAGGCCGGCGCGGCCGTGAGCGTGGTTGCCGAGCAATTGGGCTATGCGTCGGTCTCCGCGTTCATCGCGGTCTTCCAGGCGCGTTTCCAGGTCACGCCGGGGGTGTTTGCCCGCACCCGGCAACTTGAGGGCAAGCGGGATCTACCGGTGGCGCTACCTGCCTAGGGTTCGTCCTTCAAATGCTTCCCTCTCCGGCCTCGTAGTCCGGCGCGCCGTAATAGAGCACGCCAAGCTGGATCGGCGCGCGACCCGCAGCCTTGCGCGGATGGATGTTCGGGCTATGGAAGAAGATCGTGTAATCGATGCCGGAAACCAGCATGGCCTCCATGACTTCACCGGAGCACGGTGCGCAGCAGGAATGCAGTAGCACCTTGCTGTGACCGCCGGGCAAGGGCAACGCCTTGCGTTCAAGAGGTGTCATGGGAGTTGTCATGAAGCTCCTCGCGCCCAGGTGCTGTGCCACAGGATGTGCTCGCCCGCAATGTATGAATTAAATTCATTTAATTTGAAAAACACATCATTTTACTTCATGTTGCTGGATTTCTAGAATCGGCGGATCGATTTGATTCCACCGGAAACTCCAGAAGATGACCACCGTCCACAACCTCGGTTTTCCCCGCATCGGCGCCAAACGCGAACTCAAGTTCGCCCTCGAGTCCTACTGGAAAGGCGAGGCCTCGCGCGACCAACTGAAAGCCCTCGGCGCACAGCTTCGCCAGCGCCACTGGCAAAACCAGCAAGACCTGGATTTCGTGCCCGTGGGCGACTTCGCGTTCTATGACCAAGTGCTGGACATGAGCTTCACGCTCGGCAACCTGCCGGAGCGCGTGCGTGATTTTCACGGCGATGCGCTGGACAACTACTTCCGCGTCGCCCGCGGTCGCTCGGCGCAGTCAACCGAGCATGCGGCCTGCTGCGGCGGCGTGGCAGCGGGCGAGATGACCAAGTGGTTCGACACCAACTACCACTACATCGTCCCCGAGTTCGCCGCCGATACGACGTTCAAGCTGGATGCCTCGCGCCTGGTCGAGCAACTGGCCGAAGCCCGCGCGCAGGGCGTGCGCGCCAAGCCGGTGATCGTCGGCCCGGTTACGTACCTGGCGCTGGGCAAGGCCAAGGACGACTCCGACAAGCTCGCACTGCTGTCGCGCCTGCTGCCGGTGTATGCCGATCTGCTGACCACACTGGCCGCGCAGGGCGTCGAATGGGTGCAGATTGACGAACCCGTGTTGGTGACCGAGCTGGCTCCGGAATGGCAGGACGCCTTCCGCACCGCCTACGCCGCGCTGGCAAGGGGCCCCGTCAAGCTGCTGCTGGCGACGTACTTCGGTCAACTGCAAGAGAACCTGTCGCTGGTGGCCGAGCTGCCCGTGCAAGGCGTGCACCTGGATGCCATCAATGCGCGCCAGGAAGTCGCCGCCCTGATCGCGAAGCTGCCGGCTGGCCGCGTGGTCTCGCTGGGCGTGATCAATGGCCGCAACATCTGGAAAACAGATCTCGACGGCGTGCTGGACTGGCTGGAGCCGGTGGCCAAGCAATTGGGTGAGCGTCTGTGGATTGCCCCGTCGTGCTCCCTGCTGCACGTGCCGGTCGACCTGAACAGCGAACAGAAGCTCGATGCCGACGTGAAATCCTGGTTGGCCTTCGCGCTGCAGAAGCTCGATGAACTCAAGGTGCTGGCCGTGGCGCTGCGTCAGGGCCGTGATGCCGCCAAGGACGCGCTGTCCGCCAACCGTGCCGCCATCGAGGCGCGCCGTAACTCGCCGCGTGTACACAACCCGGCCGTGAAGGCCGCGGTCGACAAGATCACCCGCGTGCTGGGCGAGCGCCAGAACGCCTACGGCGTGCGCGCCCCGAAGCAATCAGCGCTGCTGAAGTTGCCGGCGTTCCCGACCACAACGATTGGCTCCTTCCCGCAAACGGCGGAGATCCGTCATGCGCGCAGCCAGTTCAAGGCAGGCGCACTGGACGCAACGGGCTACAAGCAGGTCATGCAGGCCGAAATCGAGCGCAGCGTGCGCGAGCAGGAGGCCCTGGGTCTGGACGTGCTGGTGCACGGCGAAGCCGAGCGCAACGACATGGTCGAGTACTTTGGCGAGCAACTGCAGGGCTACGCCTTCAGCCAGTTCGGCTGGGTGCAGTCGTACGGCTCGCGCTGCGTGAAGCCGCCCATCCTGTTCGGTGACATCAGCCGCCCGAACGCCATGACAGTCGAGTGGATCCAGTACGCGCAGTCGCTGACAGCCAAGCCGATGAAAGGCATGCTGACGGGCCCAGTCACGATCCTGAACTGGTCCTTCGTGCGTGACGATCAACCGCGCTCGGTATCGTGCTACCAGCTCGCGCTGGCAATCCGAGAAGAAGTACTGGATCTGGAGCGCGCCGGCATCAGCGTGATCCAGATCGACGAGGCCGCGCTGCGCGAAGGCCTGCCGCTGCGCCGAGCGCAATGGCAGGAATACCTGGACTGGGCGGTGGAATCGTTCCGTATCACCGCCAACGGCGTGCGTGATGAAACGCAGATCCACACCCACATGTGCTACTCGGAGTTCAACGACATCATCAAGTCGATTGCCGACATGGATGCCGACGTCATCACGATCGAGACCTCGCGCTCGGATATGGAGCTGCTCGACGCGTTCGACAACTTCAAGTATCCCAACGAGATCGGCCCGGGCGTGTACGACATTCACTCGCCGAACATCCCAACGCAGGATCACATCGTGCAACTGATGCGCAAAGCCGCCGAGCGCATTCCACAGGAACGCCTGTGGGTGAACCCAGACTGCGGTTTGAAGACGCGCCAGTGGGCTGAGGTGATTCCGGCGCTGACCAATATGGTTGCTGCTGCGAAGACGCTGCGCGGCCAGTAAGTCGGTACGCGTACGACTGCGTGCGCTATTTACTGACATCCATCGCCCCGGGCATGTCCGGGGCGAGGTAGTTCTCGGGTTCCATATATATAGGTCCAACGGCCGAGGGAATCGACCGGATCGCTCCCAAGTTGCGTTCGCCGAACTTTTTTTGATCCGTTTTATCGCCCGCAATCCTAGGCGCAGACTGGGCTGGTGCGGATTTTTCATGGTTCCGTCATCAGTTGGACACGAGAAAGGTGTTGCCAAGTGCGGTGAACCCGCCTATAGTTCGCCCCTCGCTGCACGACGCGGCGCCGAAACGCAGGTTGAGGCGGTGGTGTCGAGGCGGTGGAGAAGTAGATGTGGTGCGGGTTTCCGGCCGATTGGTGGTGTTGATCGGGTGGGTGTCGCGGT
>NZ_CATZLL010000019.1:0-123977 GCF_958415495.1 Ralstonia flaminis | reverse complement strand
GCTTCTTCGGTACCTTGAGCCCCTCGCGACGCCAGATGCGCTGCACGCGGTCGCGGCCAACTTGCCAACCGCTGGCCTGCAACAGCGCCGTGATGCGTCGGTAGCCATAGCGACCGTACTCGGCCGCCAGCGCAACGATGGCCTGCGTGAGTGCGTCCTCGTCAGCGCGCACCGTCGCCACATAGCGCTGTACGGCCCGGGACTGGCCC
This sequence comes from Ralstonia flaminis, assembly GCF_958415495.1. Taxonomy (NCBI): domain Bacteria; kingdom Pseudomonadati; phylum Pseudomonadota; class Betaproteobacteria; order Burkholderiales; family Burkholderiaceae; genus Ralstonia; species Ralstonia flaminis. The sequence continues at coordinate 123,768 of NZ_CATZLL010000019.1, read as the reverse complement.
ACGACGCGGCAGGCTTTACGCTCCGAGACCTCGAACCGTTCCTGCAGCATGCACACGGCGCGCCGGCGTCGCTCGGGGCTCACCAGTTTCCCGAAGCGACCTCCTTGAGCATCGCCTTCTCCAGCGACAGGTCGGCAACCAGCCTGCGCAGCCGGGCGTTCTCGCGCTCAAGCTCCTTGAAGCGTTTGGCTTGGTCGTGCTGCAGGCCGCCGTACTCCTTGCGCCAGCGGTAATAGCTCTGCTCGGAAATGCTGGCCTCCTTGCAGGCCAGTTGAGCGGTCTTGCCACTGCCCATCGCTACTTCGATGAGGCGCAGCTTCGCGATGATTTGTTCGGGGGTAAAGCTCTTGCGGGGCATCTTGGGTTGCTCCTTGCCAGGGTTGAATTCTCTCTTTCAACCTGGACTCGAAACAACCGGTCACGTCATAGCCTTTCAGATCAACTCAAAAGAGTCAGCCGAATATTCAACCAAGTCACCCGACTGCATCTCGATCACCAACAAACGACCTTGATCGCAGACCTCCTCCCTGATGGAATTGACATTGACACTTCGCCCCCAGGGATGCTCCCTCGCAACTCTGACGGAAGTCGTTCTCCTAGCCAATATTGCTCGATCCCGTGAGGTACCATCTCTCATTCGGAAGTATGACTCTCCACTTCCCCAATCAAACTCAATACCGATAAAAACCCAATCGTGGCATTCAAAATTCATGGCATTCCCAATGGTAAGTGGGCGTCTGGTGATTCCGGCGGAACAGGGTTGCCGTTGATATCCAGTCTGCCGCCAGAAGGATCATTCACATGGCAATGCGGGCATGGCGGTGCTGGGCGGACCAGCACGCGCTGCTCCTCTGTAACAGGGTCGACATAGGCTCCACGCCCCCCTAGGATCGGGCCCCTTCGGAACCAACCCAACGCCTTGAGCATACTAATAATTTCTTGAGGTGTTTTGCCAGCAACGTCTGCCGGGTCAATAAGAGTTTTAGCAAGGCGGTTTTAGTTTGACGCGGGAACGCCAGAATGCTGACCAAAGGATGACCAAACACATGTCAAATGGCTTGCCATGCCTTTATCAAGGCTATCCCAACTTGAAACTCTAATATCTGATGGCTCGCCGTTTTCGCTAATTTCACAGACGAACAAAATATCACCGACATCACGCAGGCTAAAGCAAAGAATGCATTCGTTCAAAAGGTCATAGGCGTGTGGGTCACGGATGAAGTTGACAGGCAATCTATAGATGGAAATTCTATCGATAACCTTGTGAGTAAAATTGCACTCTACCGACAAATCAATGGCGTGCTTTTTTTTAAATGGCACACCAACTTTGCCCTCGAATTCAAGAGCATCAAAAGGCTGCCGAGTTTGGGGCTCCGCCCAACTTCGCCGCCGACCGACTACCGGTTCTAGTCGGCAACACATTGGCTTGAGTGCCCCCACTAGGCAGCCCGCCGCCCTCTCCACCGTGAAGGCCATCGAACCAATTAGCGCGTCAATAGCAGATCAAAATCTATCTCTTGGCGCTCAGGACATGACGCACGGCACTCACCACAGCTTCTTTGTTACGACGTAAGCCGCCCCGAGTTCAATCTGCAATAGCTCGGCCAGTGCATCCCCCTCCTTTCGGAAATCATTGGCCGCTTGCTCGCTTTCAAAATCGGAACTCGCTGGGTCATCCATATTGAGAGTTAGGTCAAATTTCTCAGCCCATGCCATCAGTCTCTGTTGAAGAGACTGCGAAATCGGCAGATCTCTAGGATCAATATTCCCAGCAACTCCCGGAGAATTCTCCCAAAGGGGAAAACACTGGTAGTCGGCCATCAACTTAATACCCTTCATTGCCCTCTCCCCGCAGGGTTAGCGCCTACAATAAAACCGTTGCTACCAACGGTCACAGCAATTCGCTGAGGCTGACCGTTAATAGTTGTTTGGTAGATCGGCCTCCCGCCATCTCTACCCTGATAGCCAACGATGTTGCCCCGAGTAACAGCTTGCATGACCACAGATGGAATTTGCTCCTCGGAAACCCCAATGTTAGCGAAATCAGTTACATGGGCATCAACAATATGCTGCAGACCTGCGCGTGTGCTGCCTGTTTCCAAGAAGACAATCTGTCCACTCTGCGTTGTACCCGTGGCGACGACATTTTGCGGACTGAATTTCACACCATTCGCAGCTAAGGCATCGAGATCGGCTTGGCTAACTGCGCTGCCTCCACCACTCCCACCCAACGTCACGGCGGTTCGACTACCCGTTGTCGTCGGCAAGATATTGTCCTGAGAGCCAGTGCTCGGCAGCCTGCCTACGCCCCCACCGCTGAAGGCCATCGAGCCAATCAGCGCGTTATAGGTTAGCCCCACGTCGCCCACCGGCAGCACGCCAGCCTGAACGCCCGCCATGTAGGCATTTAGCGCCGCATTGTGAAGCCAGTTGCGCTCTTGCACCGTAAGGTTCGAATCCTGCGCCGCAACGTTCAGTTCCAGGATGGTTCGCCGAACGTCCGTCCCATTCAACGCGCTCGCGGGCTGTCCTTCGAAGCTATACGCGTGATTCATGAGCGTACGCGTCTTGGCGCTCATTGCGTTATTGATCGCCTCGTTCTGCGCCGCACGAGCTGCGCTGGTCACACTGCTCCCCAGCATGCCCGCCAGAGTCCCACCGGCCAGCATCGAGATGGCTGTCGTTATGGTGTTGTACGTTCGGTTGTCGTAGCTGGTCGTCAATGTCAGCGAGCCATCTGCATTGGTCGTTCCAGTCACCGTCTGAGTGGCGTCATACAAGCCGTCGCGTACCAGCGGCGACACGATCGCACTAGTAGCCCCACCAATTGCGCCACCAGCGCAATCCCCACCGTTGAGACTCTGCGCAGCGCACCCCAGAGCTGCGTGTGCCAGCGCGTTTGTGATCTCCGTCCCGAGATTCGCTCCACCAGCACCGATCCCCGGAATGTTGGCGCCGATCCAGTTGGCTCCTACTGCCGCCAGATCATTTGTCACACTGCCTACCAGCGCTTGTCCGAAGCTCCCGCCGTTGATTGCCGTAGCAACGCCTGCGCTGATCAAGCCACGCTCACCAACGTTAATGGCGGTATTGCCCAGGTTCGCCAAGGTCGTCGCGGGATTGGCCTCCGTTACAGTGCCAACCGTGTTGATCCCGCTGTTACCAACCAAACCTTGCGTCAGCCCGGCCGTCAGCGCAGTAACGGCCGCACCTTGCAAGCCTGCCCCGATGTCGAGCCTGCCGGTAGAGATCAGTTGGCTCGCGCTATTAGCAACAAATGCCGTGGTACCCGCAGCCAGTGCGTACGACGCCACACTTGCTGCCTCCATCAGCCCAGGGCTGATTGCCGCCAACGCAATCGGGTCGATCAACGCATCAAACCCAGCCAAGACCTCCGGCCCAAGCATGCACGACAGCGCCACCGCAGCCACCATGGCTATCAGTTGCTCAGGCCCAAACGACCCACCCTCCTTCACAAAATCCTGATGCAGGTTGTCCGCAACCGCGGTCTGCGTGAAGTTGGTGCCCAGGCGCTGCTGCAGATTCGCCAGCAGTTGCTGCGTACCGGCCTGGTCGACCGTGCCGTCTGCGTTGAGCTGCTGCAGCAAGCCTCCCACCTGCTGCAACGTCTGCACGTTCAAGTCCATGTTCGCGGCGCTCATGAAGCCGCCCGGCTGGACTTGCGTGCCTGTGGTGTTGACGTAACCGCCGCTGACGCTGTTCCAGATCTGGCCGACGTCGACCTGGTTCGCCTGGTTGGTCAGCGCGTTGGTGTTGACCGCAAGCGTGCCGCTGGCGCTGATGTTCCCCGTGTTGAGGATGCTGCCGTTGCCGTCTTGGTTGAAGTTGAGCGTGACGTTCTGCCCGCTGATGTTGCCGCCGGCGGACATGGCGCTGGTGTTGGCCGGCAGGTACACCTGCGGCATCAGCGCCGTGATGGTCGGGCAGGTAGCGGTGCCCGTGGCCGTGCAGCTTGGGTCCGGCACCGTCTGCTCGACGTACCAGAGCATCGGCTGATCAAGCTGGTTGATCTGCGTTTGCGTAAGCGCCGTGCCCAGTTGCAGGCCGTTGGTCTGCGCGTAGCTGAGCGCGTTCTGGTACAGCACCTGCTTCTCGATCTGCGTGACCGATTGGTTTTGTTGGCTCTCGGTGGAGATACCATCGATAAAGCTGGCCCGGCCCGTCTGGGCCAGTGCCGCCTGCTGCAACAGCAGGTTCTCTTCATCGGGGTTGTAGTAGAACAGCGTCGAGCTGGGCTGCAGGTTGGGCGGCAGGTTGCTCAGCAGCGTCTGCGGGCCGATGCCGGCGGACAGCGCCGGGCTCAACTCGCCATCCACATAGGATGCCCTGCCCGGCACCGGCGTCGGCAACTGACCACGCCCCACCGTACGCGGCACGCCCAGGTTCAGCCCCGGCATGGTCAACGGCGACAGCGAGACCACCTGCGACGGCGCGTTCACGCGCGGCGTGTAGGTGTTGGCCGTGGTGATGCCGTTGATCAACCGCTGGCCCGCCAGCGACACGCTGGTACCCAGCACGTTGCCCACGTTCTGGATCTGCCCGCCCGAGCTGATGCTCAGGTTCGGTGCCTGGATGGTGGCCGCAATGTTGCCCACCGGCGTGGGCGGGTTGATCACGCCGCCCGTGCCGGTATAGGCGCTGCCATACAACTGCGCGCACTGATCTGCAGAGCCGCAAGCCCAGATGTCGTGGCGCTTGTCGCTGCTGAACATGCCTGTCTCTTGCACCCAGTGCGAGTGCCAATAGGCATTCAGCGTTTGTGCGCTGTTGACGATCGGGCCGGTGACGTTGATCGTGGCGTTTGCACCCGCCGAGATCAGGCTGCCGACGTTGGTCAGTGAACCGGCGTTCAGCGTAAGCGAGTTGCCCGCCGAGATGACGGACGAGCCCCCGGACTGCTGCTCGACATAGCCTTCGCAGTAGCTTTCCTTGTAGCCGTTGGCGGTCATGCAGCCAGCGTATTGCTCCTGCGTGCCGTAGTTCTGGTGCACCGTCACCGGCGGCGGCAGCGTGTTGGTGATCGCCCCAGAAACGTTCAACTGGACGTTGTTACCGGCAACGATGTTGCCCGACGTGTTGGTCAGGCTTTGTGCCGGCGTGGTCGAACTGGCCGTCGAGCCAACACCGCCCACCACAACGTTATGACCTGCAATCAGGTTGCCGTAGGTGTTGTTGACTTGCCCTGCGGCAATGACCAGATCGTGCCCTGCATAGATGGAGGCATTCTGCTGGCTGTAGCTGAACGTGTTGGTGTTCGGATTGTTGCCACGCGGATTGCCCGCTGTACCGCAGGCCGTGTCTGGCACGCCCGAGGCACAACCGACTTGCGACGAGTAGTTCTGCTGGTTGCCGCCCTGGTTGGTCAGGCTTGCGGCTTTGACCACTACGTTGTTGCCGGCGTAGAGGATGCCTTCATTGACGAGGTTGCCGCCGTTGACCGTGAGGTTGCCGCCAGCAGCGATCAAGCCGAGCGGCATGGAGTAAGTGGTAGTACCGTAGGCTACTGCCGCCGCCGCGCTAGTATTGAACGAAAAGTTGTCCGTCGTCGTCAGTGTGCAGGCGTAGCTCGAGTAGCACCCGTGGCCCAGCGTTCCGGCGGGCAAGGCGTTCGTATCTACGGCCGTCGCCGTTCCTGGAACGATCACGCCGCCTGACAACCCTGCCAGTGAATTGAGGAATGCAGTCAGCCCAGCTTGATCGACCGAAATGGTCGTTTGCGCGGCCAGCGTTGGTGCTACAGCGCCGTTACTCAACGACTGAACGTTCAGTAATGCCCCACCAATCGCAGAGATCTGACCACCTCGATTGGAGAGGGAACTCGCTTGAATCGACAGCGATCCGCCAGCTGAAATGACGCCCGACTTGCCCGGTACTTGGGTGGTTGTCGTTTGATAGACGTTCGGCAACGCCAAGGTTACGGTAGGCCCCGCTCCATCTGGAGCAGAGACAACTGACCATCTGTACGAAAAATTCGGGTTACCAGCATCGCCCGAACTGTAGCCCGTGGTCACCATCCTATTTTCAAGCGTTACGGTGGTCGCCGAATTTGCGCCAGCGCCAAGTGGCGCCAGCAGATAGCCCAACGTCGCCGCAAACGCAGGGTTGTAGATCGTGGTGTTTGTATTAGGCCCGCTGGCGTCTTCCGAGCTGGGGTTGACCGTCCCAATCACATTCGATAGCAGCACCGATGGATTGGAGACCTGCGTCGTCACGGTCTGCTGCCCAGTCGGTGCAGTCTGGTCATTCACAACACTGGCAGCCGTGATGGACACGTTGTTCCCTGCCGTGATCGTGCTGCCGGTGTTCTGCAGCGTGCCGCTCAGGTTGAAGGTCACATTGCCCGCGGCCTGCGTCGTGGCGAGCTGGTTGTCGAACGAGCCGCCGTTGACGGTGAGCGAACCCATCGACTCCACGATGCCCCGGTTCGTACCGGAGCCATTCAGCGTCAACGCGTTCCCTGCGTGAATCAGTGCGCCGGCAGCGTTGGAGAGCGTCCCGTTGATGGTGAGATCCGAGGCGTTGATCTGCCCCACGTTGGTAAACGTGCCGCTGGTGCCCAGCGTTGCGGTGGTCGCGCCGGCAATCGTGCCGGCATTGGTGAAGCCGTTGATGCCATTGGCGGTCACGCCTTGGCCGCCCAGGTTCCACGTGCCCGAAACGTAGATCGACCCAGCGTTGATGTTGAGCAGTCCGCCCTGGCTGATGGTGCCTTGCTGCGTGGGGTCGAAGGCCATGTTGGCTATCGAGAGCCCCATGTTCCGCTGGGCCAGAATGTTGCCGCTGGTGTTGGTGAACGTGCCGTTGCCGCCAGTGACGGTCAATGACAAGTCACCCGTGGTCGGCCCGGCTGTGGAACTGGGGTTGCCTGCAAAGATCAGCCCGCCCTGGTTCTTGAGCGTGCCAGTCGTGATGTTGAGAGCGTTCAGACCCAGAAGCGACCCAGTGTTGGTCAGCGCGTTGCTCACCACAACATTGGTTGTGCCGCCGTTGACGATACCGGCGTTGTTCAGAGTGCCCGCGGTCACGGTGGTCGTGCCCGTGGAAGCCAGCGATGCACCGGCCGCGTTCGTCAGCGTGTTGGCTGCAACGTTAAGATTGCCGCCCGCCAGCACACTGCTGGCATTGGACAGCGCGCCGCCCGCCACCAGCGTGGCGTTGCCGACAGCCAGCACCTTCTGGCCGGTCAACGACAGTTGATTGCTGGCATGCGCGTTGAGTGCACCGCCAACAATCGCGTTGCCGGCGTTGATATTGGCACCGGTCAACGTCGTATTGCCGGTCGACACGATTTGCGCCTGGCTGCTGTCAAGCGTGCCCTGCGCTGTGACGTTGACGTCTTTAGACCCAGCCAGCGTACCGGTCAACGTGACGTTGTTCCCGCTCAAGCCAACTTGGCCGGCCACCGTGCTGGTGCCGGACAGCGCCAGCGTCTGACCGGCTTGCAGCGTCGCATCGCCGTTGGCAGAGACGCCCCCGACCGTCACGTTGCCCTGTGTGCCGGTCATGCTGACATTGCCCACGGCGGAAACGCCGCTCGTGGCAGACACGCTCTGCGCAGCCAACACATTGAGGTTGCCGCCCGTGGCAACCTGCCCTCCAAACGTTGCACTACCGCCGGTCGACTGCACCTTGACGTCGCCCACCGCAGTGGTCGCGCCCAGCGCGATGTCGCCGCCTGCCGTTGCCGTGAGCTTTCCGGCAGTTTCGATGCCGCCAAGCGTGATACCACTGCCGGCTTGCAAGCTGGTGTCTTTGGCGAAGCTCAATGCGCCGCCACCAGCGATCGCACCACCGGCGTTGACGGTTGCTGCGCCAAGGCCAAGCAGATTGCCTGTGAGTGTCACGCCGCCTTGTGCGGTCAGAGCCGTGTCACCGTTGACCAAGCCGCCCGACAACGCCAAGCCGCCGCCGGAGGTTGCCTTCAGGTTGCCGCCGGTCGTCAGCGGACCGGCCACACTCAGGTTGCCGGTTGTTGCCGCAAGCGTGGTATTCGCATTGGTCCCGAACGCCCCGCCAATGGCTAGATTCCGCCCGGCTGTCAGGTTGGCGGCGTTGTAGCCAAGCACCGCGCCCGAGAGCGACATATCGCGTGCCGCCGTCATCGACAGCAGCCCCCCCGCCACGGTAGTCCCCGCAACCGAGATGTCACCGCCGCCGGCCTGCCCGTTCGCGGCCAGCGTCATTGCCGCACCGGCCTGCGCTGAACCGAGTGTGAGGCTGTTGCCCGCCGTGGCAGTCAGCGCGCCGTTCGTGGCAACGCCATTGGTAATGTTGATGTTGCCGCCTGCCGACAGGCTGGCCTGATCGCCAAAGGCCACAGCAGCAGCACTCAGGTTGCCGCCCGCAGCCAGCGTCCCCGTGTGCTGTGCCGCGACGCCGCCGGTGAGCGTCATGTCCGTGCCGGCAGTCGCATTTGCGGAACCCGCAGAGACAACGAGTCCCGTCGCCGACAGCGAAGTGCCCGCCGTGGCGATCAGATTGCCCTGCGTTGACACGGTCGCGAGGCTGACTTGGCCCGCGTTGGCGGCAACGGACAGGTCCCCCACAGTGTTGAGTGCGTTTGCAAAGGTCGCGTTGCGCCCGGCCTGTACCGAACCAATACCACCGCTGTTGACAGCCCCAGTCACGCTCACATCGCGTGCACCTTTCAGCGTCAGATCGCTGGTGGATGTGGCTGCGCCCGCAATGGAGACATCACCGCCACCCGCGGCGCCATTGGCAGTCACGGCCAGCTTGCCGTTCACGGCCTGCACGGTACCCAACGCTGCCGTGTTGGCAGCCGTTGCTGACACGCTTGCGCCTTGCAGAGCGCTAGTCAGGCTGATGTCTTGCCCGGCAGTCACGGTGGCCGACTGCGCAAACGCGGCGTTCCCCGCGCCGGTCACATTGCGGCCGGCAGTCAGCGTGCCGTCGAGCTGACCGGCAGCTGCGCCTGTCAGCGCAATGTCACGACCGGCCTGCGCCAGGAACGCGCCGGCTGCGAAAGTTTGCCCTGCCAGGTTGACATCGAGCCCGGCCGACACGGAAAGCGCCTGATTGGTCGCCAGGCTGCCAGTGACCGTTGCGCTACCGCTCTGAGCACGCAGGACGATGTCTGCGGCGGACTGAACCGCACTCGCCACCGTTGCATTCCGGCCGCCAAGAAGCTGCGTATCTGCGCCGCCAGTCACTGCGCCGTTGACCAGTACGTCGCGCGCGCCCTGCAGCAGGATCGAGCCCGGTGCACCGGCTGTTCCGGTCAGCAGCACGTCGCCGGCCCCGGCGTTGCCGTTTGCCGTGATCGCAAGGGTGGTGGAAGACAGAACGTTGTTCAGCGTCGCGTTGTTGCCAGCGTTCACGCGAACGCTGTTGGCCTGCAGCGCGTTGGTGAGAGACACGTCCTGGCCAGCCAACAGGGTCAACGCCTGCGCCACAGCCTGCGTGCCTGCACCGGTGATGTTCCGGCCGGCAGTGATGGCGCCATCCGCGTTACCAACCAGCACGCCGTTCAATGCAGCATCGCGCCCGGCATTGAGGAGCAAGGTGCCGACTGCACTCGTGCTGGCCCCCAGAGACAGGTCCTGACCGGTGGTAATGGACAGATTGCCGCCGCTGCTGATGCCACCCGTTGCATTGAGGCTACCCTGCTGCGCCTGCAGCGACAGTGCGCCACCGGATTGCATGGCCCCGCCAACGCCGATGTTCCCCTGCGCATTCACGGTCAGCGTCGACCCTGCTTCGAGCTTGCCGCCAACCGTCGCTTCCTGCGCTGCAGTCACTTGCACTGCGCCACCGGCAGCCGCCGTACCGTTCACCTGAACGCTACCGGCACCACCATTGCCCTGCGCCTGCAAGTTGAGTGTTGAAGCCGACTGGACATTGTTCACGCTCAGGCTATTGCCCGCGACCGCCTGAACGGACTGCCCCTGGATCAACCCACCTTGGGTGATGTTGCCACCGGAGGTCAGTGTCGTGCGCCCGCCAAACATGGCGGTGCCCGTGCCGCTGATGTCCTGTCCGGCAGTCAACGTGCCGGTGCCCAGCCCGCTTAGTGCGCCGCTCAACACCAGGTTGCGGCCGCTGGTCAACGTTACGTTGGCTGCGGCGCTTGCCGTCTGGCCAAGGTTGATGTCTGTTCCGCCCTGGATAGTCAGCCCGCCTTGGCTGATGATGGCGCCCGTCGACGTGACCGACCCGGTCTTTGCCGTCAACGTGGTGTCGCCGGCCGATTGAAGGATGCCGCTGTTGTTGAGATTTCCATTGGCCGTGGCCGCAATGCCCGCACCAGCTGCAATGGGGCCGGTCAGGTTCAGGTCTTGCCCGGCACTTAACGTCATGGCTGATTGGGCCTGCACATCGTGCAGGGTTCCATTGCCGCCCGCCGTCACCTGCACGGTACCGCCGCGCACGGGACCAGACAGGTTGATGTCACCCACCGACTGGAACGTTGCCGCCTGCCCGAACGCGGTGCTTCCGGCTCCGCTAATCGCCCCTCCGGCCGTCAGTGACCCGTTACCCTGCGCAGCCAGCGTGCCACCAAGCGAGATGTCGGTGCCCGCCGTTAGCGAGACGTTGCCTTGTGCCGTGGTCGACTGTGCGCCAAGCACAATCGCCTGTGCTGCATTGACGGCAAGATTGCCGCCAGCCTGCACATTGCCCGTGTTGGACACCGAGCCCGTGCGCGCCAGCAGCGTCATGCCGCCATTCGATTGCATCGCACCGGTATTCGCCGCGTTGCGCGCAGCATCCAGGGTGAGCGTTGAGGCCGTCAGCAAGCTACCGTTGACGGTGATGTCCCGGGCTGCGGTGAATGCCCCCGCACCCGTGCTCTGCACGTTGCCCGTGAGCGTGATGTCTCCACCACCGGCAGTGCCCTTCGCTTGAACAGTCAGGTCCCCATTGGCCAGAACGTTGTTCAGACTGGCCGAACCGCCTGCAACGACGCTGAGGGCGCCGGACTGCAAGCTCCCGCCCACTGCAGTGTCCGCACCGGCGTTGAGCGTGACATTGCCAGCAGCCGCGGTTGTGCCACCCAGGCTGATGTTGTTGCTCGCGTTGGCCGCGAGCGTGTCGCCAACGGTCAACTTGCCAGCAGAGGCAATGTCCCCATTGGCGGCGCTCAGGTTGAGCGCCTTGATTGACTGGATGCTGCCGGTGGCACCGACGTTGATCCCCGCGCCCGCAGTCAGGCCAATCTGATCACCGCCGGTCAGCGCTCCATTCACGGCCACGTTGCGCTGTGCCGCGATCGTGGCAGCGCCTGCTGCGGCCGTGGTGCTATTGGCTGCGAATGTGACGTTGTTGCTCGCGGTAATGGACAACGGTCCGCCGGCAGACAACTGGCCAGCGGAGGTCATGTCCCCGTTGGCTGCATTCAGGGTCAGCGCCTTGGTTGCCTGAACGCCGCCACCCGTGCCCACGCTGATGCCCCGGCCTGCAGCCAGGTCCACCCGGTCGCCGCCCGCAAACGTGCCGTTCACGACGACGTCGCGTTGCGCCGTGATGGACGCTGCGCCCACTGCAGCAGTATTGAAACTGCCCGCTGCACCCGGATTGCCGCCGAGCACAACATCGTTGCCCGCCTTGGCCGTCAACGTATCGCCAACGGTGAGCTGCCCGGCCGATGCGATATCGCCATTTGCCGCATTCAGGCTGAGCGCCTTGGCCGTCAGAACCTTGCCGGCAGCACCAACATTGATATTTCCCCCCGCACTCAAGGCAGCCTGATCGCCGCTGGCCAGTGCGCCATTCGCGGCAATATCACCCTGGGCCGTGACTGTGGCGGCGCCCGTTGCTGCGGTGCTGCTGTTGCTGGCGAACGTGACATTGTTGCCAGCCTTGGCGGTCAACGTGTCGCCCGCGATCAACTGACCAGCCGATGCAATGTTGCCAGTCGTCGCATTCAGCGTGAGCGCCTTGGCTGATTGAATGCCGCCGCTCGCGCCGACATTGAGACTGTGGCCTGCAGCCAAGTCCACCTTGTCACCGCCGACCAGCGCACCATTGATGGCGATGTCACGCTGCGCCGTAAGGGCTGTGGCCCCCTTTGACACAGTGTTGCCGTTGAGCGTGATGTCTCCGCTGCCGTTCGTGCCCTGCGCGCTCAAGGTCAGGGCGCCGTCAGCCTGGACGTCCTGCAGGCTCAGGCTATTGCCCGCCTGAATCGCGAGATCGTTCGATAGCAACTTTCCAGTCAGGGCAACGTTGCCGCTAGCCTGCAGGTTCCCGCTTTGGCCGAATACGAACGAACCCGCACCAGTCAGATCGGTGCCAACCTGCACCCGACCGTTCTGCTGCGCCGTCAACTGCCCCGAGAGATTGAAGCCGCGGACGACATTCAACGTTGCATCGGTGCCGGCAAAAACAGAACCGCCGACCGACAGATTGCCGCCCACCGTCAAAGATGTCGTGCTACCGCTGGCGAGTGCACCGCTGATCTGTGTGTCGCCGCCGGACTGAACGGTCACGCTGCCCAGTGCCGTGGTCGTACCACCCACACTGACGTTGCTGCCGGCCACCAGTTGCGCATTGCCCTTCGTCAACGCTGTACCTGCCAGCGAGATCGCTTGCGCCGCATTGGCGGCAAGATTGCCGCCGGCCAAGATGTTGCCTGTACCGCTGATCGAACCTGCACGGGCCAGCAGCGTCACATCGGCATTCGATTGCGCCGCGCCAGCAACCGTCGTGTTGCGGCCGGCATCCAGCGTGAGCGCAGAGGCCGTCTGCAGGGTTCCATTGACCGTGACATCCCGGGCAGCCGTTAGCGTGCCGGCACCAACGCCCCGCACGTTGCCGGCAATCGTGATGTCTCCGCCACCAGTCGTACCCTTCGCCTGTGCAACGAGATCCCCATTGGCCTGAACGTTGTTCAGACTGATCGAACCGCCTGCAACAGCGCTGAAACCATTGGTCTGCACACTCCCACCAACGACCGTATCCGCGCCGGACTGGATCGTCGTATTGCCGGCAACTGCCGCCGTGCCGCTCAGGCTGGCCGTGTTGCCCGCCGTCAGTTGCGCATTGCCCTTCGTGGAAGTCGCCCCCGTCAATGCGAGATCGTGCCCCGCGTCCAGCGCGACATTGCCGACACTACTGGTGCTGCCCCCGAGGGTGAGATCGCTGCCGGCCTTGGCAGTCAACGTGTCGCCCACGGTCAGCTGGCCCGCAGAGACAATGTCTCCCGTCGTCGCGTTCAGGGTGACGGCTTTGGTTGACTGAATGCTGCCACCTGCACCGACATTGAGATTTCGGCCAGCAGCCAGATCGCTCCGATCATTGCCCGCCAGGGCGCCGTTCACCGCAACGTCGCCCTGGGCGTTGATGGAGATGGCTGACGTCGACGCCGTGTTGCTACCGTTGGCCAGCGTGACATCATTGCCGGCCTTGGCGGTCAGCGTGTCGCCCACGATCAGTTGGCCGGCGGACGTGATGTCGCCCGTGGCCGCATTCAGGGTGGTTGCCTTGGTGGACTGAACGCTTCCACCCGCACCAATGCCGATACTCCGGCCTGCGGCCAAATCCATTCGGTCACTACCTGCCAGTGCCCCGTTCACTGCAACATCGCGTTGCGCTGTGACGGCAACCGCGCCCACTGCAGCGTTGCTGCCATTGAAGACAACATCGCCGTTGCCGTTTGCACCCTGGGCAACCACGGAAACACCGCCGCCCGCCTGAACGTTCTGCACGCTCGCGCTATTGCCCGCCACGACCGCAAGATTGTTCGATAGCAATTTCCCCGTTAGGGCAACATTGCCACCCGCGAGCAGGTTAGCGTTCTGGCCAAATCCAAGTGCTCCCGCCCCTGTCAGATCGGTGCCTGCTTGCACACGGCCGCTCTGATGCGCTGTCAGCGTGCCTGCAATATCGATCGCACGTGCTGCGGTCAGGTTGACGTCCGCACCGGAAAAAACAGAGCCGCCGATGGCAAGATTGCCGCCTGCGGTGACAGACGTCGACGCACCACTCGCGAGTGCGCCGGTGATCTGCGTATCTGCGCCGGAACTGACCGTCACGCTCCCGCTTGCCGCCGTTGTCCCTGCCAGGCTGACGTTGTTGCCCGCGCTCAACTGCGTGTTGCCCTTGGTCGAAGCCGCTCCAGTCAACGCGATATCGTGCCCCGCAGTGACGGCGACATTGCCGACCGCGTTGGTGCTGCCGCCAAGACTGACATCGTTGCCGGCCTTGGCATTCAATGCGTCACCAACGGCCAGTTGGCCCGTCGATACGATGTCACCGTTCGTCGCGTTCAGGTTGAGCAACTTGACCGTTTGAATACCACCTGCGGGACCAACGCTGATAGTGCGGCCTGCGCTCAAGTCGACGCGATCGCCACCGGCTACGGTTGCGTTGACGGCAATATCGCGCTGCGCAGTCACCGTAGTCGCACCCACTGCTGCAACGTTGCCGTTCAATGCAATGTCACCGCCTCCATTTGTACCTTGTGCAGTGATGGAGAGTGGCCCGCCCACCTGGACGTCCTGCAAGCCCACGCTGTTGCCGGCTTGAACGGAGAGGTTGTTCGACAACAGCTTCCCGGTCAGGAAGACATTGCCGCCTGCCAGCAGATTCGCACTCTGCCCAAACCCGAGCGCACCACCACCGGTGAGATCGGTACCCGCTTGCAAACGGCCGTTCTGCTGCGCCGTCAACGCGCCCGCAATATTGATCGAGCGCGCTGCGGTCAGGCTCACGTCGGTCGCTCCCAGGAGGGACCCACTGATGCCAAGATTGCCGCCCGCATTGACCGACGTGGCCCCGCCGCTTGTGAGTGCACCTGTAATCTGCGCATCGCCACCGGCGTTGAGGGTGACGTTGCCGGCAGCAGTCGTCTCCCCACCGATCGTCATGCCTTGTGCTGCGCTTGCCGACAACGCGCCGCCGTTCTTCACGGTGCCTTGCGCGACAAGATTGCGCCCAGCGGACAGGGTCGTATCCGTTGAAGACAGAACGGATGCCCCGCTTTGAACAGCAACATCCCGCCCGGCTTGCGCTGAAACCGATGTCGCGGCCAGTTGGCCCGTCACGTTGATGTCTCGTGCAGCAGACACCGTGGCGGCATTGGCGGCAATCGTTGCACCAGAGATCGAGACATCACCCGTGCCGTCGTTGCCAGCCGCGCTCAAACTGAGCGCCCCGCCACTCTGCACTGCACCAGCCTGCAGGCTCGCACCGGCAGAGAGTGCTGTACTGGCATTGGATTGCGTGCTGGCCACGTTCACGTTGCCGCCCGCCGTGGCCGTCAATTGACCACCCGACTGGATCACCCCGCTTGACGTGACATCGCCGCCGGCGGTGATGGAGTAACCGCCAACGCCAAGATGCGTGCCGCTGAGCGATACATTGCCAGCCGCCTGCACGTTCGCCTGCTGCTGCGCAGCCGTGCCCGCCAGCGAGACATCGCCGTTGGACGCGATGTTCAGGTCTCCCGCGTTTGCGGCCAGTTGCGCATCCATGCGCACACCCATGCCGGCCGCCGTACCGACCACCTGAATCTGCCCTGCCGTCACCGCGCCGAATGCGGTTGCGTCAACCGCATAACCGTTGTTGGCGCCACCGTTTGCCGCGTTGATTGCCGTTGCAGTGTTGGTCGTGCCGTTGGATGTCGTGCCGTAGACCGTTCCGCTATCCGACGTCGAAGTCGGCGCCACAAACTGGCGACCCGTGATGATGTTGACGCGAGAGCCCGCATAGAGCGGCGCGTTGATACCGATGGTCTGGCCGATCAAATCAATGGTGCCGACCGTGCCCTCAATGCCTGGGCCGGGGCCGTTCACGCCCGCATTGCCCTCGATCTGAATATGGCCGCTCGTGACGTTGTAGCCAATGGCCTGCGCGTTCGTAAAGTCTGTGGGGCTACCGTTCGGGCCGGAAAGAAACTGCGGCTTGCCGGTGCTCAGCGTCACGCCCAGCGTGTTGGTGAACCCCACACCCTGCGTGGTGATGCCGTTCGGGTTCGCAATGATGACGGTGGCGGGTGCACCAAATACCTCAAGCGGGCCCGCAAGCAAGCTGGCGTATGCGGCGCCAGTCGACGTGACCTCGTTGATGATCGTGTTGGCGAAGCGGTTACTGAGGTTCGGGTTGCCGCCCAGTTGCCCGCCTGTCAGGGAGGTGCCGCCGGTCAGGCTGTTGTTGAGAATCAACCCAACCGGATCGATGTTGAAGTTCTGGAACTGGTTGAGCGAAATGCCGGCCGCATTGGGCGCCGTAATGTTGACGACCGGCACCCCGCCGCCTGCCCCCGTGGTTTGCGTCACGCCTGGGCGAAACGCAATGGGTGCGTTCGGATCAACGATTGGCGCGGCCTGTGCCACGCGCCAGACAAGACGAATACGCAATGCCACCATGGCGACGACATCGCCCCAGCCTTCCGCGCTCAGCGGGTGTGCCCCCGCATTCAATTCGCCGGCTGCGCTGCGGCTTTGCTCGATGGTGACCGATAGCGGACTCAGCCACATGAACACCGCAACCAAACCAGCCAACGCCCGCGTCCACATTGGCCGCCGACGAGCAATGTCCTGCCCCACGTGCTGAGGCGGAAACATGGCATCCGCACGCCCGGTATTCCGGGCGAGATCGGCTTGTTCGAGTTGGCGAAACTGTGTTTGCTGGCGCGTGTTCATATCGTGCTCTGCGCTTCTTTTTCGGGCGATGGCTGTCCGCGCCCCTCCTCCCTGGAGCGGTGCGCGGGCCTTGCGGGCGACCTGATTCAGCCGCCTTCGATACCGTCGTTACTGCTGAATGCGGGCGTTCTTCATCAGGTCCACCACAACCTGGGTGGTGGCCTTCTGCACCTCGACCTGTTCGAGCTGTTTGCGCAGCACGTCCTTGATCTGGTCATACGGCGGAATCTGGGTCGGCCGTTTGGCATCGACGCGCAGGATCCAGAACGCGTCGTCCACCTGAACGGGCGCAGCGGAGGCCGCCCCTTCCGG
This sequence comes from Ralstonia flaminis, assembly GCF_958415495.1. NCBI lineage: Bacteria > Pseudomonadati > Pseudomonadota > Betaproteobacteria > Burkholderiales > Burkholderiaceae > Ralstonia > Ralstonia flaminis. The sequence continues at coordinate 106,834 of NZ_CATZLL010000019.1, read as the reverse complement.
CAGTTGCGTGAGTGCCGTCGCCAACGGCAGCGGCCAGTTCTGGGTTTTGCCGGCTTCAAGCGGAAGCTTGAACGACACCCAGTTCAGGGCGCCGCCCTGCGCGGCCGACGGGCCCTGGCTGTACTGCTTGGCCAACTGGGCGAAGTCCGTTCCCTTCTTGATCTGGTCGAGCACCTTCTGAGCGGTGTCCGCATCCTTCACCACGATGGCGCTGGGCTTGTACTCAACCTCACCCAGGGTGCCGATGATCAGGTCGTACTTGGCACGCACGTCGGCATCGGACACCGGCGCCGGCTTCACGGCATCACGCAGGTAGTCCTGCGTCATGGCCATGGTCTTGGCCTGCTCCATGGCGGCACGCACATTGGGGCGTGTGTCGTAGCGCCCCCTCTCCGCTGCCTGCCGGAACAGTTCCTGCGCGATCAGCTGGTTCTTCACGGCTTCTCGAACCGCAGGCGTTGCGGCAACCTTGGCAGCGGCGATGGTCTGGTCGACCTGTTGTTGCGTGATCGGTGTGCCGTTCACGCGTGCCACAACACCGGCCGGCAACGGTCCGGCATCGGCCGCCGGTGCAACGGCCTTGTTAGCGCCCCACGCATGCTGTGCACTCAGGACAAGCAGGCCGGATATCAATGCGCCACGCAGCATGCGGGCGGTTTTGCGGTCATTCATCATCAATCCCCTGGATTACATCGACCAATTGAGGGTGGCCAACAACACGGTGGCCTTCTTGCCCAGCGCAGCCGGCTGCAGCACGGCTTTGCCCAGCAGCAACTCACTGGTAATGAGTTGCTTGCGGAATTTCCATTGCAGCCGCACACCAGCTCCGGTGCCGGCGACGGTCGGCCAGCCGCCCTGCGCAACCAAGTGCGCTTTGCCGCCGTCCAGAAACAGATAGGGTTCAATGCGGGCGTCGCGCCAGACCGGGGCGTTTTGCCAGGCCAGCTCGTTGCGGGCATACACCCCGCTGTCCCCAGCAATGCCGCCTTCCGTGAAGCCGCGCACGGAACTCATCCCGCCCAGAAAGATCTGCTGCGTCCCGAACAGCGCCACACGGCTCAACTGGCCATGGAGCGTGCCGCGATACGCCCACGACGTTGGGCCGACGGAGCCTGCTGTCATCTGCACCGTTGCGGTGGCGTCAAGCTTGCTGAACTGGCTATGCGCATCCGTGCTGGCAATGCCCGATGCATCGTGGTCGGCATCCAGCCAGGGCACGCCGCGCGAGTAGCCTGCCTCGTAGGTCACCGTGGCAGGCTGGCCCGCCGAGGTGAAGCGCGCAAAGCCGTTGAGCGCCGCTCGCACCACCGAAAGATTCTGCGGATTCAACTCCAGCCCGTTCACGCTGCGTTCGGACCGGGTCTTGGTGAAAGTCAGGTCGAAACTGAATCGCCCTGCTCGGGACCGGCTCAGCACCGAGTTCCAGCCGAGAATCTGACTGAACGACCGGCCCTGCAGCAACGCCACGTCACCAATCAGTTGCTGATATTCCGACACCGAAGTGGTGTAGCTGAAGGTCTGGTACCCCACCGGCACGGCGGTGGAGAAGACCAGCGCATTGCTGTCCTTCGTACCGACGTAGTTCAGACCGAACGACTCCTGCAAGCCGATCAGGTTGTCCGCTTCTGCACCAAACCGATAGCGCTGCCGTCCCGTCTGGGAGCTGCCGTAGTTGTCGAGCCCGGCGTCGTAGAAGAAGCGATCCCCAGGCCGATTCGCAATGGCAATCACCGAGTCCCCGGGCGATTGGCCGGGCAGGATCTGGATCTCCGCCTGATTGCGGCGCAAACGGTTGATCTGGTCTACGCCTTGCTCCAGATCAGGCAGGCGCAATACGTCGCCAACGCCATCGCTGAATGCCCAGGCTGTTCCGGCGTCGGTCAGCAAGCCGCCACCTTCGGTCTGGAAGAACTGTGCGTGCACCGGCAGCGGCCGTAACGGTGTCCCGTTCAGGGTGTAGCCCCCAACACGGCCCGCGATGACGTTGATCTTGAGCACGCCAGAGGCAAGGTTCTGCGGCCCCAGGTATGCGCGCGTCGTGATATAGCCACGCTCGATGAACGCCTCGGTCACCCGTCGCAACAGCAGGTTCACCCGGTTCTTGCCAAGCCGATGCCCCAGGAACGGTGCAGCAACGGCCTGCATGTCCTTCTGGGAAAGTACCGTGTCCCCAGTGAATTCCACCTCACGGATCACGAACATCGGCTCCACGTCGGGCAAGGAATCGACGTCCGCCCCCTTGGGAATGTCTGGAACAGCAGGCGCCTGAGGAACCGCGATCTGCGCAGGTGCCTGCTCTGCCTCCTGCTGGCGCTCACGGGCCCGCTGGTCTTGCAGCAAGCGTTGGGCGGGGTCCTGCTCAGGACGCGCCGGCACCAAAGCGGCAGGCGGCAACGCCTGGGCGAATGCGCCGGACACACTCAATACCGCCATCCCGGCGACCAATCCGATGCGCCGCATGTCAGAACCCGATCCAGGAGATCAGACCCAGGTGGTTCTGAATCGTGACTGGCGTGCGCGACCTTGCCCGAATGGTGACTACGCCGTTGCTGGCCTGCACGCCATTCGGCGCCCCGAATAGCCCGCCGTTGATGTCGGCCTCGCCAACGACCTGAATCTGCCCGCCGCCCGCCTGGAAGATCCCGCCCGTGTCTGCCCGGTAGATGGCCGCCCAGTTATTGCCAAACCAGGATTTCATGTCATGCGCGCGCATGAATGCCGTGTAGCCCGCTACACCCTGCGCGATCACCTTCGGTGCCGAGAGCTGCAGCGTACCGATGGCCTGAACAATCCCCCCCAGATTGAGGATCTGGCTTCCCGCGGTCAGCGCAATGTTGCCGCCGGCCTGCATGACGCCACCGTACGATTGCACGGTGCTTGACGCGTTGTAGCGGCAGAAGAACAGGCAACTCTGTCCAAAGCTCGCCTGCCCGGTAAACGCTGCGGAAGTGGTCAGTGCACCGGCCGCACGAATCGTGATGTCGCCATTGTTCGACAGAATCGACCCACCGTCGTTGACGACGTTGTTGGCGGTGATCCTGACATTGCCACCGTCTGCAGTGATGTACGACAGATGCGTCGGGTCCACCACCGCACCATAGTCGACCGTCAGGCCGGATTCGCGCTTGGAGAAGAACAGCCAGCGCGTGCCGCGATTCGAGTACGTGACAGGCTCGCCCCCATTGACACCATTGGTGTGGTCAATGACGTTGAGAAAATCTCCACCCGCCGACAGGATGACCTGTTGATTCGACAGGATGCGGGCATTCCGGTTGGTGATGCCGCCAGCCGCCGTGATCGAAACATCGCCACTCTGGCCAAACAGGATGCCAAGCTGACTGCCAGGTGTCGTTTGGTTGATGACGTTGCCGCCAGCGTTCAAGGTGACGGCGCCAAGTGAATCCGTGTTCCCGCTGATACTCGTACTGCCCTGAACGAGCGTGTTCACGTTCGAGATGTCGCCCGCGCTCTTGATCAGCACGCCGTTGTTGACGGATGCCAGCGTGCTGGTGCCAGAACCGGTGTTTTGGAGCACAACCGATGCGCCGCCCAATACCACTGCGCCGTTGGCGACCACACTGCTTTCAGACAAGCCAATGTTGCCGGTAGCCGCAATGCTGAATCCGCCGCTGCTGGCTTTGGCATTGACGCCGTCAAGCTGCACCGCGTCCTGCACATTGAGGTTCACGTTGTTGGCGGCCATCAGGGCTGCGTTCGTCAGTTGCACGCTGCCATTCGACGTCAGCACGAAGTCACCATACGACGCATTCAATGCACCGGCGCTGCGCACCCCTGTCCCCTTGTCAGTCACGATCAGCTGAATGCGGCCACTGGTCAAACTGCCTGCTGCCGAGATGTCGATGGCATAACTGTTTGCCGATTGTGACTGGCTGGGCTGGGTCAGCTGCAGCCAATCGTGACCATTGTCGGTCGGGGACAGACCGGTATCGATCACGGCATGGCTCGTGCCGGCCGTCAGCCGCGTGAAAGCCGTCGGAGAGGAGAACGCATTGGTGATAGGCCCCTGGACGCTGATGTTCTTGGCCAGCATGTCCAGCCCAATCAGCGTACCGGTCAAACCTTTCGGCCCCACCACAATGGTGCCGTTGCTCGTATCGAGGTTGACATTGCGCTGATAGCGCCCAGGCGCGGTCTGTATATCGGTAAAGCTGACGCTCCCGGTGGACAATGCCAGGTGCCCGGTATTGACGAAAGATCCGCCGTCGACCGTGATGCCATTGGGGTTGGCCAAAATGACGTTGGCCATGGGCCCGGCCACAGACAGCTCGCCCGAGATGAGGCTCGGGTTCGTGCTCGTCACCTGATTGACGATGGTGCGCGCATTGATGCCGACGTTGTTAAGGGTGGCACCGGGCGCGCCGACATTGAACTGCGTATAGGTGTTGTGCGACACCCCCGATACAGCAGGCGCGATATTGACGACCTGCCGGCCACCGGCGCCAGACACGACGCTCGTTACAGTTCCGCTGTCAGGAACAATGCCTGCGCCCAGCGAGGGAACACCCCACGCCAGCAAGTACAGACTGACAGCATGATGAAACGCCGAGCGTGCGCCGCGGCGTTGAATGCGAATCGACTTGACCATCTCTGCTTCGCCACTTGTTGCCAAGTGAAACCACTCCCTGTTTTTTTATTGTTCGCGAGCGAAACAGATGATTGCCGCGACCTCAGTCCATGAGGTGTATACGGCGACGATATTCGCGACTTAATACGTCGATATCCCCTCTGTAGCGGGGTGAAAATCGAAAATCACGCAATAGATTTACAATCGGCCGCCGCACGCGCCCAATTGTTTTCAAATGGAAAAATTGAAACCACCCAACAGAGGGGTGCAGGTATGCAATTAAAATAACTAAATACTGATTTATTGATTATTGAATTTATACTCTGGTGAGCCCGACTTGCTGACAAACGACAGACACCAGTCACATAACCAACGCGGACCAGCCATGATCCAACTCCGCACATCCACCCAATCAGACGCCGAACGAGTGCTGGCAATCTGGCGCAACGCCGTCGACGCTACGCACCACTTCCTGCGCCCAGAAGATCGCCTCGCCATTGAATCGGAAGTGGTGGCGTTTCTTCCCAGCGCACCGTTGGAACTCGCCGTCAATGAAACCGGCGAGGCGATCGGCTTCATGCTGATCAACGCGCAACACATGGAGGCGCTGTTCATCGATGCGAACCATCGCGGGACGGGGGTTGGCCGCTATCTGGTGGAAGAAGCGCTGAGACGTCACCCGAAACTGACCGTTGACGTGAACGAACAAAACACTCAAGCCGTCGGCTTCTATGAACGGATGGGCTTCGAACACTGCGGCCGATCAGCGCTGGATAGCCAGGGGCGCCCTTACCCGCTGATCCATCTGCGTTACCGGCTGGCGGCATGAAGTCGCGTGGTTACGGGATCGGAAAACCATCGCGTCTCGCCAAACGCGCTGCGCCTGCTGCACCGGAGCAAGCGCACCAGCCGATCTGATCAGCCGAAGATCCCTGTGAATGCATGTCGCAGCAACAACGCAGCCAGCACAAGCATGGTCGTACCGATCAGGCCATCCAGCACCTGCCACGCGCGCGGCTTGGCAAACCAGGGCGCCAGCCAGCGCGCACCGAACCCAAGCGATACAAACCAGAACACACTGGCCGAACTCGCTCCCGCAACGAACCAGCCACGCAATGCCGCCGGTTGCTGCGCACCAATGCTGCCAACCAGCAGCACCGTATCGAGGTAGACGTGGGGATTGAGCAGCGTAAAGGCTGCCGCCTGCGCCAGCGCAGCGCCCCGGCTCAAACCATCGCCGCCCTCTGACGCCCGCAATTGACTGGCGTGCCGTGCACGTTGCAGCGCCCGCCACCCATACACCGCCAGAAAGACGGCACCGGCCAATGCCATTGCATTGGCAAGCCCGGGACGCTCGCCCAGCGCCCGAGCCATGCCCATGACCCCAGCCGTCAACAGCAACGCATCTGCCACCGCGCAAAACAGCACCACGCTGCCCACGTGCTCGCGGCGCAGCCCCTGGCGCAATACAAACGCGTTCTGCGCGCCAATGGCGACAATCAGCCCCAGGCTCAAGACCAAGCCCTGAAGGGAGACAGATAGCGCCAGCGAAATGGGGGTCAGCAAGGTGTCCATGCATACAGCTTGCCTGCGCCCATCAATGAAGACAAACTATCCTTACTTCATTCAATTCAGTTTTACTTAACATATGCTGGATTACGCCGCCCTCTCTGCGTTGGCTGCAGTCGTTCGGGAAGGCAGCTTTGAGCGCGCTGCACGTGCACTCCATGTCACGCCATCGGCGATTTCACAACGCATTCGATTGCTGGAAGAGCGCGTAGGCTGCGCGCTGGTGGTGCGCGATCAACCTTGCCGGGCAACAGAGACGGGGCGACAGCTCTGTCAACATGTCGACCGCGTCCGGCTGCTCGAACAGGAGTTGCAGGGCGCGCTGCCCGTGCTGGCGCCGGAGGGCATTGCGCGGGTGCCGCTGCCCATCGCCGTGAACGCCGACAGCCTGGCCACGTGGCTGGCCCCAGCCATCGCGGCCTTCGGTGCCGAACACCCGGTGCTGATGGAGGTCGCGGTGGATGATCAAGACCACACCACCGAATGGCTGCGCAGTGGCGCCGTGCTCGCTGCCGTGACCGCCACGGCCCGCCCGGCAGCCGGCTGCAACAGCCGGCCATTGGGCTCCATGCGCTACCTTGCGGCCGCCAGTCCGGCGTTCGTGCAGCGTCATTTCGCTGACGGCGTGGGCGCTGGCAGCTTAGCCAAGGCGCCCAGCCTGCTGTTCAACACCAAAGACGAGTTGCAGGCGCGCTGGGCACGGCGTCTGTGCCACCGGCATGTCGAGCTGCCACGGCACATGCTGCCCTCGCCTCAGGCATTTGTGGCAGCGGCAGTCGCGGGCATGGGATGGGGCCTGCATCCGCAGACGCTGATCGCGTCGCACCTCAAGGCGGGCTCACTGGTTGAACTGGTGCCCGGCACACCGCTGGATGTACCGCTGCACTGGCAATACGCGAGGGCGGCGTCGGCCTTGCTCGATGGGCTGAGCCGCAACGTGCTGGCTGCCGCGCACGCTGCGCTGTTGCCTTCTTGACGCGCTTCGATGCAAAGGATTGCGGAAAACGACGCCCCACCCTGCCCCCAACGAAGTCGTTTCCAATTGTTACTGGCGTGAGGCATGGTCGACTTGCCGCCCGCACAAAGGGTGGTGCGAGAACCGCTCGTGGCAGTACAGTGCAGCCATGAAATCCGCCCTCTACGCCCCGTCCCTCGTTCTGCTGACCCTGCTTGGCGCATGCGGATCCCCCGCGCCATCGCAACAGCAGCTTGCCGATCAGGCCAACACCAGCAACTCGGTCATTACCGACAACGGCTGGCAGGCGCTGCGCGTCCGCTACTTCGACTGCGTCCAGCGTCGCGCTGACGAACAGGTGACCAGTCAAGCGGATACAAAAACGGTGGTGTCATCCGTGCTGGATGCGTGCGAAGGCGAACTCAAAACCATGCACGACGCCTTCCATGACTACCTCAGCGCGCAGATGGTGTCGTCCCACGGAAAATCGGGGGCGCGCCAGGCAGCCAATCAGGTCACAGAGAGCTCACGCGAGAAGGCACGCGTGTTCGCCACAGACTACGTGAACTACGCGCGCTACCAGCAAGCCAAGGCACGCTGAGCGCAGCGTGTATAGCTGACAGGCTTACAGCATTTCCAGCGGCCGCGGCCCTTTCGGTGGCGGAAAGATGCGGTCCAACTCAGCCAGTTGCTCGGGCGTCAGTTCGTACGCCAGTGCCCCAACGTTTTCACGCAAGCGCTCGCGGCGGCTGGTCTTGGGAATGGCGATGATGCCGTCGCGCGCCAGCAACCACGCCAGCGCCACCTGTGCAGGCGTCATGCCGCACGCCTGCGCAAACGGCACCAGCTTCGGGTGACGCGTCAGGTGCGCCTGCTCGATGGGGGAATACGCCATCACGGGCACACCGCGTTCGCGCAGCCAAGGCAGCAGATCCCATTCGATGCCGCGTCGGCCCAGGTTGTAGAGCAACTGGTTGACCGCAACCTGATCGCCGCCGGGTACGTCCCAAAGTTCTTCCATGTCCGACAGATCGAGATTGCTCACGCCGTAGTGGCGGATCTTGCCCTCGCGCTGCAGCGCCTGCAGGCCTTGTACGGTCTCTTCCAGCGGGACACTGCCGCGCCAGTGCAGCAGATACAGGTCAATGCGATCGGTGCCAAGCCGGCGCAGGCTACGCTCGCACGCGGCAGCAACACCCCGCCGGCTGGCGTTGTGCGGATAGACCTTGCTGACGAGAAACACCTCGTCGCGACGCCCGGCAATCGCCTCGCCGATCATCTCTTCGGACAAGCCTTCGCCGTACATTTCCGCCGTGTCGATCAAGCGCAGGCCGAGGTCAAGCCCCAGGCGCAGCGTGGCGATTTCCTCAGCGCGAGCTGCGCGGCTCTCGCCCATATTCCACGTTCCCATACCGAGCGCTGGCACGCGCTCGCCATCGGGCAAGGTGACATGTTTCATGCGTGTTGTTCCATTTGGAGCCGGTGGGCGGCTGCGACGCCCACCACAGCACCCACTCGCGCTCGTTAGCATCCCATCAATCTACAAGACGCCAGGCACACGGGTAAGGCCCGATCCGTCCGGTCAGAAAATACGCGACAAACACCTGCTAACGCGCCGATTAGGCCCGGCGCGTTCGTCCTCCACGACCCACCACCTCCCGCAACGCTTGCGCAAACCGCGTAACAACGGGCGTGGCCGCGTCTTCGTCAAAGGTGAATTCCACATCGAAGCGATCGGATACCTCTCGCAGCGGCACAAGCTGCACAGTGGGTGGACACAGGGCGGACAGGCTCTCCGGCACAAATGCACACCCCATGCCCGCCGCCACAAGACCCACCACGGTTGGGATGTCGCTGCCGATCTGGGTCACACGCGGCGTGAAGCCGACGCGCTCGCATTGCCGCATCAAGAAACGATGGTGCGCGGAAGAGCGCTCCGGATCGAACCACACGAACGGCTGATCCGCCACATCGGCCAGCCGCTTCGGTGCCTTGTGGTGGGCAGCTTGCGGTGCGGGCATGGCCAGCACAAAACGGTCGCTCAGCAGCGCAATACCGGACAGATGCGGCGCCTCGTCACGGCGCCAGGCCATGATGCCGCCGTCGATCTGCTTGCGCACAATGGCGGCCGCCTGCTCTGCAGAGAGCATCGGCGCCACCGCGACCTTGACCTCCGGACACGCAGCGCGAAATGCCTGCAGCACGTTCGTCACAACGGTTGCGCTGAGATAGTTCGGCAACACACCCAGGTGCAGTTCACCGAGCTGACCTGCAGCGCATCGCAAGGCACGATCGCGCCCGGTTTGCAGATCAGCCAGCAGTTGCTGGGCGTCACGCAGAAAACTCTCGCCGGCGGCGGTCAACTGCACGCCCCGCGCCTTGCGCGCCAGCAGCGGCGTGCCAACGGCGGCCTCCAGCTCAAGGATTTGTCGCGACAAGGCGGGCTGGACAATGCCGATGGCCCGCGCGCCCGCCACCACGCTACCCGCCTGCGCGACCGCAATGAAGTAGCGAAGGTGGCGTAGTTCAATGTTCCGCATATCGATTCGGCACGGTCTTATCCATACTTATCAAGCATAGCAAATCCGCTTATAAAGCATTTGTACGCATAACTATGAACGCCTACGATGGATGCCCCCATGAACAATCGCCGCGGCACATCACGACGAGACATGACGCTCCACATCCACACGCCTTACGTACAGTCCCAACCCTATTCACGGCAGCTTGCTAAACCGGTGTGGCTGAAGATGGAAGCCGCGCAGCCGTCCGGCTCGTTCAAGCTGCGCGGCATCGGTGCCCTGTGCGAAGCGCAGCGTTCTGCGGGTGCGCAACGATTCATCTCATCGTCTGGCGGCAATGCGGGGATTGCGGTGGCCTATTGCGGGCGCAAGCTCGGTGTTCCCGTCTCGGTTGTGGTGCCGGAAAGCACACCGCAACGGGCGCGCGACCTGATCCGCCAGGAAGGCGCGGGGCTGGTCGTCCATGGCGCCGCGTGGGCAGAAGCGCATGCGTTTGCACAGTCCCTGATCGGCCCAGGGGACGCCTTCGTACACCCATTCGACGATCCGGTCATCTGGCACGGACACGCCACACTGGTGGACGAAATGGCGGCCGCCGGACACAAGCCCGGCGCGATCCTCCTCGCCGTGGGCGGGGGTGGGCTCTTGTGCGGCGTGATGGAAGGGCTGCAGCGCAACGGGTGGTCCAACGTGCCTGTCGTTGCCGTGGAAACGGAGGGAGCCGACTGCTTCGCGCGTTCAATCGCACAAGGCAAACCCGTCGAACTCGCCACCATCTCGAGCGTGGCCACCTCGCTGGGTGCCAAGCGGCCTTGTGACGGTGCGCTTGAATGGGCAGCCCACCGAGAAATCTACAACGTTGTGATGTCGGATGCGCAGGCAGTGAAGGCAGCACTCCGGTTTCTTGACGAGCACCGCGTCGTTGTCGAGCCAGCCTGCGGGGCGGCATTGGCGGCACTGGATTGCGGGCACCCCGCACTCAAGGCAGCCTCCAGCGTTGCAGTGGTGGTGTGTGGCGGCGCCACGGTCACCGCTCAGCAACTACACGACCTGGCAGCACGGTTCGATTGACGTTGGCCGCGGGCTACCCCATCGGGCTCACGCCAATCCAGCGCGCATGGAGATAGAACGCAAACACGCCCCAGGCGACAGCACCCATCACAACGGGAATCACATCGCGTGAAAGCGACCCGCCGGGATAAACCACGCCTTCCACGCGATCCCGACGGCGCGCCGCCGCAAAATCCACCAGCCCCCAGACCAGGAACGCCCCAAACAGCACGACCGCATGCAACGTGCCGTTTGCCAGCAGATGCGCCAACGCCCACAGCGTCACGCTGAGCGCCATCGGATGTCGGACCCACGCCTTGAAGTGGTTGCCCGGAACATACGCCGCCGCAAAGAGGATGAAAGCCGCCAGCGTCAGCAAGCCCGCGAGATGGGGCACCCACACCGGCCGGGTCCATAGTGCGTGCGGTTCATGCCGTGCGATACCGTATCCCCAGATGACCAGCGCCAACCCGACGATGGAGGCAATGGAGTACGCACCTTTCCAGCCTTTCTCGCCCATCTGGGCGATCCGGGCCTTGCGCCACGCCTCCGCAACAATGCGAACGGAATGCACGCCCAGAAAGATCAGCAAACCCAATATCAGGATGGACATAACGGGCTCCTCGCTGCCGTGGTGGGCAGATGGCGCGATTGTCGTGCAGAAGCGCCGGCCTGGGCCGTTCTCGGCGTAGCAGCGTTGGCCAGACCCACGCCGCTTATCGAGATCAGGCAGTGACGACTTACAACGCGTTCAGCGGGATCTTCAGGTACTGGACGCCGTTTGGCTCCGCCGGGGGCAATGCACCCGCGCGGATGTTGACCTGGATGGACGGCAGCATCAGCGTGGGCATGCCCAGCGTGGCGTCGCGCTTGGTGCGCATCTGCACGAAATCGTCCTGCGTCACGCCATCTCGCACATGGATGTTGGCGCGGCGCTGTTCCGCCACGGTGGTGTGGCACGTGGCCTCGCGCCCTGCGGGCGGGTAGTCATGGCACATGTAGAGCCGCGTGTCGGCCGGCAAGTCGAGCAGACGGCGGATCGACTGGTACAGCGTACCCGCATCACCGCCAGGGAAATCGCAGCGCGCCGTGCCCACGTCGGGCATGAAGAGCGTGTCGCCAACGAACACGGCATCCCCGACCTGATAGGCCATGTCCGCGGGCGTGTGCCCAGGCACGGCCAACGCCTTCGCCTCCAATTCACCAATGTGGAAGACCTCGTCCGGCGAGAACAGATGGTCAAACTGCGAACCGTCGAGCTGGAATGACGGCTCCAGGTTGAAGATCGGCTTGAACACGCCCTGCACCACGCGAATGCGCTCGCCGATGGCGATGCGCCCGCCAAAGCGGCCCCGCAGGTACGGCGCTGCCGACAGGTGATCGGCGTGGGCGTGCGTCTCGAGCAGCCATTCGACGCGCAACCCATGCGCCTCGATGAAGGCGGCCACGCGGTCGGCAGACTTGGTGCGCGTACGGCCGGATTTCGGGTCGTAATCAAGTACCGAGTCGATCACTGCGCACGGCGTACCGGGCCCAGCATGGACCACGTAGGTCATGGTGCATGTGTCGGCATCAAAAAACGGTTCGATCTGGGCTTGCATGATGGGGGCTTCCGCACACAATCTATATTTTTATATAATATCGTCAGACATTCTGTCTGCCAATAGCGCAAACAGAACCAAATAGAACGAGAAGCGCCGCGCCCTGATGACTGCCCCGACAACTGACCCAAACCAAGTTGTGCCGCTACCTGAAGCGGCCATCTCCATGCTGCGCGACTCGGCTTCCCAGGCATGCGCGGTACTCAAAGCCATGGCGCATGAGGACCGCCTGCTGCTGCTCTGCCAACTCACGCAGGGCGAGCGCAATGTTGGCGAGCTGGAAACACTGGTCGGTCTGCACCAACCCAGCCTGTCGCAGCAGTTGGGTGTGCTGCGCGATGAAGGCCTCGTCAGCACGCGCCGCGAAGGCAAGTACATCTACTACCGGCTGGCCAGCTTCGAGGTCATCCAGATCATGCAGACGCTGTCTGCGTTGTACTGCGGCAAAGTCCTCAAAAGCGTCAGATAGATCGCCTTGCATGGCAGCGGCTTGCGATGTGCCAACGCCGCGCCCCTCATCGAAGCACCAGCCGGTTTGCCCGGCAGCCCCAACTGAAATTGCATGCATACCGAATCCCCTTCCCTGCCCGCGTCCACGCCTGCCGTCGACTGTGATGTGCTCATCCTCGGCGGCGGCGCGGCCGGCATTGGCGTGGCGGCCAGCCTGCGCCGGCGCCGCCCGCAGCTCGGCATCACCATCGTCGAGCCGTCTGACGTGCACTACTACCAGCCGGCATGGACGCTCGTGGGTGGCGGCGTGTTCGACGCCAAGGCCACGGCACGGCAGACCGATTCGTTGCTGCCGGCCGGCGTGCAGCGGATTCGCGCAGCAGCCACGCACATTGAAGCCGATGCGCACCGTGTGCACCTCGACAACGGCCAGACGCTGACCTATCGCCAACTGATCGTCTGCCCGGGGCTGCGCCTCGCGTGGGAGCGCATCGAAGGCCTGGAAGCGGCGCTCGGCCAGAACGGCGTTACGTCCAACTATAGGTTTGATTTGGCGCCGTACACGTGGTCATTGGTGCGCAGCCTGCGCTCGGGCCGTGCGCTCTTCACGCAGCCCGCCATGCCGATCAAATGCGCGGGCGCACCGCAAAAGGCGATGTACCTTGCGTGCGACCACTGGCAGCGCACAGGTGTGCTCGATCGCGTCAACGTAGAGTTCAACCTGGCCGGGGCGGCACTGTTCGGCGTCGAAGCCTTCGTACCGCCCTTGATGCGCTATGTAGAGCGCTATCGCGCCAAGCTGGCATTCGGCTCCACGCTGGTGGCAGTCGATGGCCCCGCACGCATGGCCTGGTTCGAGCACAAGAACGCCGATGGCGAAGTCGCGCGCACCGCCAAGCCATTCGACATGCTGCACGTGGTGCCGCCGCAGGTGCCGCCGGCCTTCATTGCCGAAAGCGGCCTGGGCGATGCCGCCGGCTGGTGCGAGGTCGACCCCGCTACGCTGCAGCATGTGCGCCACGCCGATGTGTTCTCGCTCGGCGACGCCAGCTCCACGCCCAACGCCAAGACGGCAGCCGCAGCACGCAAGCAGATCGTGGTTGTTGCCGAGAACCTGCTCGCCCATCGCGAAGGTCAAACATTGCCCACGCGCTACGACGGCTACGGCGCCTGCCCGCTCACCGTTGAACGCGGCAAGGTCGTACTGGCCGAGTTCGGCTACGGTGGCAAACTGCTGCCAACGTTCCCGCTGCTGCCGACGGTGGCGCGCAAGTCTGCCTGGTGGCTCAAGAAGACGCTGCTGCCCTGGCTGTACTGGAATGCGCTGCTCAGGGGCCGCGAATGGCTGGCACGGCCGACCACGCCCTCAGGACGCTAAGCATGTCTCCGGTAGAAATTGGCTGGATCATCAGCGCAGGCCTGGGCTCGGTGGTCGGGCTCATCCTTGCGCTCACGGGTGCGGGCGGTGCCATCGTCGCGGTGCCGCTGCTGATCTTTGGGCTGCACCTGTCGGTGCCTGAAGCTGCGCCGATCGCGCTACTGGCGGTGGGCTTGTCGGCGGGGCTGGGGGCGATGCTCGGCCTGCGAGAAGGCAAGGTCCGCTACAAGGCGGCCGGGCTGATGGCGCTGTGCGGCGTGGTGGTGTCGCCATTTGGCATCTGGGTGGCGCATCGTGTGCCGAATACGCCGTTGACGCTGCTGTTCGCCGTCGTGCTCGCCTATGTGGCGGTACGCATGTTCCGTCAGGCCCGCGGCGGGACGCCCGCGACAGACACGCCACGGCGCGCAGCACCACCCTGCCATCTCGACACCACAACGGCCAAGCTGGTCTGGACGCTGCCGTGCGCGCGGGCATTGGCCGCATCAGGCGTGGGCGCAGGGTTCCTGTCTGGGTTGCTGGGCGTTGGCGGCGGCTTCGTTATCGTGCCGGCCTTGCGCCGTGCGACCGACCTGCCGATGCAGACGATCGTCGCCACATCGCTGGCGGTGATTGCACTGGTATCCACCGGCGGCGTGGTGGCTTCGGCCATTGGCGGCCATGTCGACTGGCATATCGCACTGCCATTTGCCGCGGGCGCACTGACCGGCATGCTGGCCGGACGCCGCTTCGCTAAGCATCTGGCGGGGCCAGCACTGCAGCAGGGGTTCGCGGCATTTGCCGGTGTGGTCGCCCTCGGATTGATCGTTCGAACAATGATTTGACCGATCTGTTGTGAAAGCGGTACAATCGCCGATTCCGGAGCGTAGCGCAGCCTGGTAGCGCAACTGGTTTGGGACCAGTGGGTCGGGAGTTCGAATCTCTCCGCTCCGACCAAAATTTGGCAGTCAACAAAAACGGCTTACGTTCATCGCGTAAGCCGTTTTTGTTTGGGCGGCAGATGGCGTCATACGGTAGTGATATAAACGCTGCATCAGCGCCTTATTGCACTACCAGCAGAACCGCTCCATGAATCTCATCCTGTGGCGCCACGCCGAAGCCGAAGACGTGGCCGCATCCTTGCGCATCCAGCGCAGCACCGACCTCCAGCGTGAACTGACCAAGCGCGGCGAAAAGCAGGCCGAGAAAATGGCCGCCTGGCTGCGCCCCCGCCTACCGGAAGATACGCGCGTGCTGGTCAGCCCCGCTGTGCGTACGCAGCAGACTGCGCGCGCCCTCACCGAGCATTTCCAGACACTGCCCGATATCGCCCCGGGAGCAGACGTCAGCACCATCCTTGCGGCAATCGACTGGCCTTCGAGCACGAACTTGCTGCTGGTCGGCCATCAGCCGTGGCTCGGCCGCCTGGCCAGCCTGCTGATTGCGGGCGCTGAGATGGAGTGGAGCGTGAAGAAAGCCGCCGTGTGGTGGCTCTGCCGCCGCATGCGCGAAGACGAGGCGCAGACTGTGCTGCGCGCCGTGGTCAACCCGGATCTTGTGTGACACGTCATCATTGTCACGACAACGCCACGCAAAATTCACGCAACGGTCACGAATGACACGCTTTTGTCGCTGATCTGTCATGCAGCGTCTCTAGAATCGCCCCCGAAAGCAACCCTCAGCCACCCTAGGGGATCCGAATGCGAGACCTGCCGACGCCCACCCAGCCGTTGATCGACGCACTGCCGAGCCTGAATCTTGGCCAGGCCAACGCACGGAGGGGTCTTCCTCGCCAATCCGACGCTGTTCCGGCGCGTGACAAGCCTGTTCTGGCCGTTTCGTGGGCGCGCCACCAGGATGAAGTGACCGAAGCGCAACGCCTGCGCTACAAAGTCTTCGCCGAAGAAATGGGCGCCCGTCTGCCCTCGGCCCATACCGAGCTCGACGTCGACATGTTCGACGCCGTATGCGATCACCTGATCGTCCGTGACCAGAAAACGCTGCGCGTGGTTGGCACGTACCGCGTGCTGCGCCCTGACGCTGCCAAGCAGATCGGCTGCCTGTACTCCGAATCCGAATTCGACCTCGTGCGCCTGACGCACCTGCGCCCGAAGATGGTTGAACTGGGCCGCTCGTGCGTGCACCGCGACTACCGCTCGGGCAGCGTCATCATGGCGCTGTGGGCTGGCCTGGGTGAATACATGCAGCGCTACGGCTTCGAATCGATGCTGGGCTGCGCAAGCGTATCGATGGGTGACGGCGGCCACTTTGCCGCAAGCCTGTATCGCAGCTTCGTTGACGACGGCTCGCTGGCGCCGATCGAGTACCACGCCTTCCCGCGCGTACCGTTGCCGGTGGATGAGCTGAACCAGAACCTGGAAGTCGATCCGCCCGCACTGGTCAAGGGCTACCTGCGCCTTGGTGCCCGCATCTGCGGCGCCCCGGCTTGGGACCCTGACTTCAACGTTGCCGACTTCCTGACGCTGCTGCGCCTGTCGGACATTAACCCGCGCTACGCACGCCACTTCCTGCGCGGCTGATCCTTCACCGCTGCAAAGCAAAACGGCCCGGTTCGAAAGACCGGGCCGTTTTGCTTGAATCGGCACCGCAAGGTACCTAACTGCAGATGGGCTACACGTAAGTCACCTTGTAGCGGCGGCCGATGCGCTGCCATTCGTCGGCTTCCTGCGTAAGGCTGTACTCGACCAGCGGATTCTGTTCGATCCAACTCTTCGGCAGCTCTACCTCAAAGCCGCCTTCGTTGAGTTCGCCTTCGCTCTGGCGCACCTTCAGGCCCGGCAACTGGATCGCGCCGCGCCGGCGGCACAACACAAAGGCCAGACGCAGACTGAACAGCATCCGCCAGTCCAGGAACTTGCCACCGCCCGAGAGCTTGCCGAGCTTACCGGCATGCCCCAGCAGTAGCGTTGCCAGGCGCGCCTGATCGGTCCTCGAGAAGCCCGGCATATCGGCATGGCTGGCAATGTAGGCCGAGTGCTTGTGATAGCCGCTGTGCGAGATGCTCATGCCGATCTCGTGCAAGTTTGCGGCCCAGCCGAGCAGCGCAAGATTGTCCTCACGGCGCTCATCAGGCGGATCGGGAAACTGCGACAGCAACGCCGTCGCCGCATCGCGCACACGATGCGCCTGCGAGCGATCGACGTTATAGCGACGCATGAACTGCTCGATCGTCACCGTGCGCATGTCTTCATGGTGGCTGCGACCGAGCAGGTCGTACAGCACGCCCAGGCGCAACGCGCCGTCGGTCACGTCCATGCGGTCGATGTCGAGTTCGGCAAATACACCGAGCATGATCGACAGGCCGCCCGGCAGCACCGGAACGCGGTCCGACTTCAGGCCACTCAACTTCAGGCGGTTGGCGTTCTCCGCTTTGATCAATGCACGCTTGAGGCGCTCCAGCCCTTCGCGGGTGATGCCGTGGGCGCTGCCCTTGTCGCTCTTGTCGTTGAAGCCATTGAGCTCGATCAACTCCGCCAGCGCGCGCGCCGTACCCGACGAGCCCACTGCCTGGTTCCAACCGGCAGTGCGGTACTGCTGCACGAGGATCTGGATTTCGCGACGCGCGGCCAGCTCGGCCTGCTTCATCGCGTACTCATCCACGTTGCCGTTCGGGAAGAAATGGCGGCTGTGCGAAACGCAGCCGATGTAGAGCGATTCCATCAGCTTAGGTTTGTAGCCATTGCCGATGATGAACTCGGTGGAGCCGCCACCGATATCGACCACCAGCCGATTGCCCTGGCACGCCGGCGCATCATGCGATGCACCGAGATAGATCAGCCGAGCCTCTTCGCGGCCCGCAATCACTTCAATGGGGAAGCCGAGCGCTGCCTCCGCTTCGATCAAGAACTCCTGCGCGTTCTTGGCCACGCGCAGCGTGTTGGTGGCCACTGCACGCACGTGGTCAGGCGAGAAGTCGCGCAGGCGATCGCCAAAGCGGCGCAGTGCATCAACACCGCGGCGGCGCGCAGGTTGATCCAGGTATTTATCTTGCGTAAGCCCGGCGGCCAAGCGCACCGGCTCGCGCAGTGCATCGACCTGGAAGATCTGGCTGCTGCTGGCGCCATTGGCAGTCACGGTTTCGTCGACGCGGCCGATCATCAGCCGAAAGCTGTTGGAGCCCATGTCGACAGCGGCCAGCAGACGGGGAGTGGGACTCATGAATGAGAAACGGTAGGAAACGCGATGGGCGTTTTTAGGGATTGTGGTTCGAAACGTTGCGCCACAAAATATGTCTCTATTGTGTCGTCAACGTGACAATTCAAATGTGTCACAAATTTGACACCAGAATATGAAAAAGTGGCCGGATAGTCATTCGCTGGAACAGAACATGTCGACATTGCCCGCGGGCGATCTGCTCAATCGCGAACTGGGCATCCTTGAATTCAATGCCCGGGTGCTGGCCCAGGCGGCCGACCCTGGCGTGCCGCTCATGGAGCGGCTGAAGTTCATCTGCATCGTGTCGAGCAATCTGGATGAGTTCTTTGAGATCCGCATTGCCGGGTTGAAGGAACAGATGCGCGACAACCCGTCGTCTATCACCCCCGATGGCCTGTCGGTACAACAGGCATTTGGCGTGGTGACGGAACAGGTGCGGCAACTGGTCACGCAGCAGTATGCCATGCTGCAGGACGAGATCCTGCCCCTCCTGGAGAAGGAAGGCGTCTTCTTCCACATGACCACCAACTGGAACGAAGCCCAGCGCGCCTGGTGCCGCAGCTTCTTCCAGCGCGAGCTGGTGCCGATCCTGACCCCGATGGCGCTGGACCCGGCACACCCCTTCCCGCGCGTGCTCAACAAGAGCCTGAACTTCATCATCGAGCTCTCTGGCAAGGACGCCTTCGGCCGGGAAGCTGAGCTTGCCATCGTGCAGGCACCCCGCGCCCTGCCCCGCCTGGTGCAGATGCCGCCAGAGCTGTCGGGCTATCCGTATGGGTTCGTGCTGCTGTCGTCGTTCATGCAGGGCTTTGTGCACGAGTTGTTCCCGCAGATCGACGTGCATGGCTGCTACCAGTTCCGCGTCACGCGCAACTCCGATTTGTTCGTGTCAGAAGATGAAATCACCGACCTGCGCGAGGCATTGCAGGGCGAACTGTCCACGCGCCACTTTGGCGATGCGGTGCGCCTGGAAATCGCGCATGACACGTCGCCTGCGCTGGTACGCCGCCTCTTGCAGGAGTTCGGCCTGACCGAAGCTGACTGCTACCGCGTCAAGGGCCCGGTGAATCTGGTGCGCCTGCTGCAGGTGCCGGACATGGTCGACAAGCCGGTGCTCAAGTACCCGCCGCACGTGCCGGCGACGGTCAAGCAGGTTGCCAACAGCACGAACATCTTCGACGCCATCCGCCAGGGCGACATCCTGCTGCACCATCCGTACGAGAGCTTCACGCCTGTGCTGGAGCTGCTGCAACAGGCTGCGCGCGACCCCGACGTGGTGGCCATCAAGCAGACCGTCTATCGCACCGGTAACGAATCGCCGGTCATGGAAGCACTCATCAAGGCCGCGCGCAACGGTAAGGAAGTCACCGTCGTCGTCGAGTTGCTGGCGCGCTTTGATGAAGAAACGAACATCAACTGGGCCGACCAGCTTGAATCTGCCGGCGCGCATGTCGTGTATGGCGTGGTGGGCCACAAGTGCCACGCCAAGATGCTGCTGGTGGTGCGCCGTGAGGTCTCCGGCAAAGGCAAGACCGTCAAGCTGCACCGCTACGTGCACCTGGGCACCGGCAACTACCACCCCAAGACCGCCCGCCTCTACACTGACTTCGGCCTGATGACGGCCAACGAGCAGATCTGCGAAGACGTGCATCACACGTTCCAGTTGCTCACCGGCACGGGCGCACAGGTGAAGCTGCATCACTTGTGGCACTCGCCGTTCACGATGCATGAAAACTTGGTCGAGCACATCCGTGCCGAAGCGCGCGCCGCACGCGCAGGCAAACGCGCGCGCATCATCGGCAAGATGAACGCACTGCTGGAACCGACCATCATCGATGAGCTGTACAAGGCCTCGCGTGCCGGCGTGAAGATCGACCTGATCGTGCGCGGTGTGTGCGCGCTCAAGGCGGGCGTGCCGGGGCTATCGGAGAACATCAGCGTGCGCTCGATCGTCGGGCGCTTCCTGGAACATCACCGCGTCTATTACTTCCATGCTGCCGGCGAGGAAGTCGTCTACCTCTCCAGCGCTGACTGGATGGACCGCAACCTGTTCCGCCGCGTGGAAGTGGCCTTCCCGGTGCTCGATCGCAAGCTCAAGGCGCGCGTCATCAAGGAAAGCCTGCAGGTGCATCTGCGCGACAACGCATCGGCTTGGGTGATGCAAGCGGACGGCACCTACGTGCAACGCACGACGCGCGGCAAGCACGTGCGCATCAGCCAGCTTGAGTTGTTGAACCACTTCTCGCCGCAGGCTGCTGCAGCGGCGGAAACGGCGGCAGCCGTGGCCGCAGCGACGGTTGCTGAGGCGACTGTCCGCACACCAGTGGAAATTTCTGCAGGCTGATCTGCGACACTGCCCCGCAAAACAAAACGCACGCTCTGCAGCGTGCGTTTTTCATTGGGTGATCGGTTTGGCGCGAGGTTGAATCAGGCCGCGCGCTCGTCGCTGACGCTTACACTGCGCACCACCGTGCGCTCTGGCGGAAACACTGCGCGGAACGTGCTGCCCTTGCCGTGCTCGCTCGTCACCTGCAGTTCGCCACCGTGGCGCGAGAGTACGTGCTTGACGATCGCAAGGCCGAGACCCGTACCTCCGGTATCGCGCGAGCGGCTACGGTCAACCCGATAGAAACGCTCAGTCAGGCGCGGGATATGCTCGGGTGCGATGCCGATGCCCGTGTCAGTCACAGAGAACATCGCGTGCCCGTCCTTCACGCTCCAGTCGAGGCGGATCGCACCGCCATCGGGCGTGTAGCGAACCGCATTGGAGGCCAGATTGCTGAACGCGGAGAGCAGTTCCAGCTCGGCCCCGCACACGCTCACCGCCGGATCGCACGTCATGCTGATGGAGTGGCGGCCGGCAGAAAGCGCCTCGATGTCATGCTCAAGCTGCAGCATCATGCGCTGCATCGGCACCGGCGTGACTGATGGCGGCTCGGGGTTGCCCTCCAGCGTCGCCAGCGCCAAGAGATCTTCCACCAGGTGCTGCATGCGCATGGCCTGCGTATGCATCATATCGAGGTAGCGCTTCTTATCTTCCTCAGGCAACGGAATATCGCGCACCGTCTCAAGAAAACCCGAGAGCACCGTCAATGGTGTCTTCAGCTCGTGCGAGACGTTGGCGACGAAGTCGCGGCGCATGGCCTCGGTGTTCTCCAGCTTGGTGATGTCTTGCGACACCAGCAGCTTGCGGTCTTCGCCATACGGCAGGACCTGGACAGAGACGATGCTTTGCTTGTGGGGGCCCACGTCATGCATGGTGAGCGGCTCCTCGAACTCGCCGCGCGCAAGGTAGCGGACGAACTCCGGTCTGCGGATCAGGTGGGTGATGCGTTGGCGCAGGTCACGCTTGGCAGACAAGCCGAAGTGCTCCTCGGCCACAGCGTTGCACCATTCGATCTGGTCTTCAGCGTCGAGCATCAGCACGCCGTTGGGCGATGCTTGAATGGCCTGGATGAAACGGCTGTGCTGCTGCTCGACCTGCAACACCTGCGTACGCCAGCCCTTCATGAGCCGGTGCAGCCGGTAGTAGACCTCGCCCCATAGGCCGAGCGCGCTGGGGATCTCGCCATAGGCCGGCGAGTCCAGCACGCGCCATAGGCGCTGGATCTGATAGACGTAGTAAAGGAGCATCACCAGCAGCAGCGCGCTGAGCACAGCCAGCGCAACTACATGGTTGGCGAAGACATACAGACACGCCGTGATGATGCCGCCCAGGGCGACAAAGACGGCGAAGCGGGTCCAGAAGACGTTCATGAAGGCATTCTAAGCGCTGGACCGCAAGGATCGTATGAATGCGGCGTATAAACGCGCGATGGAAAAAAACCTGACTCGCGCGCCCGTTCAGCCGATACGTTACTGCCCCGGATTACGCGCCAGGCGATAGCCGCTGCCGCGCACGGTTTCGATCATGTTGCTGTAGCCACCCGGAGCGAGCGCCGCGCGCAGGCGCTTGATGTGCACGTCCACGGTACGCTCTTCCACGAACACGTGATCGCCCCACACCTGATCAAGCAATTGCGAGCGGCTGTGCACGCGCTCCGGATGCGTCATCAGGAAATGCAGCAGACGGAACTCGGTCGGGCCCAGATCGAGCTTGATCGGGTTTTCTGCTTCGATGTTCGTGGCCGTCACGCGATGCGTGGCCGGGTCGAGCTTCAGGCCGTTGATGGCCACCACGTCGTCGGTCAGCTGCGGCGCACGACGGCGCAGCACGGCCTTGATGCGAGCCAGCAGTTCCTTGGGCGAGAACGGCTTGGTGACGTAGTCATCCGCGCCGCTGTCCAGGCCCATGATCTTGTCCTGCTCTTCGCTGCGGGCGGTCAGCATGATGATCGGGATCTGGCGCGTACGCTCATTGGCACGCAGCTCCTTGGCGAACATCACGCCGGACTTACCCGGCAGCATCCAGTCCAGCAAAACCAGGTCTGGCAGCACATCGCTCATCAGCGACAGCGCCTGTTCAGCGTTGTACGCACGGATCGGGTAGTGACCTGCGTGCTGCAGGTTAACGGCGATCAGCTCGGCGATCGCCGGTTCGTCTTCCACGACCAGAATGCTACTCGGCATGCTCACGTCTCCATCCTGCCTTTTTTATTCGCCCTCGCCCTGGATCTCACGCTCCAGCGCCTCGCGCCCAGCGTGCCGGACGTCGGTTCCCTTGACGATGTAGATGATGAATTCGGCGATGTTCTTGGCGTGATCGCCAATACGTTCGATCGCCTTCGCAATGAACAGCAGATCCAGCGACACCGAAATCGTGCGCGGATTTTCCATCATGTAGGTGATGAGCTCGCGCATGAAACCGCGGAATTCCTCGTCGATGGCCTTGTCTTCCTTCAGGATCGACACGGCCTCGGCGGTGTCCAGCCGCGCGAAGGCGTCCAGCGCATGACGCAGGATGGTCGCCGCCATGTCGCCCGAGCGCTCAACACCCACATAGTTCAGCGCGTGCGCCGACGGGTCCTGCATGAGGCGCTTGGTACGCTTGGCGATCTTCGCGGCCTCGTCGCCGGCGCGCTCCAGGTTGGTGATGGTCTTCGAGATGGCCATGACCAGCCGCAGGTCGCGGGCGGTCGGCTGGCGGCGCGCGATGATGTTGTTGCAATCGCCGTCGATCTCGATTTCGAGCGCGTTGATCTCCTGCTCCACCGCGAGCACCTGATCGCACATCTCGGTGTCGAAGTTGGCCAGCGCACGCATCGCGCGGGCGATCTGCGCTTCAACCAGGCCGCCCATCTGCAGCACCTTGGTGCTGATCGAGGTCAGGTCCGTATCAAACTGCGATGACAGATGTTTCTCAGACATCGGTTTCTCCTTGTCGCTTCAGCGCTTGTTCCAGATCAGCCGAAGCGGCCGGTAATGTAGTCTTCCGTTTCCTTGCGGTGCGGCTTGATGAAGATCTTCTCGGTCTCACCAAACTCGATCAACTCGCCCAGGTACATGTAAGCCGTGTAGTCGGAGCAGCGCGCCGCCTGTTGCATGTTATGCGTCACGATGACGACGGTGTAGTCGTCTTTCAACTCAGCAATCAGCTCTTCGATCTTACCGGTGGAAATCGGGTCCAGTGCCGAGCACGGCTCGTCCAGCAGCAGCACTTCCGGACGGATGGCGATGCCGCGTGCGATGCACAGACGCTGTTGCTGGCCGCCCGACAGGCCGTAGCCCGACTGGTTGAGCTTGTCCTTGACTTCGCTCCACAGCGCGGCCTTGGTCAGCGCCCATTCCACGCGGTCATCCATTTCAGAGCGCGACAGGCGCTCGAACAGCTTCACGCCAAAAGCGATGTTGTCGTAGATCGACATCGGGAACGGCGTCGGCTTCTGGAACACCATGCCCACCTTGGCGCGCAGCAGAGCGATGTCCGTCTTCGACGTAAGCAGGTTTTCGCCGTCCATGTTGATCGCACCTTCGGCGCGCTGCTCGGGGTACAGGGCGTACATCTTGTTGAACGTACGCAGCAGCGTCGACTTGCCACAACCCGACGGGCCGATGAACGCCGTCACCTGCTTCTCGGGAATCTGCAGCGAGATGTTCTTGAGCGCGTGGAACTTACCGTAGTAGAAGTTCAGGTCACGCACATCGATCTTGGGGCTTTGCGTGCGCACTTCGAGGGACGTAGCAGTCATGGTCATTTCTTGGTGAACAAGGCACGCGCGAGGACGTTCAGCCCCAGCACACCCAGCGTAATCAGGAACACCCCGGCCCAGGCCAATTGCTGCCACTCGGGGAACGGGCTCATTGCAAACTTGAAGATCACCACCGGCATGGTCGCCATCGGCTGATTCAGATCCAGGCTCCAGAACTGATTGTTCAGCGCGGTGAAGAGCAGCGGCGCAGTCTCGCCGGCAATGCGGGCCACGGCCAGCAGCACCCCGGTAATCACGCCGGCATACGATGCCTTGAGGGTGATCGACAGAATCATCTTCCACTTGGGCGTACCGAGCGCCATGGCAGCCTCACGCATCGCGTTGGGCACCAGGTTCAGCATGTTCTCGGTGGTGCGCACCACGATCGGGATCTGCAGCAGCGCCAGCGCAAGCACACCGGCAATCCCCGAGAAGTGCTGCACGCGCGCCACCACAACGGCATACACAAACAAACCGATCACGATGGACGGTGCCGACAGCAGGATGTCATTGATGAAACGCGTGGCGCTGGCCAGCATCGACGTCTTGCCGTACTCCGCCAGGTAGATACCCGCCAGAATGCCCAGCGGCGTGCCGATCAGCGTGGCCATACCGACCAGCATGAACGAACCGGCGATGGCGTTGGCCAGTCCGCCGCCCGGCGTGTTGGGCGGCGGCGTCATCTCCGTGAAGAGTGACAGCGACAGGCCGCCCACACCCAGCGACAGCGTGGTCCACAGAATCCACGCCAGCCACAACAGGCCAAAGCCCATGGCAGCAAGTGAAAGTGCCAGCGCAATACCGTTGATGTTGCGGCGACGGGCCTGCAGGCGCGCTTTGATCTTCTCAGAGTCGGCGCGGACGGCAGGAATGGATGGCGTACGCATGGTGTTGGGTCTCATGGCGTCGGGCAGATCGTTTTGGTTCACTTCTTGCCCTCGCTCTTCTGCAAGCGCAGCAGAAGCAGCTTGGACGCCGCCAGCACGATGAACGTAATGACGAACAGGATCAAGCCCAACTCCATCAGCGCGGCGGTGTGCAGGCCTTGGCCCGCTTCCGCAAACTCATTGGCCAGAGCCGAGGTAATGCTGTTGCCCGGCGAGAACAGCGACGCGTCAGACAGCAGGTTGGTGTTGCCGATCACGAACGTCACCGCCATGGTCTCGCCCAGCGCGCGACCCAGACCCAGCATCACACCGCCGATCACACCAGCCTTGGTGTACGGCAGCACCACGTTCCACATGACTTCCCACGTCGTGCAGCCCACGCCGTAGGCGGATTCCTTGAGCAGCGTCGGCGTGATCTCGAACACGTCGCGCATCACCGCCGAGATGTAAGGGATGATCATGATGGCCAGAATCACCCCCGCGCACAGCAGGCCGATACCGATCGGTGCGCCCTGGAACAGCGCCCCGATGACCGGGATCTTGCCGACAGTCGCGGCCAGCGGTTTTTGAAAATACTCGCCGAAGATCGGCGCAAACACGAGCAGACCCCACATGCCGTAGACGATGGAAGGCACAGCGGCGAGCAGCTCGATGGCGGTACCCAGCGGTCGGCGCAGCCAGGCTGGCGACAGCTCGGTCAGAAACAGGGCAATGCCAAAGCTCACGGGCACGGCAATGATGAGCGCGATCAGCGACGTGACCAGCGTGCCGTAGACCGGCACCAGCGCGCCGTAGATGTCCGAGGGGGGATCCCACTCCGAATTCACCAGGAACGACAGGCCGAATTGCTTGATCGAGGGCCAGGAGCTGATGATCAGCGAAACGATGATGCCGCCCAGCAGCAGCAGCGTAACGATTGCGGCAAGGCGGGTCAGACCGCCAAACACCAGGTCGCCAGTGCGGCTTGGTGCGCGCATGCGGGAAGCGCCAGAAGAATCAGAGAGCGTGGCCATGAGGGAAACCGGTCAGCCGTGAGAGAAGCTGTTGAAATGGCGCGGGCGGCCGATCTGCACCGCCCGCCCGCACCTTGTGCTGCACTTATGTACTGCACGCATGCAGCGGACAACGATCAGTTATAGATCGCCTTGCCCGACGCGTCCTTCACGTTCGACTTCCACGTCGCGCGGATCTGGTTCTTCACAGCATCCGGCAGCGGCACGTAGTCCAGACCCTTGGCGGCATCATCGCCACCCTTGTAGGCCCAGTCGAAGAACTTCATGACTTCTGCGCCTTGTTCCGGCTTGGCCTGGGTCTTGTGCAGCAGGATGAACGTTGCACCAGCGATCGGCCATGCGTCCTTGCCCGGCTCGTCCGTCAGGATCTGGTAGTACGTCTTGCTCCACTCAGCACCGGCAGCCGCCGCCTTGAAGGCGTCAGCCGTCGGTTGCACCACGGCGCCCGACTTGTTCTGCAGATTCACGTGGGTCATCTTGTTCTGCTTGGCGTAGGCGTACTCAACGTAGCCGATTGCGCCACTCAGACGCTGCACGAAAGCGGCCACGCCTTCGTTGCCCTTGCCGCCCGTACCGATCGGCCAGTTCACGGTCGTGCCTTCGCCAACCTTGCCCTTCCACTCGACATTCACCTTCGACAGGTAGTTCGTGAAGATGAACGAGGTGCCCGAACCGTCAGCACGGCGCACCACCAGGATGTCCTGGTCCGGCAGCGGGGCCTTCGGGTTCAGCTTGGCGATGGCCGGATCATTCCACTTCTTGATCTTGCCCAGATAGATGTCGCCCAGCACTTGGCCGTTCAGGGTCAGCCCGCTAATGGCCTGGCCTTTGGAATCCTTCAGGTTGATCACCGGCACCACGCCGCCGATCACGGTCGGGAACTGGATCAGACCATCCTTGTTCAGCTCTTCGTCCTTCAGCGGCATGTCCGATGCGCCGAAGTCGACGGTCTTGGCGGTAATCTGCTTGATGCCACCCGACGAACCGATACCTTGGTAATTCACCTTGGCCTGGGTCGCCTTATTGTAGTCAGCTGCCCACTTGTTGTAGACGGGTGCCGGGAACGTTGCGCCAGCGCCAGTGATGTCAACAGCAAATGCGGCACCAGCGAAAGCCAGCGCAGCCACGCCCGCAATCGCGGTTTTGACCAGTTTCATGTGTCCTCCAGAGGAGCGGTTGAGCGATGACAGATTTTTGACACCCGAACTTTAGGTCGCTCACATGACACTTCTGTGACAACACAAAAACTTCTCAGAGCCGGCTTAAGGCACACGAAAGTCGCCCTTAAGCCATAAAAAAAGCGGCGCCAAGGCCGCTTTTTAATTGCTTCTGCAGCGTTCGTCCGTCAATTCACTGGAACGTTGCCGCCAAGCGCTCTGCGTGCTGCGTGGCAAGGTCGGCATCCTGTGCCTCAACCATCACCCGAACCACAGGTTCGGTGCCGGACGGGCGGATCAGCACACGCCCCTTGCCGTTGAGCTCCGCCTCGCTCGTCTTGAGCGCAGCCTGCAAGCCAGCGTGCGACTTCCAGTCGAAACCCTTCTCAACGCGCACGTTGATCAGCTTTTGCGGGAACAGGCGCACACCGTCCAGCATCTGGTCGAGCGTCTGGCCGCTGCGGCGCAATGCCGCAAGTACCTGCAACGCCGAGATGATGCCGTCGCCCGTGCTGTGCTTGTCCAGGCACAGCAAATGGCCCGAACCTTCACCGCCCAGCAGCCAGCCGTTCTTCTTCAGTTCTTCGAGCACATAGCGGTCACCGACCTTGGCGCGCACAAACTCGACGCCCTGCGCCTTGAGCGCCAACTCCACCGCCAGGTTGGTCATGAGCGTGCCCACAGCGCCCGGCACGGCCTGCCCAGCAGCGCGACGTGCCTGCACCATCACGTAGAGCAGCTCATCGCCGTTATACAGGCGGCCGTTGCGGTCGACCACCTGCAGGCGGTCGGCATCGCCATCGAAGGCCAGACCGATGTCGGCGCCGTGTTCGCGCGTCGCTTCGACGAGCTTGCCGGGCGCTGTCGCGCCGTAGCCATCGTTGATGTTGCGACCGTTCGGCTGGTTGCCGATCGATACCACGTCCGCACCCAACTCGTGGAAGACGTGCGGAGCGATGTGGTATGCCGCGCCATGCGCGCTATCCAGCACGACCTTCATGCCGAACAGGTTCAGGTCGTTCGGGAACGTGCTCTTGCAGAACTCAATGTAGCGACCAGCGGCATCCTCAATGCGGCGGGCCCGACCCAACGCATCCGACGCCGCGTACTCCATCGGCTTTTCCAGTTCGGCTTCGATCTGCAGTTCGGTCTCGTCCGGGAGCTTGTCGCCGCTGGCCGAGAAAAACTTGATGCCGTTGTCGTAGTAAGGATTGTGTGATGCTGAAATTACCACGCCCGCCGACAGGCGCAGTGCGCGCGTCAAATAAGCCACGCCAGGCGTCGGCAGCGGGCCGCTCATCAGCACGTCCACACCGGCAGCCGTGAAGCCGGCTTCCAGTGCCGCTTCCAGCATATAGCCCGACAAGCGCGTGTCCTTGCCGATCAGCACGGTAGGCCGGCCGTGGCCGTGCGACTCGGCGCCGTGTGCCAACACGCGCCCAGCGGCATAGCCAAGACGCAGCACAAAATCGGGTGTGATCGGGGCCTCGCCCACGCGCCCGCGAATGCCATCGGTGCCGAAATACTTCCTGGACATGAGGAATCTCTCCTGCAGTAGTTTCTTTATTGTTTGTAAAGTGCCGGCCGCGGCCGGGCAATCGTCTGTTCGCTTGACCCCGCTCGCACGACCATCACGCGAGCGGTGGATCAACCCGCTCGTGACGCATCGCCCACCAGACCTGAAGCGCTTCCACGGTCGGCCGCACGTCGTGCACACGCACGATGAAAGCGCCGCGCTCCGCTGCCAGCAGCGCCGCTGCCACACTGGCGGTAATGCGCTCGGCTGGCGGTTTGCCACCCAGCACTGCACCCAACGTCGATTTGCGCGACAGACCCGCCAACAATGGCAAACCGATCTGTTCGAACTGCGCCAAGCGATTGAGCATGGTGAGATTGTGATCCGGCGTTTTACCAAAACCAAATCCCGGATCGAGCGAAATGCGCTCGGCGGCCACACCGGCAGCCAGCAACGCTTCGGTCTGTCTGCGCAGGAAGGCCGTCACTTCGCCCATCAGATCCGTATAGCTGGGTGACTCCTGCATCGTTTCTGGATCACGCTGCATATGCATCACGCACAGGCCGGCGTTGCCCTTGGCCACCGCCTCAATCGCCCCAGGGCGGCGAAAACCCCAGATGTCGTTGATGAGATCGGCGCCGCCCTCCAGCGTGGCGCGCATCACCTCAGGCTTGTAGGTGTCGATAGACAGCGGTTTGCCGCAGTCGCGCAGCGCCTCGACGATCGGCATCACACGGTCCAGCTCTTCCTGCAAGCCAAGCGGCGCAGCCCCCGGCCGGCTCGATTCGCCACCGATGTCGATCATGTCGACACCCTCGGCGATCAGTTGTTCAGCATGGAGCAACGCCGTATCGCGGGTGGCATGCTGACCGCCGTCGGAAAATGAATCGGGTGTGACGTTGAGAATGCCCATGACCAGCGGGCGCCGATCATGTGCGTAGCGAAAACGTCCGCATTGGAAGTGCGTCGTAGCGGGAATGGAAGCAGACAAGATATGCGAATCAGAGTACAGCGCAGGGCCAGAATGCTACGCCAAGTGTCCCCAAAAAGGCGCTAACAAAAAAGCCGGTGCGCGTGCACCGGCTTTTCTGCTCCGCCCTCGGGGCAACAAACCTATGAGGCAGTCATCATGCCGTGGCCGGCACATTCCCCGGGTTCGCACCGGCGGGCGTACCGCCACCCGGCGGGGTGCTGCCACCGCCGGTCGAACCATAGCGCGGCGGACGCGGCGGCTTACCGTCCATGATGTCGTTGACCTGATCGGCGTCGATGGTTTCCCACTCGAGCAGCGCGGCCGTCATGGCTTCCACCTTGTCGCGGTTGGCTTCCAGCAGGCCCTTAGCCAGGGCGTACTGCTCGTCAACAATGCGACGAATTTCCGCATCGACCTTTTGCTGCGTCGCCTCGGACACCGTCTTCGATGCCATGCGACCGAAGAAGCCGTCCTGCTCGGTGTCGACATAGACCATGGTGCCCAGCGTGTCGCTCATGCCATAGCGCGTCACCATGTCGCGGGCCATCTTCGTGGCGCGCTCGAAGTCGTTCGAGGCACCAGTGCTCATCGCACCCAAGAACACCTCTTCTGCTGCGCGACCGCCGAAAAGAATGGCGACCTCTTCAAGCATCGTGTCCTTATAGGCGTAATGCTTGTCGTGCTCCGGCAGTTGCCAGGTCAGACCACCAGCCCAGCCGCGCGGCATGATCGTGACCTTGTGCACCGGATCAGCCTTCGGCAGCAGCTTGGCAACCACCGCGTGGCCCGACTCGTGGTACGCCGTGGCCTTGCGCTCCTCTTCACGAATCACGGCCGACTTGCGCTCCGGACCCATGTAGATCTTGTCCTTCGCATCTTCAAAGTCTTGCATGTCAACCACGCGCTTGTTACGGCGGGCGGCAAACAGCGCAGCTTCGTTGACTAGGTTGGCCAAATCGGCGCCCGAGAAGCCCGGCGTGCCACGTGCGAGCACCGACGCATCCACGTCGTTGCCGATCGGCACCTTGCGCATATGCACTTTGAGAATCTGCTCGCGGCCGCGGATGTCCGGCAGGCCCACGTAGACCTGGCGGTCGAAACGGCCCGGGCGCAGCAGCGCCTTGTCGAGCACGTCAGCACGGTTGGTCGCGGCGATGACGATGACGCCCGAGTTGGCCTCGAAACCGTCCATCTCGACCAGCATCTGGTTCAGGGTCTGTTCGCGCTCGTCATTGCCACCGCCCATGCCGGCGCCACGATGGCGGCCAACCGCGTCGATTTCATCGATGAACACGATGCAAGGCGCCTGCTTCTTGGCGTTCTCGAACATGTCGCGCACACGGGCTGCGCCCACGCCGACGAACATTTCAACGAAGTCCGAACCGGAAATGCTGAAGAACGGCACCTTGGCTTCACCGGCAATGGCACGCGCCAGCAGCGTCTTACCCGTACCTGGGGGGCCAACCAGCAACACACCGCGTGGAATGCGACCACCCAGCTTCTGGAATTTCTGCGGATCTTTCAGGAAGTCGACCAGCTCGACAACCTCCTCCTTCGATTCGTCACACCCTGCCACGTCAGCAAAGGTGACGCTGTTGTTGTTCTCGTCGATCAACCGCGCTCGAGATTTGCCGAACGAGAAGGCACCGCCTTTCCCGCCGCCCTGCATCTGTCGCATCATGTAGAACCAGAACACGATGATCAGCAGCGTCGGGCCAAGATAGTAGAGCGCCGTAAGAAGCACACCCTGCTCTTCTTCTGCCTTGCCAGTCACCTGCACGCCGTACTTCATCAGGTCGCCGACCATCCAGATGTCGCCCGGCGAGATGATGGAGTACTTGTTGCCCTCGTTGGGCGTGACCAGCAGCGTGCGGCCCTGCACTTCGACACGCTTGACCTTGCCGGCCTTTGCGTCATCCATGAATTGCGAGTACGTCACACCCTCTTGGGTGCGCGGCTTGTCGAACTGCTTGAAGACGGTGAACAGCACCAAGGCAATCACCAGCCAGATGGCCGCCTTCTGAAACCAGTTGTTATTCAAGGCGAGACTCCTTTAGAAATGCCTTGACGGGATGCTTGGCATTGTAATGCACGGACACCGCCGCGGGTTGATTGCCCGCAAGACCATCGGCCACTCAGAGCCACCGGGCCCTTCCTGAGTAACGTCCGTCAGCCCGGATGCTTGAGCTGGCGGCCCAGCAGGAACGTCTCGGAAGACTTGTCGCGAGAGGCCTTGGGCTTGCGGGGCGCCACGATCTTGAAATGGCGCTTGAACATCTCGACGATCTGACTATAGCCACTGCCGTGAAAACATTTGATCAGCAGCGCACCCTCGGGTTTCAGGTGCGCCTGGGCAAATTCCACGGCCAGCTCGGCGATGTGCTCCATGCGCGCGGCGTCCGCCGACGCCACACCTGAGAGGTTGGGGGCCATATCGGACAAAACAAGGTCCACTTTGCCGCCGCCGGTCGCGTTCAGCACAATTTCTTCGAGTTGGCGGAAAACCGCCTCCTCGCGGAAGTCGCCCTGGATGAACTCGACGTCGGCAATGGCTTCCATCGGCAGGATATCGATGGCGACGATGGCGCCATCAATGCGCCCGTCCTTGGCGCGCGGCGAGGCGGCCAACTTGTTGCGCACGTACTGGCTCCAGCTTCCCGGCGCAGCGCCCAAGTCGACGATGACCTGACCGGGCTTGATCAGCTTGTCCTGCTCGTCGATCTCCTTGAGCTTGTAGGCGGCGCGCGCGCGATAGCCCTCGCGCTGCGCCAGCTTTACGTACGGATCATTGATATGGTCGTGCAGCCACGACTGGTTGAATTTGTTCTTTGCCATCGAATTGGTTGCCAAACTGCCTAAACCTGGTGGCCAGGACTGATTTTGGCGGATAATACGCGCCGTTTGTCTTTTTGCGCGATCTCGCCTCTATTTATGCCCGCCCTTATCCTCACCCCTGCCCAGCGATCGGAATTGCGCTCGGAAGCGCATGCGTTGAACCCGGTCGTCATCATCGGTGCGGAGGGCCTGACCAAGGCCGTTCTGGCCGAAATCGACCGCTCACTGGCGTCCCATACGCTGATCAAGGTGCGCGTGGCGGGCGATGACCGCGAAGCGCGCATTGAAATCTATGACACCATCTGCGCCCGCCTGCAGGCTGCGCCCGTGCAGCACATCGGCAAGCTGCTGGTCATCTGGCGTGAAGGCCCGGCCTACCTGAAGGAAAACCAGCCGAAGGATCTCAAGCCGCCGCGCAAGACTACCATCGGTGCCGGCCCGCGCTCTGTCACGGTGCGCAAGCCGAATCCGAACAGCGCGCGCCGCCCGAAGCCAGTCCGCTTGAGCGTGCTCGGCAACGAGCGCGTCACGGCCGGAGGCAACGTCAAGCGTGCCAAACCGCGCCAAACCAGCCAGAAGAAGAAGGCTCTGTCCTAATCTCATCCTGGACTGCACAGAAAAGACCGGCTTCTCAGCCGGTCTTTTCTTTTGCATCAGGTAGGCTGACGAATACCGGCTGTTTTCCAGATCAGAGCAAGGCCAAACAGACTTTGCACCAAGTAGAACACGCTCGACACACCGTGCAGCATGCCGAACTGGGCCCGGTATGCCGAGTCACCGACAGCCAAGCCTTGCGCCGCCGCTTGCTCGCGCAGTGAAGCCATGAACGGTTGCAACCCAAAGTAGCCGACCAGTACGCACACCAGCATCCCCAGCACCAGCCATCGCAGCGGCTTGTATCCCGCCTGCCCGCGTCGTACCAGCGCCGTGGCAGCCAGGAGCAGCAAACAACCTACGCCCAGGCCAATCCACGCTTCGGCATGGAACAGTCGGCCGGCGATCGAACCGGCCAACTGGCGGTCCTCCAACATGGCAAACAGCGTCGGGGCAACGATGTAGCCGATGGTCCAGAGCGATCCGCACCATACCGTAGCAAGCAACTGAAAGAAGCGCTGAGGCATGGGGAATCGCTCCGGCTGGAGGTGATTAGAGGTACTTGACTGCCAGGACTTCGTACTCGCGCTCGCCACCCGGGGCGACCACGGTGGCGACGTCGCCTTCAAACTTGCCGATCAGCGCACGGGCGATCGGCGAGCTGATCGAGATCTTGCCGGTTTCCAGATCGGCTTCGTCATCACCGACGATCTGGTACGTGACAGGCTTGCCCGAATCCAGATCTTCCAGGTCGATGGTGGCGCCGAAGACCACACGGCCCTCGGCGTCGAGAGATGCCGGGTCGATGATCTGCGCAGCCGACAGCTTGCCTTCGATCTCCTGGATGCGGCCTTCAATGAAGCCCTGGCGCTCTTTGGCGGCATCGTAGTCGGCGTTTTCGGACAGATCGCCCTGGGCACGTGCCTCGGCGATGGCGTTGACGACGGCCGGACGCTCCTTGGTCTTCAGACGGTGGAGTTCGTCTTTCAGCATCTCGGCACCGCGCTTGGTAATCGGAATGGTGCTCATAGTGAGTAATTCGGAATCACAAAAAAATCAGCCGCTGCGAAGCGGGAGGGCGCGTAGCGCACACCCGCCTGACGGCGGCTGTCGTTGTTTTGACACGGACGCTGTAGTGTAGGCGAACCGCCTGGAGGCAGCAACTGCCGCCCTCTGGGGGTGCTGACCGCGACGCTATGCCGCGTCGCGGGCCAAACTCAGCGTCCCACCAGGCCTTACAGGGTGGCGTGCAAACCCTGCAGATCGTACACATCCAGATGCTGCATGTGCTTCAGACCTTCCACCGCAGCGCGGGCGCCAGCGATGGTGGTGTAGTAGGTCACGCGCTGGGCCAGTGCAGCCTGACGGATGGAGCGCGAGTCGGCAATCGCGGCGCGCGTCTCATCGACCGTCGTGAACACGAGTGCGATCTCGCTGTTCTTGATCATGTCGACGATGTGCGGACGGCCGTCCTTGACCTTGTTGACCACGCGCACCGGAATACCGGCGGCTTCGATGGCCGAGGCCGTGCCGCGCGTCGCCACGATCGGGTAGCCCAACGTATGCAGCGCGCGGGCCACTTCCACCGCGGCCGGCTTGTCGCTGTCCTTGACCGTCATCAGCACCGTACCCTTTTCGGGCAGGCGCGAACCGGCGGCCAACTGGCTCTTGAAGAGTGCCTCACCGAAGGTCTTGCCAACGCCCATCACTTCGCCGGTGGAGCGCATTTCCGGTCCAAGCACCGGATCAACGCCCGGGAATTTGTTGAACGGGAACACGGCTTCCTTGACGCTGTAGTAGGCCGGCACAATCTCCGTCTCAATGCCTTGCGAGTCCAGCGACTGGCCAGCCATGCAGCGCGCAGCCACCTTGGCCAGCGAAACGCTGGTCGCCTTCGACACATACGGCACCGTACGCGAGGCGCGCGGGTTCACTTCCAGCACGTAGACGATGTCTTCGCCGCCCTTCTGCTGGATGGCGAACTGCACGTTCATCAGGCCGACCACGTTCAGCGCCTTGGCCATTGCGGCAGTCTGGCGCTTGAGTTCATCCACGGTGGCTTGCGACAGCGAGTACGGCGGCAGCGAGCACGCCGAGTCGCCCGAGTGCACGCCAGCCTGCTCGATGTGCTCCATCACACCGCCGATGAAGACGCGCTTGCCGTCGGAGAGGCAATCCACGTCGCATTCGATGGCATCGTTCAGGAAGCGGTCGAGCAACACGGGGCTGTCGTTCGACACCTTCACGGCTTCGCGCATGTAGCGCTCGAGGTCGCGCGGCTCGTGCACGATTTCCATTGCGCGGCCACCCAGCACGTACGACGGGCGCACCACCAGCGGGTAGCCGATTTCTTCGGCCAGCTTCAGCGCTTCGTCTTCAGCGCGAGCGGTACGATTGGGCGGCTGGCGCAGGCCCAGCTCGTGCAGTAGCTTCTGGAAGCGCTCGCGGTCTTCGGCCGCATCGATCATGTCCGGCGACGTGCCGATGATGGGCACGCCATTGGCTTCCAGGTCGAGCGCGAGCTTCAGCGGCGTCTGGCCGCCGTATTGCACGATTACACCAACCGGCTTTTCTTTGTCGACGATTTCGAGCACGTCTTCCAGCGTCACCGGCTCGAAGTACAGGCGGTCGGAGGTGTCGTAGTCGGTCGAAACGGTTTCCGGGTTGCAGTTGACCATGATGGTCTCGTACCCGTCTTCGCGCAGTGCCAGTGCAGCGTGCACGCAGCAGTAGTCGAACTCGATACCCTGACCGATCCGGTTCGGGCCACCGCCCAGCACCATGATCTTCTTGTTGTTGGTCGGCTCGGCCTCGCATTCGCCATGCTCGGCTTCGTACGTCGAGTACAGATACGCCGTGTTGGTCGCGAACTCGGCCGCGCAGGTATCCACGCGCTTGTAGACCGGGCGCACCTTCTCAGCGATGCGTTTTTCGCGCACAGCCTGGGCCGTCGTCTTCATCAGCTTGGCCAGGCGGCGGTCGGAGAAGCCCTTCTGCTTGAGCAGACGCAGTTCGGCAGCCGACAGGCTATCGAGCGTGCGGGCCTTGACCAGCGCTTCGGTCTTGACGATGTCTTCGATCTGCGCAAGGAACCACGGGTCAACGGACGTTTCGGCATAGACCTCGTCGATCGACAGGCCCAAGCGGAATGCGTCACCCAGATACCAGATGCGGTCCGGACCCGCTTCGCCAATCTCTTCGATGATCTCGTCGCGGTCGGTCGACTTTTCGTCCAGGCCATCCACGCCCACTTCCAGGCCGCGCAGTGCCTTTTGGAACGATTCCTGGAAGGTCCGGCCCATGGCCATCACTTCACCCACCGACTTCATCTGCGTGGTCAGGTGGCTGTCAGCCTGCGGGAATTTCTCGAATGCGAAACGCGGCACCTTGGTGACCACGTAGTCGATCGACGGTTCGAACGACGCCGGGGTCGCACCGCCGGTGATCTCGTTCTTCAACTCGTCCAGCGTGTAGCCCACGGCCAGCTTGGCCGCGACCTTGGCGATCGGGAAACCCGTGGCCTTCGAAGCCAGCGCCGACGAACGCGACACACGCGGGTTCATCTCGATGACGATCATGCGACCGTCCTTCGGGTTGATCGAGAACTGCACGTTCGAACCGCCCGTATCGACACCGATCTCGCGCAGCACAGCCAGCGAGGCGTTACGCAGGATCTGATATTCCTTATCGGTCAGCGTCTGTGCGGGGGCCACAGTGATGGAGTCACCGGTATGGATGCCCATCGGGTCCAGGTTCTCGATCGAGCAGACGATGATGCAGTTGTCGGCCTTGTCGCGCACGACCTCCATCTCGTATTCCTTCCAGCCGAGCAGCGATTCTTCGATCAGCAGTTCGTTGGTCGGCGAGAGGTCGAGACCGCGCTTGCAGATCTCTTCGAATTCTTCGCGGTTGTAGGCGATGCCGCCGCCCGTGCCGCCCAGCGTGAACGATGGGCGGATCACGATCGGGTAACCGCTGGTGCCGGTTTCCTTGGCAATCAACGCCTGCACGGCCAGCGCTTCTTCCATCGAATGCGCAATGCCCGATTTGGCCGAACCCAGGCCAATCTTGGTCATCGCGTTCTTGAACTTCTGGCGGTCTTCGGCCTTGTCGATGGCCTCAGGCGAGGCGCCGATCAGCTCGACGTTGTACTTCGCCAGCACGCCGTGGCGATGCAGGTCCAGCGCGCAATTCAGCGCGGTCTGGCCGCCCATGGTCGGCAGGATCGCGTCCGGACGCTCCTTGGCGATGATGCGCTCGACCACTTCCCAGGTGATCGGCTCGATGTAGGTCACATCGGCCGTGCTGGGGTCGGTCATGATGGTGGCCGGGTTGCTATTGACCAGGACCACCTTGAAGCCTTCCTCACGCAGTGCCTTGCAGGCCTGCGCGCCGGAGTAATCGAATTCACACGCCTGGCCGATGATGATCGGACCCGCGCCGATGATCAGGATGGTTTTGATATCTGTACGTTTTGGCATAACCCGCTCGATTCGATTAATTCAGTGTGGCCGTCGCCAGCTTGGCGGAAAAGCCGATAAACATGGCGCCGACGCCGCTGCTCATACCGGCAGACAAACGTCGTCGCGCGCGGAACGCTGCGGCCAGCCGCGCGCCCACGAAGATGATGGTGGTCAGGTACAGGAAGCTGCAGATCTGGCAGACCAGCCCCAGCACGACGAACGACACGACCGGCAGCGCGTAGTGCGGATCGACGAACTGGATGAAGAACGAGATGAAGAACAGGATCGCCTTCGGGTTCAGCAGGCTGATCACCAGCGCCTTCTTGAACGGATTGGCTTCATCTGCCGGCGCTGCGCTCTGCTCAACCGACTCGCCTGCCTTGCGCGCACGCCAGTTGCTCAATGCACCGCGCAACATCTGCAGACCAATCCACGCCAGGTAGGCGGCACCGATGTACTTCACGACGTAGAACAGCGCCGGACTCGCCTTCAGCAGCGAAGCCACGCCTGCCGCCGACAGCACCATCAGGATGGCATCGCCCAGAAACACGCCACATGCGCCCTGGTAGCCCGCGCGCACCCCGCGACGGGCCGCCACCGACAGCACGTACATCGAGTTCGGCCCCGGCAGCAGTACGATGAAGATCGTGCCGAGCAGGAAGGTCCAGAACTCGGTGACGCCGAAGTGGGCGAGCATGAAGGCGTTCATGACTGAGTTTGCGTCCGTTTGGCTCTCGTTTGCGTTACTGCTTCGCTGCGTCCATCGCCGCTGTGAAGCGGTCGAACAGATACGCGATGTCGTGCGGGCCGGGCGAGGCTTCCGGGTGGCCCTGGAAGCAGAACGCCGGACGGTCGGTCAGCTCGAAGCCCTGCAGCGTGCCGTCGAACAGCGAGACGTGCGTCACACGCGCATTGGCCGGCAGCGAAGCCGGGTCCACCGCAAAGCCGTGGTTCTGCGAGGTGATCACCACGCGACCATCCTGCAGGTCCTTGACCGGATGGTTGGCACCGTGGTGACCGGTCTTCATCTTGAGCGTCTTGGCACCGACGGCCAGGCCCATGATCTGGTGACCCAGGCAGATGCCGAACGTCGGGAGACGGCGGTCCAAGAATTCCTTGGCAGCGGCAATGGCGTAGTCGCACGGCTCCGGATCGCCGGGACCGTTGGAGAGGAACACGCCGTCCGGATTGTGCGCCAGCACATCGGCGGCGCTGGTCTGTGCCGGCACCACCGTCACGCGGCAGCCGCGCTCGGCCAGCATGCGCAGGATGTTGAACTTCACGCCAAAGTCGTACGCGACAACGTGGTACTTCGGAGCTTCCTGCTTGCCATAACCTTGACCCAGCACCCATTCGGTCTGGGTCCACTCGTACGGCTCAGTGACGGATACGACCTTTGCCAGATCCATACCCGACAGGCCCGGGAACGAGCGCGCCAGGTCGATGGCCTTCTGCACGTTGTC
Organism: Ralstonia flaminis; assembly: GCF_958415495.1. Taxonomy (NCBI): domain Bacteria; kingdom Pseudomonadati; phylum Pseudomonadota; class Betaproteobacteria; order Burkholderiales; family Burkholderiaceae; genus Ralstonia; species Ralstonia flaminis. Next base: position 67,540 of record NZ_CATZLL010000019.1, on the reverse strand, counting down.
TTCGCCGGCCAGAATGCAACCGTTCTGGGCGCCCTTTTCACGCAGGATGCGGGTCAGCTTGCGGGTGTCGATGCCGGCAATGGCGACAACCTTCTCGCCCTTCAGGTAATGCGAGAGCGAATGCTCCTTGCGGAAGTTCGACGCGAGGATCGGCAAATCCTTGATGATGAGACCGGCGGCATGGACTTTCGTGGCTTCGACGTCCTCACGGTTCACACCGACGTTACCGATATGCGGGTACGTAAGCGTGACGATCTGGCGCGAGTAGCTCGGATCGGTAAGGATTTCCTGATAGCCGGTGATGGCAGTGTTGAACACCACTTCGCCGATCGTATGACCGGCGGCACCGATGGAATAGCCACGAAAGACCGTGCCGTCTGCAAGCGCGAGGATGGCGGGCGGGAAAGACGGCAACACGGGTAGCTCCTGCTGGATTCACCCTGTGCCGACCTGATCGCCTTGCTCGCCGAAGCGGAATTCCGGCTGTGCGGAACCCAGACCGTTTGCGCGTAGAAGCCCGGGCAGAACTCACCGGAAAACGAGGCAGACGGGGCGGCAGGCGGGAGGTAGGAAGCGGTTGGCGCTAGGGTGATGGGTTTCTGAACTCAAACCTGACAATTATACCCGGGCGCCACAAAAAACTCAATGAAAGGAAGGACTTAACGGCGAGTCGCCCTTGAGTTGGGACGCCCCGCCAAGTCTGCAAGCCCCGCTCTCAGTTGTCGAAAAGATCACTTTTCTCGCCCTACGTGCCCCGCATTACCGACTGCACCTGGGCCAGCGCGGTCGGGTCTTCAATCGTGGTCAGGTCTCCCGGATCACGCCCTTCGGCCACGGCCTGCATCGCCCGACGCAGCAGCTTCCCAGAACGCGTTTTGGGCAGTGCGTTGACGAAAAACACGCGTGACGGCCGCGCCACCGCACCGAGTTGGGCCTCCACGGTGCGCATGAGCTCCCCCTCGAGCGCAAGGCGGTCGGTCGACTCCGCAACGCGTGACGCGTCGCGCACGATGGCAAAACCCATTGCCACCTGCCCCTTCAACTGGTCCGCCACGCCCACCACCGCCACCTCGGCGATCGCAGGATGCGACGACAGGCTCTCTTCGATCTCGCGCGTGCCCAGGCGATGGCCCGCCACGTTGATTACGTCATCCGTGCGGCCAAGGATGGTGATGTAGCCATCCTCATCGCGCACACCCCAGTCAAAGCTGGAATAGATCTGGCCGCCCGGGAACGCTGACCAGTAGGTTTTGAGAAAGCGCGCATCATCGCCCCAGACGGTGCTCATGCAGCCCGGCGGCAGCGGCGCAGCGACAGCGAGCAGGCCCTTCTCACCGGGCGCGCAGGGCTCGCCGCTCACCTCGTCGAGAATGTCGAGTTTGTAGCCGTACACCGGAAAGCCCGGCGAGCCCAGCTTTTGCGTCGACGGCTCCACGCCCTGTGGGATGGCGAGCATCGGCCAGCCGGTCTCGGTCTGCCAGTAGTTGTCGACGATGGGCTTGTGCAGCGCATCGCCGATCCAGCTTGCGGTAGGCTCATCCAGTGGCTCGCCCGCCAGAAACAGGCGGCGCAGACTGGACAGGTCGTGCCGATGCAGCAGCGCCGGATCCTGCTTTTTAAGCACGCGAATGGCCGTCGGCGCGGTGAACATCACGTTCACCCGGTACTGCTCGACAATGCGCCACCAGATGGCGCCGTCTGGGCGGATGGGCGTGCCTTCGTACATCACCGTCGTCAGGCCAGCGAGCAGCGGCGCGTAGACGATGTAGCTGTGGCCGACCACCCAGCCGACGTCGGACGCGGTAAACATCGTGTCGCCGGCCTGCGCGCCGAAAATCAGCGGGATCGACGCGGCCAACGCCACCGCATAACCACCGGTATCACGTTGGACGCCCTTGGGCTTGCCCGTCGTGCCCGAGGTGTAGAGGATGTACGACGGTTCACTCGACTCCATCCACTCGCACGGCACGTCGGCATTCGCATGCTCGCTGCCAAGCACAGCGTAGTCGACATCACGTGCGTTGTGCCGCATCGGCGCCAGGTGGCGATTGACGAGCAGCACGTGCTCGGGCTTATGCGCTGCCAGGTCGATAGCCGCGTCGAGCAGCGGTTTGTACTCGACCACCTTGCCCGCCCGCGAGCCCGCGTCGGCGCTGACGATCACGCGCGGCGTGGCATCGTCGATGCGCGTGGCCAGGCTGTTGGATGCGAAGCCGCCGAACACCACCGAGTGGATCGCCCCTATGCGCGCACAGGCCAGCATCGCGAATGCGGCCTCGGGAATCATCGGCAGATAGATCAGCACCCGATCCCCCCGCTTGACGCCCAGCGCCTGCAGGCAGGCCGCCATGCGATTGACCTCACGATGGAGCTGGCGATACGTGTACGTTGTCTCGATACCGGTTTCTGTAGAGACATACACCAGCGCAGCTTGCTCGCCACGCGTGGCGAGATGCCGATCCACCGCGTTGTGGCACAGATTGGTACGCCCGCCGATAAACCAGCGCGCAAACGGCAAGCGTGAATCATCGAGCACGGCGGAGTACGGCGTCTGCCAGTCGATACGCTGGGCTTGCTCGTGCCAGAAGCCGGAAGGGTCATCGACAGAACGCTGGTACAGCGCTTGGTATGCGGCGGACATGGGCATGACGTTGTCTCCAGGCCGACCCGCTACGTGGCGTGCCGGCTCAATGTTCGATGTGCTCGATGCAGCTACTGTGCGACCGCCAACTTACGCAGGTCTTACCGTAGCCCAAAAAGAAAACGGCGCCCCGCAGGACGCCGCTTCAGTTTGCCAGCTTCAGCGCTTCTTGCGCTTGGTCGATGTGCTGGCCACCGGCCTAGCCTTGACGACCGGCTTGCCGGCCACCTTGGCTGTCGAGACCCGCCCGGTCGACGCCGCCGCCGACGTTGCCGATACCCGCACCGCACGCACACGACCACCGCCGCGCGCCTGCGGCAGCATCAGCACCACGCTGTGCCCCCGCGGAATCGCATCGCCCGGCAACTGGTTCCACGCACGAAGTTGCGCCACAGACACGCCATAGCGCCGCGATAGGCCTGCCACCGTATCGCGCTTGCCCGCACGCACCACCACCTTTCGCAGGTCTGGCATGTCGGGTTCGACGGCCATGGTGGCGTTTTCGGCCAGCTCAGGGCTGATATCGGGCGCATCATCTTTGGCGCCGTCCGCGCGCGGCACAACCACAGTTGAGCCAGCCTTCAGGCGCATGCCCTTGGGGATGCGGTTGATCTCGCGGATGGTGTCCGGGTCAACCTTCAGCCGCGCCGCCAAGGCTTCCACACGTTCACGGTTGCCCACCGTTACCGCCGTCCAGCTGGACAGGCCGCCGCGATACGTATTCAGGTTGTACTGAAACGTTTCCGCGTTGTCATACGGCAGCAGAATCTGCGGGTTCGAGGCCCCCAGGATCACTGGCCGGTTGAACGACGGGTTGAGCGCCTTGAACTCATCCATCGGCAGATTGGCCAGCCGCGCCGCCAGCACCACATCAATATCACGCGAGGTGGTGACGGTGACGAAGTACGGGTGGTTTGGGATGTCCGGCAGCCGCACGCCGTAGCGCTCGGGGTTGGCGATGATGTTCTTCACCGCCTGGAGCTTGGGCACGTACATGCGCGTCTCGGCGGGCATGTTCAGGTTGACGTAGTCCGTCGACAGGCCCGCTGCCTGGTTGCGTGCAATGGCACGCGCGACAGAACCCTCGCCCCAGTTGTAGGCAGCCAGCGCCAGTTGCCAGTCGCCAAACTGATCGTGCAGCTTGGAGAGGTAATCCAGCGCGGCGTCTGTCGAGGCGAGCACGTCGCGGCGCTCGTCCTGGAAGACGTTCTGCTTGAGGTTGTAGGTTCGGCCGGTACTCGGGATGAACTGCCACATCCCGGCTGCCTTGGCGCTCGACACTGCCTGCGGGTTGAACGCACTTTCCACGAACGGCAGCAGCGCCAGTTCAGTGGGCATGTTGCGCCGCTCCAGCTCCTCAACGATGTGATACAGGTAGCGGTTCGAGCGTTCGACCATCCGCTGGAACGCTTCGGGGCGCTGCGCATACCAATCGGCACGGTCATCCACGGCCGAGCTTTGCAGGTCGGGCATGGAAAAACCCTGGCGAATGCGCGCCCAGAGATCCTTAGCCGGCCCTTTCAGGGAGGCTACGGGCTGCTGATCAACATTGACGACCGGCGCATTTTGGCCGGAAGTGGAGGCAGAGGCGCTTGCGCTGGCAGTGTCGGCATTCGGAGCGGGAGCCGTCGCACAGGCCGCGAGAAGCAGACTGAGCACAGATGCCGCAAGAAGTCGCACGGATCGCATCAAGTTCTGAGGGGTTGGACCTAAAAATTGCCCCAGATAGTAAGAAAGGCATCCCGCGGCGTCAACCCGCGTTGACCCTGCGATTGCCTCGGCAGCATCCCGGTGCACAGGTGGCGACACCCCGCGCGGCCTGTATTCTCAACGGAAGCCGTTCTTCCACTCGCGCAAAGCGGCGAATACGGCCACCGGATCTTTTGTATCAATACCGGCGTGACGAGCCACCGCTTGCGTTACTTCAGGCGCGTCCGATCGCATAAAAGGGTTGGTCGCGCACTCGTGGCCAACGGTGGTAGGCACAGTCGAGCGGCCGTCGGCCCGCAGCGCCCCGACCTTAGCCTCCCAGGCAGCCAAGCTGGCGTTGCCCGGCTCGACTGCGCGTGCAAAGCGCACATTCGATGCGGTGTACTCATGCGCGCAGTAAACAAGCGTGCTTGGCGCCAGCGCCGCCAGCTTGGCCAGCGATGCACGCATCTGCGCGGGCGTGCCTTCAAAGAGCCGGCCACAACCCGTCGCGAATAGCGTGTCACCGCAAAACAGGCTGGCAGGCGCCTTGTCGCCTTGCAGCTGGCCGACGTAGGCGACATGGCCACTGGTGTGACCCGGCACATCAAGCACGCGGAACGTGGCGGCCGGCTGAGCGAGCGAGACGATGTCGCCTTCGCGTACGGCCTGGGTGCGGCACGGGATAGATTCGCCTGCCGGGCCGATTACCGGCAACGGTGCACCCTCGGGATTCTCCGGATACGCGGCGACCAGTTCTCGCACCCCACCAACGTGATCGCCGTGGTGATGTGTGATTACAATGGCACCGAGCGCAAGCCCGCGCTCCTGCAGAAAGCGCAGCACCGGTTGCGCGTCGCCTGGGTCCACGACAGCAGCCACGCGGCCATCATGAAGCGCCCAAATATAATTGTCGGCAAACGCGGCGATCGCCTCTACCTCAAGTGCTGCCACCAGCGGCACACCACCCTGGACCATGCCCGACTCCTCTAACGATCGTCGCATTATAGATTGGCACCACTGGCTGGCTTCACCGCCTGGACAGTACGTCCTACGCTGGGAGCAGGCGCAATTCGATCGCACCGTGGCCGACATGTTCGGTTTTCACGCGCTGCAACTCGGCCACCCTGGCTTTGGCGCGCTGCGCGAGAACCGCATCCCCCTGATTGCGCGCGTGATCGACGATATCGACCCGACCGCCCCCATTGAAACGCTCGACCCAATGGACGGCGACCCGGCCGAGCCCGTAGACGCCTCCGCCGACGGCGAGAGCGATGCCAGCGCGACCCAGCGTCAGGCCAAGCCTCGTGTGATCTGCCGCTACGACGAACTGCCGTTCGCCTCGCAAAGCATCGACCTCGTAGCCCTGCCCCATGTGCTGGAATTCACAGACGACCCGCACGAAGTGCTGCGCGAAGTGGCGCGTGTGCTGATGCCTGAAGGGCGATTGATCATCACCGGCTTCAACCCGCTGAGCCTGTGGGGCATGCGCCAGGGCATGCGGCGCCTGGGTACGGAATCGTTCCTGCCCGCGCAAAGCCAGATGATTGCCTTCACCCGACTGAAAGACTGGCTCAAGCTGCTCGGATTTGATATCGTGCGCGGCCGTTTCGGCTGCTACCGCCCACCCAACCGTACCGAAAAGTGGCTGCAGCGCACGGCCTTCATGGAGAAGGCTGGCGATCGCTGGTGGCCGATCTTCGGGGCGGTCTACATGCTGCAGGCCGTCAAGCGCGTGCGCGGCATGCGTATGGTTGGCCCCGCATGGAAGACCCGGAAGTCTCCCACGCTGGTGCCGGCTGGTACGCCAGTCGCCACGCCATCGGGTTCGCATTCGACCAAGACGCCGCCGGCCGCCGCGTGCGACGGCAAATCGGGCGCGTAACTTCAGCCGATCGGCGCTGCCGCCCTCACCCACTCACTGATCGCTTTCGTATTCATGCAGGAAGTTACCGTCTATTCCGATGGCGCATGCAAGGGCAACCCCGGCCTTGGCGGCTGGGGCACCGTGCTCGTCTCGGGCGGCCACGAAAAAGAACTCTTTGGCGGCGAAGCCGTCACCACCAACAACCGCATGGAGTTGATGGCCGTCATTGAAGCGTTTCGTGCGCTCAAGCGGCCGTGCCGGGTCAAGGTCTACACCGATTCGCAGTACGTGCAGAAAGGCATCAGCGAATGGCTGGCCGGCTGGAAAGCACGCGGCTGGAAGACCGCCGACAAGAAGCCCGTGAAGAACGACGACCTGTGGCGCATCCTCGATGAGCTCGTCGTCACGCACGAGGTGAGCTGGCACTGGGTAAAGGGCCATGCTGGCCACCCCGGCAACGAACGCGCCGATGCGCTCGCCAACAAGGGCGTGGAGTTGGCGCGTCAGGCATTGCAGGCTGGCGCCTGACGCGCCGCCAACGCTCACCTGCCAACGCAGCGCACTGTCGGGATTTGCGGTGCATTGGGTAGGACGGTAGTGACGTATTGCGGTTTGCCCGCCTGGTCGAAGATCAGGCGCAGCGGGCCCCGCTTGGATAAGCCGTCATCAATGTCCGCCTGCAGCAAACCACTCTGCCTCCAAAGGTCCCCGCCGACACTGCGCTTCTGCATCATGGCAGGGCGATTGGTGCCGTCAGCCCAATTGGCGTCGCGCTCAGGCACATAGCGGTTGGGCAGCGTGCCATAGGCATAAAGCGCATTCAGCGTGTCGGCAAGGTACCGCCCGGCCTGTTCATTGAAGCGAGGCAGATCCTGCCGCACAAGTTCGGCGCCGATGCGTTGGGCTTCGGCCGTACAAGTGGGCAGAGCTTCGTCGGCCGCTCGCGCATAGGAAACACCCATCGCAATGGCGGCGGCAGCCACCCAGATCAGCACGCGATGCAGCAGGCGCGGGGGAACGGTGTGAATCACGGACATCGGTTCGTTACGCATGGAGGTTCTCCGGTTGAACAACGTTGTGGTGCTGGCAATCAGGACAGAAACAGCCGGCGCTCAGCCTGGCGACGTTTGGTCAACCCCTTTAGCGCTTTGCCGCCGGCCTTGTCCCATAGGAGAAACTGATCGGCAGCCCCCGCGTAGTCGCCCGCATTGAGCTTGCGCAGCAGCGTTGACGAGCGCAGCCGCCCCGCCCCCAGGTTGAATACAAACGACGCCAGCGCGTCGAATTGCCCCTGCGTGATCGATACCCGCACGGCGCGGGCGATGCCCTGCTCGGTGTCGTACAGGTCTTTGCGCAGCAAGGCTTCGGCCTGCTGTTGCGAGATCGGGCCGTTGAAGGTCTCGCCGGGCCGGATGAGGTGGCCATAGCCGATGGTCGGCTTGCCGACGGCATCGAGATACGTGGACAACCGCAGGCCTTCGGACTCCTTGATGAGGGCGAGGCCCCTCTCGCCTGTAGTGCGCGGGTTGTTGTCAGTGCTCATCGCTCTTCTCCTGGGGCGTGCTGTTGGGGGTGGCGTTCGGCGCTGCGTCGGCCTTGACTGGCCGCGGCAGCAACCGGTTCGTGTATTCATCGATCAACCGCATCACGGCCTCGGGCGGCTGCAGCGCGGTGAACTTCATCTGGATGTCGATGTGCTCGCTATCGCGGCCGCCACCGTCTCCTGCACCACGCTGTGAATGCGGTGCGAGCGAAACGTAGAACTTGCCAACGCCACCTACGCCACCTTGCGCAGGCAGGGTCTCGGCCAGATCGCTGCGCACGGTCATGTCCACGGTCATCTCGTCGAGCGCGAGGCCACGTGGCACGGCCAGCGACACCAGCGGCAACGCGAGCCGGTGCTGACTGTCGAGCGCCAGCTCCACCTCGCGGGCAACCAGCGTGCCGTTTTCATCCGCATCAAAGAACTGATCGAGCAGCACGGTGTATTGCTGCGCCAGCATCTGATTGGCCGATGAGGCAGCGTGCTGCATGCCGCGCGTGATGTCGTCGAGCGTGAGACCGTTGAAGCCCGGATGTCCGTGGCTGTTGCTGCCACCGCCGGCACCACCACCGGGCGGTGACGAGCTGGGGGGCGACGGTGCATCGGCCCCGGCTGAGGGCGGTGTATCCGATGCCGCGCCTTGAAACGGTGCGGCGCCGGAAGGCATATCAGGCTGCGCAGACGACGCAGGCGCCATATTGGCGAGTGGCGCGCGGTCGTCGTCACGCCGCCGCCGGCTGAAGAGTTTGAACATGGTGTCGGGCTGAACGAGGTCAATGGGCGACGCGCGGCCCAATTGAGGCAGAACGCGCGCCGGTCAGGACACCAGCTGTGGGGAGGCGGGCCGGTGCCCATCGCCGAAGTGGCTTATGGGTTAGCCGGAGCCGGGGCCGGGGCGTTGCCGCCGGCGGGCACCTTCTCACCAACCATCGTGCCGTCGGTCGGCGTGGCCGGCAGCGGCTTGACGTCGTTCTCCTTGCCCTTCACCACCACCGGCTTGGTGGCAGCGTCGGTCAGGAATTCCATCACGCGCATCAGCGCTTCAGGCGGGTTCTGGCGCTTGACCTGAGTGTGGAAGGAATACTTGGCACGTGTATCAGTGCTGCGCGTCTGCTCCGATTTGTGGGAGGCGCGGCCCGACACCGACACGCTGAACGGGCCCCAGCCCAGCTTGGCCTGGAACGAACCCTCCGCCTCGGTGGACGACGACGACTTTTCCGACTGCGAAATTTCCAGCTCGAAGTCGATCGTGCCTTCTTCGATGGCAATTACCGGATGCACAACCGCACACAGCAGCGGAATGCGCATCGTCTTCTGGATCGTGCCCTGCGACACACCCTTCTCATCGACGATGGTTTCGTCATAGTCGAATTGCACCGCAACGGCCTTGCCATTCTGAATACACACCTGCAGCAGAAAATCCGCATAGGATTTTGCTGCCGAGGTTTGCGCCGCGATCATTGCCTGCAGCGGCGCGGAGATCATCTTGTCGATCGGCAGCGCGTTGATAACCGATCCGATAAGTCCGTTGTCCATTTAAAACTCCTTACTTTGAATTATTTTGACGCACAGGTTTGTGCGCCGAAATCCAAAGTAAGTGCTTTGACGACGAGGTTCGATGCCACGAAAGTCCCAGTCGTGGCCCCAGTACAGCGGCCTAATACCTGGCGATAACCCGCCCGTGACTTTCGGCACTGAACTTCCGTTTCAATGCACCCGGATCATTCGCGCCCTACAAAATAATCGGTTTCGCTTGAGAATAATTAACCGAAGTACGAGGGGTCGATGAATATTCTGGTAATCGATAGCTTGCCGCTTTTTGCGGCAGGTGTGTCCAATGTATTGAATGCACTCGATGCACAGGGTGTGTTTATCGATACACACTATTCCGCGTCAATTGGACCAGCCTGCAGAGAGGCAGAGCCCAGCGCGGTGGTCATGGAATGGAGTGCGCAGGATGATGATGCGCGGCAGCGCCTGTCAGACCTGAAAGCCGTCTTGCCGGAAGTGCCTGTCTTGCTGACGGTGCAGGCCGTTGGCCGGCACGTGGTGGGCGATGCGTTGCGTTTTGGCGCCGCCGGTGTGGTCGACCGCCAGGCCACCGCCGATGTTCTGCTCGAAGCTTTGCAGCGCATCACTTCGGGCGCGGTCTATCTGCCGCCCATCAGCAACCTGTACCCCGATGATCCGCGACAGGCCAGCGGCGAAAGCCCGGCCGAAGTGTGGCGCCGCCTTACGCCGCGCCAGCACGAAGTGCTGCAACTGCTTGCTGAAGGCAAATCCAACAAACAGATCTGCCGCGTGCTCAATGTGGCCGAAGGCACCATCAAAAATCATCTGTACGCGCTGTTCCGGCAGATCGGGGTGAGCAACCGCACGGAGGCCGCACTCTGGCTGTCGCGCTATAAGGCCGGCATTGCACGCCTGCAACTGTGTGCGATGTAGCCGGGGGATTGGATCGAGCCGCCGGTCACGTGCGGGTGCCGGCGGCCATACACACTGACACACGCCTCGTGCCGCGAGAGAAACCCAGGGTTGACGCCGGTCTAAACCGCTTCGTAACGACATTGCATTCAGCCACTCGCGCCATACACTGGAGCAATAGCGGCGCACGGCGCATCGCCTTTTTTCATGGAGGCCGGCCATGAAATCGATTGAATTCCACACAGGCACTCCGCGCTACTGCGCAGCAGATCTCACCCTCACCTGCACCGCCAGCGTCGATGGCACGTACGCCTGCTATGCGGTGACGGCGGAGGCACTGGAAGAACATTTCGGCGCCCGCTCCTGGCGGCAGGAAGATCTGCTGCAAGCGATGGAAACCCATCGCGGAACCATCGAAGACATGGCGCGCTCGCTGTTCAAGCTGACCGACTCACACAACATCGTGCTGCGCAGCGGACACTTTCGCTTCGGCATGTAGCGCAAGCATCTCAGAAGGTGACGCCACCCCGGTTGCGTCACCTGCCAAGGGCAGTTTCGCCTGCACCAGAACAGCGAACGGCCTTTGGGGGACCGGGGGAGAAAGGGGCGCCATGCGAGACAGCGGACAACATCGGCAGGGCCTCGCCACCCACCCATTTTTGGAGGCACGCCGTGCAAGCACCGATCGATCTCTCCCTCGAAGTCTTTCGCACTCAGCTACAAACCGCCCTGCACACCCTGACCACGCTGGAGGAAACGCAAGAACGCGCGCTCAAAATCACGCTTAAGGGCGTGGAAGATGCGGAGCGGCGCGCACTGCAAGCCTGCGCCTCAGTTTCTGAAGCTACCAACTGGGAAGACCTGGCCGCGCTGCCGGCCACCCTGCTGCAAACCCGCATCGAGCAAAGCAGTCGCCTCTTCCAGACCATCCTGAGTATGGTGAACGAGCAGCAGAACGCCCTGTTACAACAGGCCACCACATCGGCAGAAGCCTGGCGCACGCTGGCGACACATTGGGGAGACGAACCGATGATCGCACCAGTCCGCGCTCTGTTCGGCGCGCTGAGGGCCACGGAACTGCAAGGCATGCCGCAAACACTTCAGCCTTCAGACAAGAAAAAGGCGAGCGCGAAACACGCTGAGCCCGCTGCCCCGGCGGTGTGAGCACAGCAACGCACCGGCGGTTGACGCGCTAGTCAGGCTTGCACTCGTACTTCATTTCGCGCCGACCGTCTTCGTAGACCACCTCCAGCCGGCAGGTGAAACCCCAGAGCCGGGTAACGTGGCGCACCATCTCTTCGTAGTTGCTGCCCAGGGGGCGGCGGTGGTTCTGCTGATGCCGCATGGTCAACGAGCGATCGCCCCCCACGTCCACATTGGTGACTTGGATGTTCGGCTCGATATTCGACAGGTCGTACTGACTCGCCAATAGCTGGCGAATCATGCGATAGCCCTCGTCGTCGTGGATGGCGGTCACGCGCAGCTTGGGCTCGCGATCGTCATCCAGCACCGAGAACAACTTCAGCTCGCGAATCACCCGCGGTGACAGGAACTGCAGCAGAAAGCTCTCGTCCTTGAAGTTGCGCATGGCAAAGTCGAGTGTTTCCTGCCAATCGCTGCCGGCGATCTCGGGGGCCCAGCGGAAATCTTCATCGGTCGGGGCTTCGCAAATGCGGCGGATGTCCTGAAAGATCAGGAAGCCAAGCGTGTACGGATTGAAGCCGCTGTAGTACGGGCTGTTGTATGGGGGTTGATAAATCACATTGGTATGTGCCTGCAGCAACTCCAGCATGAAGGCATCGTTGACGAGCTTTTCGTCGTATAGCTTGTGCAGGATGGTGTAGTGCCAGAACGTAGCCCAGCCTTCGTTCATGACCTTGGTCTGCCGCTGCGGATAGAAGTACTGTGCGATCTTGCGCACGATACGCACAATCTCTCGCTGCCAGGGCTGTAACTTCGGCGCGTTCTTCTCGATGAAGTAGAGAAGGTTCTCCTCCGGCTCTGGCGGAAACTTCGGTTCCGGCTCTGGCGCATCGTCTGCGGTGGCTAGCGCATGCGCACGGTGCTTGGGCAGCGTGCGCCATAGGTCATTGACCTGCGCCTCCAGGTATTTTTCGCGTTCGTCCTGGCGCGCTTGCTCCTCGGTAATCGACAGTTTCTTGGGCCGTCGGTAGCGGTCCACCCCGTAGTTCTGCAGCGCGTGGCATGAATCGAGCAGCAACTCCACTTCCTGCTCGCCATAGCGGCGTTCGCACTCCGCCACATAGCTCTTGGCGAACAGTAGGTAGTCAACAATGGCGTCAGCGTTGGTCCAGGTGCGGAAGAGGTAGTTGCCCTTGAAGAAGGAGTTGTGGCCGTAGCAGGCGTGCGCGATCGTCAGCGCCTGCATCGGCATCGTGTTCTCCTCCATCAGGTAGGCGATGCAGGGGTTGGAGTTGATGACGATCTCGTAAGCCAGCCCCATCTGGCCGCGCTGGTAGCCGCGCTCGGAAGCCAGAAAATGCTTGCCATATGACCAGTGGTTGTAGCCCAGAGGCAAGCCGGACGACGCATAGGCATCCAGCATCTGCTCTGCGGTAATGATCTCGATCTGATTCGGATACGTGTCCAGACCAAACTCGCCGGCAATGCGGGCGATGTTCTGGTCATAGAGCTTGATCAGATCGAAGGTCCATTCCGAGCCTGTCGAAAGATAGGCCATGCTCGTTCCCCGTTGACTCCGTCACATGCTGCAGCGTGTTTGCCGCATGTTGGCAAATACGTCGGGCCAATGCAGCGCCGCGGGCACTGCCATTCAGGTGGTGCGCTTCTGGAACAAATCGTGCAATACCGGATAGATCTCGTCGGCCTTGAGGATGCGCTGCATCGCAAAGTTCTCGTATGCAGCCTGCACCGTAAGATACTCCTCCCACAGGTTCTGTGGCTCCGTCGAGACCACCTCGATGTACGCGAAATACTGCGTCACCGGCAGGATCGATTCGCGCAGCAGCTGGGCGCAAAGCTCTGAATCCCCCGCCCAGTTATCGCCGTCCGATGCCTGGGCGCAGTAGATGTTCCATTGGCTGGGTGGATAGCGATCATGGATCACTTCCGTGACGAGCTTGAGCGCGCTCGATACCACCGTGCCGCCAGATTCACGTGAGTGGAAGAAGTCCTCCTCACTGACCTCCTTGGCCACGGTGTGGTGACGGATGAAGACGACGTCGATGCGTTCGTAGTTCCGCTTCAGGAACAGGTAGAGCAGCATGAAGAAGCGCTTGGCAAGATCTTTGCGCTGCTCATCCATCGAGCCCGACACATCCATCACGCAGAACATCACCGCCTGCGCCTGTGGACGCTTGCGTTGCACGCGATTGTTGTAGCGCAGGTCGAGCTTCTCGATAAAGGGCACACGATCGAGGCACGAGCGCAGGTGCCGCATCTCCTTCATCAGCTCCAACGCGCGCGCACAGTACGGCCCGTCGTTCTGGAGCACCTCGTTGTACTCAGTCTCCAGTTCATGCAGGCGCCGCTGATACGGGCTTGATAGCGCAATGCGGCGGCCGAGGGAGCTGCGCATCGTGCGCAGGATGGACAGGTTCGAAGGCGTGCCGTCCAGCGAATAGCCAGCCCGCACCTTGCGCACCTCCGCGATCTTGGCCAGGTGCCGCTTGGCCATGTCGGGCAGAGCCATGTCCTCGAAGAAGAAGTTGAGGAAGTCCTCGCGTGAGAGCGTGAAGACAAAGTCGTCCTCGCCCTCGCCCGAATCACTCGCCTGGGAGCCCGTACCACCGCTGCCCTGCTGCTGGCGGTCGAAGCTGTCGCCCCGGACAAACTGCCTGTTGCCGGGATGGACGCCCTCCCGGCGCCCGCCCGAGCCGTGGTGGAACATAGGCTCGGAGATGTCCTTGACCGGAATGGACACCTGCCCGCTCTGCTCGATGTCCATGATCTTCCGGCCGGACACCGCCTTGGCCACCGCGCGACGGATCTGCTCCTTGTAGCGCTTGATGAAGCGCTGCTTGTTGACGGTACTCTTGCCGCCGCCGTTCTCCCGCCGATCGATGATCGTGCCCATGTGCCTGCCCTCGGTTGGAAGTTGTCTGCCTGGCACCCTCTCCTTAAGACGACTTCCGTACGCGCAGATACCACTCCACCAGCAGGCGCACCTGCTTCTCGGTATAGCCCTTTTCCACCATGCGGTTGACGAAGTTCTCGTGCTTCGCCCGATCGTCGTGCGACGACTTGGCGTTGAACGAGATCACTGGCAGCAGGTCTTCCGTGGTCGAGAACATCCGCTTTTCGATCACCGCGCGCAGCTTCTCGTAACTGGTCCAGAGCGGATTCTTGCCCCCGTTCTTGGCCCGCGCGCGCAGCACGAAGTTGACGATCTCGTTGCGGAAATCCTTCGGGTTCGAGATGCCCGCCGGTTTTTCCACTTTCTCAAGCTCATCGTTCAAGGCGCTGCGATCGAGAATTTCGCCGGTGTTCGGATCGCGGTACTCCTGATCCTGGATCCACAGGTCGGCAAACACCACGTAGCGATCGAAGATGTTCTGCCCGTATTCCGAATACGACTCCAGATAGGCGGTCTGAATCTCCTTGCCGATGAACTCCACATAAGGCGCAGTCAGATACTCCTTGATGTAGGACATCAGCTTGGATTCGGTCTCCGGGGCAAACTGCTCACGCTCGATCTGCTGTTCGAGCACGTACAGCAGGTGCACCGGGTTGGCGGCAACCTCCGCCCCATCAAAGTTGAAGACCTTGGACAGCACCTTGAAGGCAAAGCGCGTCGACAACCCGGTCATGCCCTCATCAATGCCGGCAAAATCGCGGTACTCCTGATACGACTTCGCCTTCGGGTCAACGTCCTTGAGGCTCTCGCCGTCATAGACGCGCATCTTGGAGAAGATGTTGGAATTCTCCGGCTCCTTGATGCGCGTGAGCACCGCAAACTGCGCCATCATCTTCAGCGTGTTCGGCGCGCAAGGCGAGTTCGACAGCGAGCTGTTACGCAGCAGCTTGTCGTAGATCTTCACCTCATCCGACACGCGCAGGCAGTACGGCACCTTGACGATGTAGATGCGGTCGAGGAAGGCCTCGTTGTTGCGGTCGGACTTGAAGCTCTGCCACTCCGCCTCGTTCGAGTGCGCTAGGATGACGCCGTCAAACGGAATCGCGCCAAAGCCCTCCGTGCCCTTGTAGTTGCCTTCCTGCGTGGCCGTCAGCAACGGGTGCAACACCTTGATGGGCGCCTTGAACATCTCCACGAATTCAAGCAGCCCGCGGTTGGCCAGGCACAGCCCGCCCGAATACGAGTAGGCATCCGGATCGTCCTGCGGATAGTCCTCCAGCTTGCGGATGTCGACCTTGCCGACCAGCGATGAAATGTCCTGATTGTTCTCGTCGCCGGGCTCCGTCTTGGAGATCGCAATCTGCGACAGCACCGACGGATGCAGCCTCACCACGCGGAACCGCGTGATGTCGCCGTTGAATTCGTGCAGCCGCTTGACGGCCCACGGCGAGGCAATCGAGTTCAGATAGCGCCTTGGGATGCCGTAGTCTTCCTCCAGGATCTTGCCGTCTTCCTCGGGCGAGAACAACCCGAGCGGGGACTCGTGAATGGGCGAGCCCTTGAGCGCGTAGATGGGAATCTGCTCCATCAGCGCCTTCAGCTTTTCAGCCAGAGAAGACTTGCCGCCGCCCGGGGGCCCGAGCAGATAGAGGATCTGCTTGCGTTCCTCCAGGCCCTGCGCAGCATGCTTGAAGAACGAGACGATCTGCTCGATCGTGTCCTCCATGCCGTAGAACTCCCGGAAGGCCGGGTAAATGCGGATGACCTTGTTGAAGAACAATCGCGACAGCCGAGGATCGTGGTGCGTGTCTACCAGTTCCGGCTGACCGATTGCAGCAAGCATGCGCTCGGCTGCGGTCGCATAAGCGGTGGAGTCTTTCTTGCAGATATCCAGGTACTCTTGGATGCTGTACTCGTCCTCTTTGCGAGCTTCGAAACGCGTAGCGTAGTGGCGGAAAATATCCATATCTCCCCCGTAGATTTCTTCCTCACCACCAGCATGGTCATGCTGGAACGAGGCTAGTTCTTGCGTGCGTTGAATGCGGTACTTATTCCACTGTAGACCAATCACGGATGAGCACAAGAACGCTTGAGCCTCTCGAGCGGTGCACAGCCACTCGTGATCGCATTAGCGCTCGACGCCATGCAGTGCCAAATCGGAACGGCTCGCAATCTCATCAGCATATTCATACGCAGCAATTTGTCGCCGCTGCGCACATCGCCAGCACGTCCGCTCAGGTAGAGCAGAAAGCTTACCCAGTTCCACGGGTGCGCTCGCATGTTTGTACGTAACCGATCTGCATGAGTTCCCACCAACCGCCCCAACGGAAGCAGGGGTTATCCCGGCCCTCCGCACACAATGGTTGCTGCGCTGTTGCATGCACAGCAACCCAGGCGGCATCCCAGTTGTACTGGCAACCTTCCCACCATTGAGCAACGGCCAATTGCACAAAACAGGGCGAGTGGCCTCGATTCGGTGCAGGCGTCACCCACATCATTCAAGCGGGCTGTTTGTCGTTTTTTTTGCGCCAGAGAGGAGATGCCGCAGAGCGCGCGGGAGCGAATAACGAAGATGGCAAAGAAAAAAGGCCCTCGGCGATTGCCAGAGGGCCTTTTTTTGCGATTGCTCGCGAATTTGGTGGGTGGTACAGGGATTGAACCTGTGACCCCTGCCGTGTGAAGGCAGTGCTCTACCGCTGAGCTAACCACCCGAAAACTGCTGCCGGGATGCGGCGAAAACGAGATTATGGCGAAAAGCTATGCCCGTGTAAAGCCCCCGGCCGCACTTTTTTGCTTCGACTTTGCATCAAGCCGCCGGAGGCGCGGCTTCCTGCGCCTCCCGTGTCCAGATGGTCTTGCCGCCGCTGGCTTTGTCGATCTCCTTGAGCACGCCGGCATGGGCTGCGGCTTCCGCCTCGGTGGCCTGCAGCACTGGCAGTTCAAGCGCGCTCAAATCGATGGTGGCGGCCTCTGCCGAGGCGCTCTCGCCGCCGTCCAGCATGTCGATCACCAGGGTATTCTGGCCCCGCGTCATGGCCAGGTAGACCTCGGCCAGCAGCTCCGCATCCAGCAAGGCGCCGTGCAGCGTACGGTGCGCGTTGCTCACGCCCAGCCGGTCGCATAGCGCATCCAGCGAGTTGCGCTTGCCCGGAAACATCTGGCGCGCCTCGCGCAAGGTATCGATATGCCCCGACAGATGCTCGCGGAAGGTCGGCAGACCCAGGCGCTGGAATTCCATGTCCAGGAAGCCCAAGTCGAACGGGGCGTTGTGGATGATCGCCTCGGCACCCTGCACGTAGTCGCGGATCTCGTCGACGATTTCCGCAAACTTGGGCTTGTCGGCCACGAACTCGTTGGTGATGCCGTGCACCGCCATCGCGCCCGCGTCGATTTCACGCTCAGGGTTGATGTAGAAGTGCAGATTGCGGCCGGTCAGCCGGCGGTTGACCATCTCCACACAGCCGATTTCGATCACGCGGTCGCCAGTGGCGGCGTTCAGGCCCGTGGTTTCGGTATCGAGGATGATCTGTCGTGTCATACGCCCACCTACCCGTTACTTGAAGACGACGGTCTTGTGGCCGTTGAGCAGGATGCGATGCTCGGCATGCCACTTCACGGCGCGAGCGAGCGCCACGCATTCCACGTCGCGGCCAACGGCGGTGAGCTGCTCCGGGTCCATGCTGTGGTCCACGCGCTCGATCTCCTGCTCGATGATCGGACCTTCGTCCAGATCGGCTGTCACATAGTGGGCCGTCGCGCCGATTAGCTTCACGCCGCGCTCATGTGCCTGGTAGTACGGCTTGGCGCCCTTGAAGCTCGGCAGGAACGAGTGGTGGATGTTGATGGCACGGCCTTCCAGCTTGCGGCACAGGTCGTCCGAGAGGATCTGCATGTAGCGCGCGAGCACGACCAGGTCGATCTGCTGCTCCTGGGCAATTTCCCAGATGCGGGCTTCCTGCTGGGCCTTTTGTGCGTCAGTCGCCTGCAGCAGCGGCAAGTGCATGAACGGCACGTCGTACGACGCAGCCAGTTGATAGAAATCGCGATGGTTCGAAACGATGGCGGCAATCTCGATCGGCAGTTGGCCGGCGCGGGCGCGGAACAGCAGGTCGTTCAAACAGTGGCCGATCTTCGAGACGAGAATCATCACGCGCGGCTTGATCGCGGCGTCGAACATGCCCCATTGCATCGAAAACCGTTCGCCGATGGGTGCAAAGCGGTCGCGCAGCGTCTGCAGGTCCAGCGGCTGGCCCTGCGGCACGAAATGCACGCGCATGAAGAAGCGGTTGGTGAACTCGTCGCCGTACTGGTCGGAATCGAGAATATTGCAGCCCTGCTCGAACAGCAGGCCGGACACGGCATGAACGATGCCGGGCTGGTCCGGGCAGGACAGGGTGAGGATGAAACCGGAGTGACTCATGAAGCGTTTTACGTATTGTTGTCAGGCGCGAACCGTTGCAGCACCACGGACGGAATCAAGCGCGCCAAGGCGCCAAGGGTGACGAGCGTGGCGTCCACCGTCATCGCGCAATCCGCCATGATATCAAGCGCCGCGTCAGGGCTGGCGCGCAGGTGGCCGGCGACCTCGCCGTCTTGGTTGGCAGGGGTGAAGCTTGCAGGCAGCGTCAGGTCAAAGGCAAATAGGGTCTCGTTCTGGATGCCCTCGGGCACGGCACGCAGGACGTCAATCGTGCCGCGCGGCATCAGCCCGGCTGCCAGATCGGCGCCGATGCCGGCCTCTTCCCAGCATTCTTTTTCCAGCGCGCCGCGCGCGTCGAACCCATGGCCGATGCCGCCGGCGACGAGGTTGTCCCACATACCGGGGTCGATCGGCTTGGTGTTGGCACGGCGGGCCAGCCAGAGCATCGGCCCTGCGTCATCCCCCCCCTCGATCAAGCCGTTCATGTGGGCGGCGTAGGTGCGGATGCCGAAAAAGCGTGCGGCCGCGCGTTCAATCAGCGCCAGTACAGGCGTGCCCCAGCCGGTGTTGACGACGAATTGCTCGTCGCGCCACCCGCGTACATGCCCCCCCTCGGCCAAACGCGCAATCACCTCGGCCAAGGCGGCCGTACGCTCGCCCTCGGTGGCAAGGGTGTTGCGCAAATCGACCCGCCCGGCCGACACCTCGAACCACTGCGGCCAGCGCCCAAGCAGCGCGGCGCGCTTGGCGTCCAGCCAGCCGACGCGCTGCCCTGCAACAATCCAGGGCACCAAAGCTGCAGCGTCAAAGGCGCTGCGGGCCGCCAAGCCGTCAACGACCTGATGAACACGCGGGTCAGTCATACGATTACCGTGCAAGGCAGCACGGCATTGTGCTTTCTGCGCCGTGCCCGAATGTGCTGTTCATGCGCGATAATGCAGCGTTAGTAGAAGCCATCATTAGATTGGAGAAACAAGGATGGATGAAATCGACGAGCTGTCGGATCTGCCGACCCCGCGCTTTATCTGGGGGTTCGCCATTGCCGTCACACCGTCCGGCGAAGTGTCGCACGATGAATTCGAATACCTCACGCACACGCGTTCGCCGCGCTTCACGTGCCGCGTGGTGGAACTCGAAGACATGCCCGCCGCGCCGGAAGACGATGGGGATATCGACGGCCGCATCGTCCACTTCGAAAACCCCAAGCGCATGTTTTACATCACTGACTTGGGCCTGGCGCTGATGAACTTCACGCTGTTCGACAAGGTGGACAACAAGGCCAAGCTGAAGAATGCCTGCGACGAAGCCATCGCCGACTGGCTGACCCGCCGCGATTTCCTCGATTCCGAGGAAGACGACGAGGAGTAATCCGCCTAGCTTGCCTGGCCTGCGCTGTCACCGTCGAAGCGCAGGTCGGTCAAGCGCACATCGGCATAAGAGCGCCCGGCGTCGAGCAGCGCAGACACCTGCGCCTTCACGCGCTCTTTCTGCGCCCGCAACGCGCGCGGCGGCACCATCGGATCCTGTCCGCTGTGGTGCAGATAGAGCATCTTGTAGGTGAGCTGACTCACCATCCACTGCCGCAGCACGCGGCGACGGCCTGCGTGATCGGCCTCCAACGCATCCACCTGCATCAGCAGCGCCGAGAAGGCTCGCGCCATGCTGGCGGCATCGGACTCGGCCCCGGCAATGCAACGTTCGGCCAGAGCACGCGCCTCAGCTGGCGACATGACATCAGTTTCGACAAAACGATCTGCGGGCGGGCTGACGGTCACGCCCTGGCGTGCGAGCCGGGCCGATACGGCACTCAGGGCTTCCTGTGCGCGGCGGATGGAGGCGTCCAATGATTCAGTGCTCGCTTGCAGCAAACCGATAGTCGACGGCTCGTTAGCCAATGGGTTGGGCGATTCGGCAAGTTTTTTCGCGTCCATGGTCCCCTCCGGTTGCCGCCCGCAGTTAAAAATCCACCGAGGCGAAAAATCCGATTGTAAGGCGCATAGCGCACAACGCGACAAAAGATCACATTTGCGCCGACAAAATCGCACTGGGCTGTCACAAAGCGCAATCAACCCGGCCACGCCTGTTGGCTTACATCAACGCCGCAATACTGCTCCACGGTTAAAATACGAAATTACGCGCAGCGTGTCCCCCTGCCCTGCGCCCTCTCATTTGCTGACCGCCTTTGCGCGGCAAGGAAGTCGCCTTGATCAAGTGGATTCTCGTTGCCCTCTACCTGGGCTCCATCCTGTACGTGCACTTTCGCGGCAAGGTGCGCCTGAAGTTCTGGCGCCAGATGTTCGACCACTCCGCCGTGGTCGCGCCGGTCAACTGCTTCATGTATGCGTTCTCGGGCGTGCCGCAGACGGCCTATGTGCCGGTCGAACGCTTTCCGGATCTGGAAAAATTGCAGGCCGCGTGGCCACAGATTCGTGACGAAGGCCTGGCGCTGGTCAACCTTAGCAAGATCAAGGCGGCCGAGAAGAACGACGACGCCGGCTTCAACTCCTTCTTCAAGAATGGCTGGAAGCGTTTCTACCTGAAGTGGTACGAAGCGAGCCATCCGTCAGCCGAGCAGCTTTGCCCAAAGACCGTGGCACTGTTGCGTGAATTGCCCAGCGTGAAGGCTGCGATGTTTGCCGAGCTGCCGCCGGGCGGCAAGCTCAACCCGCACCGAGACCCGTTTGCCGGCTCGCTGCGCTACCACCTGGGCCTGGCCACGCCGAACGATGACCGCTGCTTTATCGAAGTCGATGGCGAGCGCCACAGCTGGCGCGACGGCGAAGGCGTGGTCTTCGACGAGACCTACCTGCACTGGGCGCAGAACGGCTCCGAAAAGGATCGCCTGATCCTCTTCTGTGATATCGAACGCCCGATGAAATTCGGCTGGGCGCAGCGTATCAACAAGTGGCTCGGCCGCAAGGTGATGACGGCCGCCAGCTCGCCCAACGATGAGGGCGACCAGACCGGCGGCATCAACAAGCTGTTCCGCTATGTCTGGCTGATGGGCCAGTATCGCCGCCGCTTCAAGGCATGGAACCGCAAGGTCTACTACGTGGTGAAATTCGGTCTGATCATCGGCGTGGTTGGGCTCATCGTCTGGATCTGACCTTCGGCTATTGCACCGCACCAGAAACCGGCCTCGCGCCGGTTTTTTATTGCGCTTGCAAAACATGCAAGCGACATGGCGTTCTTTCGCTTTTACACAAACCCGTGTGAAAAAGCGCTACGTCAGCCACAAATCTCGCCTAATGTCAGGAACTGAGCGCTCAGGCGTTCATCTGATATGGCGGGCACGCCGCTTGCTGCCAGAAGATTGACACCCTTGGCCGACAAGTTCGGGGCCCACGTCAGCTCGTTACACAGGGCGCGTTTGCTCCTTTTGGCCCCTTTCCACAACACTGAGACCGATCGCCATGAATAAAAACCTCATCAGCCGTCGTACTGCCTCCACGCTTGCTGCTATCGCGCTGCTTGGCACCCAGATCGCAGCCTGTACCACCACCAGCCCGAATGCTGAGGGCTCCGACGTCATGACGTCGACCAACAAGCACGCCACCACCAACTCGCAGGCCGATTCCGTGCTCTCGCGCCTGTACACGACGGCCAATGGCTCGCGTGAACTCGTTGGGCGCGCCAAGGGCGTGCTGGTGTTCCCGTCGGTGCTCAATGCCGGCTTCGTGGTCGGCGGACAGTACGGCGAAGGCGTGCTGCGCACCGGCGGTGGCAAACCGCTGGGCTACTACAACATCGCCTCCGCTTCGGTGGGCTTCCAGGCAGGTGCCCAGTCGCGCGCGCTCATCATCCTCTTCATGACGGACGAAGCGCTGCAGAAATTCCAGAACAGCCAAGGTTGGACGGCCGGCGTGGACGCCACCGTGGCACTGGCCAAGATCGGTGCCAACGGCGCGATCGATACCAATACCGTGCAACAGCCGATCATCGGCTTCAACCTGACCAACGCAGGCCTGATGGCCGGCGCATCGGTCGAAGGCACGAAGATCACCAAGCAGACCAACTGATCTACGTACACTGCCCGCTGCAAGAACCGCCGTCTCGTACGGCGGTTTTTTTGATAATTCCGACCCAACTCCGCCGCTTCACCGCTGGGCATAGCGGTTGCCTGCGTAAAACGCATGAGTACATAAGAAAATACTATTTGGAATTCGCATACTGCCTCTACCAGAATGCATGAACCACATGCATGACTGGGATCAATCAGGCTGATGGAACTCCGACAACTCGAAGCGTTTGCTGCCGTCATGTCGACCGGCAGCGTCACTGCGGCAGGCAAACTGCTGGGCCGTTCGCAGCCCGCCATCAGCCGGCTCATTCAAGACCTCGAAGCCGAAATCGGCTATGCCCTGTTCACGCGTGCAGGGCCGCGCGTCTCGCCCACTGAGCAGGGCTTCCTGCTCTATGAAGACGTCGAACACACGCTGATCAGCTTGCGGCAAATCCGCACGCGCGCAGAAGAGATCGCGCGCGGCGAGGCGCGCCCGCTGCGGTTAGCGGCCACCTCTGCACTGGCGGCCGGGCTGCTGCCCGCGGCGCTGGCCGATCACCCCGAGTTGGCCCAGCACGTGCAGATTCGCAGCGCCTCGCCCGAGCAGGTCGTGCATGCCGTGCTGACTGGCGCGGCAGATCTCGGCATCAGCAGCCTGCCGTTGGAGCATCGCGGCGTGACGGTGCATTGGATTGGCGAATCGGCATGCGTGGCTGCGGTGCAGCAAAGTGACCCGCTGGCCGCCGCCTCACGCGTGACACTGTCCGATTGCGCTGGACGGCGCATCGTGACGATGCACAACCCGTATCGCCTGCGCCGTCGCCTGGATCAGGCACTCGCGCAAGCCGGCGTCACGCCAACCGAATTAATAGAAACCAACGCCTCATTCAACGCGCTGACCGCCGTGCGTGCCGGCCTGGGCGTGGCGCTGCTGGAGCCCGTCACGGCATACGGCGTGCCGATTGATGGCGTGACCGTGCGCCCAATCGATGCCGACATCCCCTTTTTCTTTGGCGTGATCACACCCGAGGCCAAGCGGCCATCAGCCGCCGTAACCGCGCTGATCGACGCCCTCTCCCGCGCCGCGCAACGACTGCTGCCTGACTGCAAGCTGCACGACCCGGCACGCCACGCCAGCATGCTGCAAGTGCTGTACGGCGAACCCACCAACGAAACAGAAGACGCGTCCGCATGACCGCCGTACAACAAGACAACGCACCGCAAGCAACCGGGCCCACCGGACTGAAGGCACTGGAAGCCCGGTTGCGCCAGGACCTTGCCTGGCTGGAGCTCCCCGCCAAGGCGTGGACGCTACCGCATGAACTGAACGGCCAACCCGTGCTGGACGTGGCCGTCATTGGCGGCGGCATGGCTGGCCTGGCGGCTGCAACATCGCTCAAGCATCTGGGCATCGGGGCCGTGGTGTTCGACCGCTCGCCCGTTGGCTTCGAAGGCCCGTGGGCGACCACCGCACGCATGGAAACCCTGCGCTCTCCCAAGCAGTTGACGGGCCCTGCGCTGGGCCTGCCCGCGCTGACCTTCCGCGCGTGGTTCGAAGCACAGTTCGGTACCGATGCGTGGGAAGTGCTCGACAAGATCCCGCGCCTGCAATGGATGGACTACCTGCGCTGGTACCGCCATGTGCTGCAGATTGATGTACGCAATGAGCACCACGTGAAGGCGATTCACCCACGCAAGGATGGCGCCGTCGAACTCGTGATCGATGTGCCGGGCCAGCCAACGCAACGCGTGTACGCGCGCCGCGTGGTGCTGGCCACCGGACGCGACGGCCTGGGTGGCCCGACCGTGCCGGACTTTGCACGTCGCCTGCCGCGCCGCTGGTGGGCGCATTCGTCCGATGAGATGGACTACGGCACCTTGGCCGGCAAGCGCGTTGGCGTGATCGGCGCGGGCGCATCGGCGATGGACTCGGCAGCGACGGCGCTGGAAGCGGGCGCCGCGAGCGTCGATCTGCTCATCCGCCGCTCCGACCTGCCCCGCGTCAACAAGGGCAAGGGCGCCGGCAGCCCCGGGCTCGTGCACGGCCACCTGCATCTGCCCGACGCATGGAAATGGCGCATCCGTCATTACATCAACGTTGAACAGGTTCCGCCGCCGCGTGGCAGCACGCTGCGCGTGTCGCGCCACGCCAATGCACGCTTCAACCTCGGCTGCGCCATTCTGGGCGTGGACGAGCACGACGGCGTGCTGCACGTGGCCACACCCAAAGGCGTGTTCCATCTGGACTTCCTGATCTTCTCGACAGGCTTTCGCACTGACTGGACCTCGCGCCCCGAATTCAGCCAGCTGGCGCCGCATATCCGCCAATGGCGCGACCGTTACACTCCGCGCCCCGGCGAGGAAGACACCGAGCTGAGCGACTCCCCCGATCTCGGCGCCGCATTTGAATTTCGCGAGAAGGTGCCTGGCTCGCTGCCCGGTCTGTCGCGCATACATTGCTTCTGCTATCCGGCATCCCTCACGCACGGCAGTGTGTCGGGCGACATCCCCGCCATCAGTGAAGGCGCGAAACGCTTGGCGCAAGGCATTGCAGGCCTGCTGTATCAAGAAGACATCGACGCGCATTACGCCGCCATTCAGGCCTATGCCGAGCCGGAAATTTTCGGTGATGAATGGACGCCTGCAGCGCCGCCCGAGCCCGTGCAGAACGCACCGCGCAAGGAGGTCGCGCGATGACGGGTTGGCTCGGTTGGCTAGTAGGCCGTATCGGCCAGGCGCTGCTGGTCGTGCTGGTGATGACGGTGATCGTTTTTGTTGGACTGCACGCCATCGGCAACCCGGTCGACATCCTGATCGGTCAGGACGTGGACCAGATCGACCGCGCACGCATCATTGCCGAGCTCGGCCTGGACAAGCCGCTGTGGCAGCAGTACCTGAGCTTCCTGAACGGTGCTGTGCACGGCAACCTCGGCAAGAGCTTCGTCTATAACGAACCCGCCATCCAGCTGATCCTGCAGCGTCTGCCAGCCACGCTGGAGCTGGCGTTTGCGGCGCTCATCATCGCGGTGGTGATCGGCGTGCCGCTGGGGCTGTTCGCAGGGCTGTACCCGAATCATCCGGTGTCGCGTCTGCTCATGACGGGCAGCGTGGTGGGCTTCTCGCTGCCGACCTTCTGGGTGGGCCTGATGCTCATCATGGCCTTCAGCGTAAGCCTCGGTTGGCTGCCCGCCAGCGGGCGTGGCGAGACTGCCCGCCTGTTCGGCGTCGAGTGGTCGTGGCTCACGGCCGATGGCCTGCGCCACCTGCTGTTACCCGCCATCAACTTATCGCTGTTCAAGCTCTCGCTGGTGTTGCGGCTGACTTCAGCCGGCGTGCGCGAGGTGCTGCCGATGGACTTCGTGAAGTTCGCACGCGCCAAGGGCCTGTCGCCGCTACGCGTGGTGCTGGCGCACGTGCTGCGCAATACGTTGATCCCGCTGGTGACGGTGCTCGGCCTGGAGCTGGGCTCGACCATCGCCTTTGCCGTTGTCACGGAGAGCATCTTCGCCTGGCCCGGCGCGGGCAAGCTGATTCTAGACAGCATCAACTCGCTGGACCGCCCCGTTATCGTCTCCTACCTCATCGTTGTGGTGTGCCTGTTCGTGTCGCTCAACCTGATCGTCGACATCCTGTACCGCATGCTGGACCCGCGCGTGCGCGCAGCAGATAACGCGGAGGCCGCATGAACGCGTCTTCGCAAACCACAGTGGCGACTGCCGCTCCGGCGCCGCGCAAGCAGTCCCCCTGGCGGCGTGTGGCAGCGGATTTCCTCGCATCCAAATCCGCCATCTTCGGGCTGGTCGTTGTCGTGCTGTTGATCTCCGCCGCGCTGGCCGCACCGTGGATCACGCCGCAAAACCCGTATGACCTGATGCAGCTCGACGTGCTGGACTCGCGACTGCCGCCGGGTTCGCCCAACGGTCTGGGCACGTTTACGTACTGGCTCGGCACAGACGGCCAGGGGCGCGATCTTTACTCCGGCATCCTCTACGGTCTGCGCATCAGCCTGGGTGTAGGGATCGGCTCGGCAGCCGTCGCCGCCGTGATCGGCACGTTGCTCGGGCTGATTGCCGCCTACGCCGGTGGCAAGGTCGACAACTTCATCATGCGCACGGTCGATCTGCTGCTGTCGTTTCCGTCCGTGCTGGTGGCGATGATGATCCTGGCCTACCTCGGCAAGAGCATCAGCAACGTGGTGCTGACGCTGGTGCTGCTGGAGTGGGCGTACTACGCGCGCACGGTGCGCGGGCAAGCGCTGGTCGAGCGCCGCCGCGAATACGTGGAAGCCGCACGCTCGCTCGCCCTGCCTGGCTGGCGCATTGCACTCAAGCACATCCTGCCGAACTGCCTGCCGCCGCTGATCGTCGTGGGCACGCTGCAGGTGGCGCGTGCGATCACGCTGGAAGCCACCCTCTCCTTCCTGGGCCTGGGCGTACCGATTACCGAGCCATCCCTGGGGCTCCTGATTGCCAACGGATACCAATACATGTTGTCTGGTCAGTACTGGATCAGTTTCTATCCGGGCATTGCACTGCTGCTGGCGCTGGTCGCCATCAACCTGGTGGGCGACCGCCTACGCGAAGTGCTGAACCCGAGGACACAACGATGAGCGTGTCCGCAAGTTCCAATCCATTGACGTTGGAAGTCCGCAACCTGCGCACGCATTTCTTCACACGCGACGGCGTACTGCCTGCGGTGGACGATGTGTCGTTTTCATTGGCACGCGGACGCATCCTGGGGCTCGTGGGCGAGTCGGGCTCTGGCAAGTCGGTCACTGGCTTCTCGATCATGGGTCTGGTTGACCCACCCGGCCGCGTCGTCAGTGGCGAGATTCTCTACCAGGGGCGCGACCTCACCAAGCTGGCTCCGCGTGAACTGCGCAAGCTGCAGGGCAACCGCATCGCCATGGTCTTTCAAGACCCGATGATGACGCTCAACCCCGTGCTGCGCATCGATGCCCAGATGATCGAGGCCGTGCGCGCGCACAGCAGCATGAGCTACGCACAGGCCCACGAGCACGCCCGCGACACGCTGGGGCTGATGGGCATTCCCAGCCCCGAAGAACGGCTGCGCGCGTATCCGCATCAGCTCTCGGGCGGTATGCGGCAGCGTGTGGCGATTGCCATTGCGATGCTGCATCGACCCGACCTGATCATTGCCGATGAGCCGACCACCGCACTGGACGTGACCATCCAGGCGCAGATTCTGTCCGAAGTACAGAAGCTCGCACGCCAGCATGGCACTGCGCTGATCTGGATCACGCACGACCTGTCCGTGGTGGCTGGCCTGGCCGATGAGGTGGCCGTGATGTACGCCGGCCGCATCGTCGAGCACGGCCCAGTGGATGCCGTGCTCGATGCACCGCTGCACCCCTACACCATGGGCCTGATTGACAGCCTGCCGAGCGAAAACCGCCGTGGCCAGCGGCTACGCCAGATTCCGGGCATGACGCCGAACCTGCTGTCACTGCCGGCCGGCTGCGCGTTTGCAGCGCGGTGCCCGCGTGCCTCCGAGGCGTGCAACGTCCGCCCGGAGACGACACAGCCGAACGCCGCACGTCTTGTCCGCTGCTTCCACCCCGGCACACTGCCGACCGCCACGCGGGAGGTGGCATGAGCACGCCGCTGGTAGAACTCAAGCAAGTCGGCAAGCGCTTTGGCGATCGGAAAATCGGCCCTGTTGACAGCATTCTGCAGCGTCTGGGGCTCGCGAAACCGCCCGCCGTGGTGCGCGCCGTCGATGGCATCGACCTGGCAATCCAACCGGGTGAAGTCGTCGGCCTTGTTGGCGAATCGGGCTGCGGAAAATCCACGCTCGGCCGCATCGCCGCAGGGCTGATGCCGCCGTCCGACGGCGAGGTGCGCGTGGATGGCAAGTCAGTCAACACGCTCTCAGCCGATGAAGCGCGCGATGCCCGACTGAAGATCCAGATGATCTTCCAGGACCCATACGCCAGCCTCAACCCGCGCCTGCGCGTGGAAGAGATCATCGGCGAGGCGGCCCGTGTACACGGTCTGACCGACCGCGCCGGTTTTGCCGATTACGTGGCCGCGCAGATGCAGCGTGCGGGCCTCGACCCCGCCCTGCGCGACCGCTACCCGCACCAGTTCAGCGGAGGTCAGCGGCAGCGCATCGGCATTGCGCGGGCGCTGGCAGTGCAGCCGTCGATGCTTGTCTGCGACGAGGCAGTGGCGGCGCTGGACGTGTCCATCCAGGCGCAGATCCTGAACCTGTTCATGGACCTGCGTGAACAGCTCAACCTGACGTACCTGTTCATCAGCCACGACCTGGGGGTGGTGGAGCACCTGTCAGATCGCGTGGTGATCATGTACCTGGGCCGCGTGGTGGAATCGGCGCCGGCAGAGGAAGTCTTCCGCCACCCGAACCATCCTTACACGCAGACACTGCTGGCGGAGATCCCGCGCCTGTCTGCACGGCACAAGACCTTCACGGCCATTCAGGGCGAGATGCCCAGCCCGTTGAACCCGCCCACCGGCTGCCATTTCCACCCGCGCTGTCCGCACGCCATGCCTCGCTGCAAGACCGAAGCCCCAACCCTGCGCGGCATTGCGGTCAACCACATCAGCGCCTGTCATTTGAACGACGCGATCTGAACGATCTTCAATAAGCCAACCAAACAACTACAAAGGGAACAACCGTGAAACGCCTCCTAGCCTCGTCGCTTGCCGTTGCCCTGTTTGCCGCTGCTGGTGCTGCCGGCGCACAGACACTCAGCATCGGCTTTGCCGATCCGCTGTCGTCGCTCGACCCGCAACTGAACAACCATGCCGGCGACCGCTCTGTCGACGTGCACTTCTGGGACCTGCTGGTCGAGAACAAGTGGAACAAGCTGCAACCCGGCCTGGCGCTGTCGTGGAAGACGCTGGACCCGAAGACGTGGGAATTCAAGCTGCGCCCCGGCGTGAAATGGCACGACGGCCAGCCTTTCACGGCCGATGACGTCATCTTCTCGTACCAGCGCGCGCGCAGCGTGCCGGGCAGCGTGGCGACCTTCGCGGGCTATCTGCGCACGGTGGAATCGGTCACGGCCAAAGACCCGCTCACGCTCATCATCAAGACGAACATCCCGAACCCGGACCTGCCGCTGAACCTCGCCTCCGTGCACATCGTCAGCAAGCACGTGGGAGAAAAATCCGCCACTGAGGACTACAACGCTGGCCGCGCCGTCGTGGGCACCGGCCCGTACAAGTTCGTCTCGTATGTGCCGGGCGACCGCGTGGTCATGGCGCGCAATGACAACTACTGGGGTGGCAAGCAGATCTGGGAGAAGGTCAACTACCGCTACATCAACAACGCCGCCGCGCGCACGGCCAACCTGCTCTCGGGCGAGGTGGACGTGATCGACAAGGTGTCGGTGGCCGACCTCGCACGTCTGCGCCAGTCGCCCAACGTGAAGGTGTTCGCCTACCCCGGCCTGCGCGTGATGCTGCTGCAGCCGAGCTTCCGCAAGGGCCCGAACGAATACATCACGGGCAACGACGGCAAGCCGCTCGCCAACAATCCGCTGCTGGACGTGCGCGTGCGCCAGGCGCTGTCGCTGGCGGTTGACCGCAAGGCCATCGTCGACCGCATCTTGCAAGGCGCAGCCACTGTCGCCAACCAGTGGATGCCTGCCGACACGTACGGCTACAACCCCGACGTGAAGAACATTGCCTACGACCCGGCGCAAGCGAAGAAACTGCTGGCCGACGCAGGGTTTCCGCAGGGCTTCAACCTGATCATGCACGTGCCGAACGATCGCTACCCGCAAGGCCCGGAAACGGCGCAAGCGGTGGCACAGTTCTGGTCGCGCATCGGCGTGAAGACCAAGGTGGAGGTGGTGCCCTGGTCGGTCTACTCGGGCCGCGCCAACAAGAATGACTACGCGATGAGCATGCTGGCGTGGGGCAACGGCACCGGCGAGGCGAGCTACGCGCTGGTCAACGTACTGGCCACCGTCGACACCAAGAAGGGCCTGGGTGCATCCAACTGGGGCCACTACAGCAACGCGGCCGTGGACAACGCGCTGAACGCCTCGACCGAGGAATTCAACGTCGAGAAGCGTGCGGCCATCCTGCGCCATTCGGTCAAGCTCGTGTCGGACGACGTGGGCGTGCTGCCGCTGTACCACTACCAGAACGTGTGGGCTGCCAAGAAGGGCCTGAAGGTGACCCCGATGACCAGCGACCGCACAGCCGCGCAGATGGTTACCAAGGACGGCAAGTAAGCGCGCCATGGCTACGTTCGTGCTCAACGCCACGCCGGCGGATGACCTGATCGACGTGCAGCGCCGCATTGTCGTGACAGGCTTGGCGCCCGGCGCGCAGGTCGGCATCGTCGCGCAAACGCGTCGTGGCAACGGTGTCCTGTGGCACAGCCGCGCTGCTTTCGTCGCTGACGCGCAAGGCACCGTCGACCTGACCCGCGATGCGCCGGTCTCCGGCGACTACACAGGCATCAGCGCCATGGGCCTGATCTGGAGCCAGCGCCCGGAAGACGGCAAGGCGCGCGAGGTCTTCCCGCAACCAGTGACCGCGCCGCTGACGACCACGCTCACGGCCACCGCCGGCGGCGAGTCGATCCACGCGCGTTTCGTGCAGCGACTGGCAGCACCCGGCGTGACCCGCCACGAGGTGCGCGCATCGGACAATGATGAGGGCCTGGTCGGCACGCTCTACTTGCCGGACGCCTATGCCCACCCCGGCCCGCGCCCGGCGGTGCTGATCCTCAATGGCTCGGGCGGCGGTATCAACGAGCCGCGCGCGGCGCTGTACGCCTCGCACGGTTATGCGGCGTTTGCGCTGGCCTACTTCAAGGCGCCGGGGCTGTCGGACTACATCTCCAACACGCCGTTGGAGTACTTCGAGCGTGCACTCGCATGGCTGCGCAAGCGCGTCGAGCCGCTGCACGACTTTGTGGCAGTGAGCGGTCAATCGCGCGGCGGTGAACTGGCATTGCTGCTGGGTGCGACGTTTCCTGAGGCCGTGTCCGCCGTGATCGGCTACGTGCCGGGTGCAGTCGTGCACAGCGCACAGAATGCCGCCGACCCCGCCATCGGCCGTGAAGGCCCGACGTGGCTGTACCGCGGCCAGCCGCTGCCACACCTGTGGGAGGGCAACCGTACCGCTACGTGGGCACCATTCGATGAAGGCCCGGCGCCGCACCGGCATGAGCGCGCCATCCGCACCGCGCTGCAGGATATGGATGCCGTCGCCCGTGCACGCATCCGCATCGAACGCGCGCGTGGGCCGGTGCTGCTGCTCTCGGCCACCGACGACGGCTCCTGGCCCTCAGGCGATTACTCGCGCATGGTCACCGCCAAGCTGGCCGAGGTACGCCACCCCTACCCTGTGCAGCATTTCGACTATGAAGGCGCCGGCCACGCCATCGTCTTCCCGTACGTGCCGACCACACAGCTCGTCTACGCACACCCGGTGTCGGGCCGCATCAGTACCGGCGGCGGCGAACCGCGCGCCAACGCTCGTGCTGACGCGCAGTCGTGGGCCGCTGTACGTCGCTTTCTCGCCAGCGCGGTGGCTGCGCGCGGCGCCTCCGTACCCGATTCTCGGAGCCTTTCAACGATGGATTTCACGCCCGCTCAAGATGTTGTCGATCAGGTTGCCGGCCTGGACGACGGCGGCGCCACGCACGCGCTGCGTCACGCCCGCGAAAAGGTGGCGACCGCCACACAAGGCAGCTACGACGCCCTGTTCGACCCCGCTCTGCCCGGCCTCACGCTTGGTGAACGCCTGCTGGTGGCGCTCTATGCTTGCCGTCTGACGCCTGCCCCTGAACTGGCCGAGCATTACCGCGCGCGGCTGGCAGAAACGCAGGTCGATGCCACTACATTGCAGGCGGTCGACCACGGTGAAGTGGAAGCGCTGACAGATCCGCGTTTGCACGCCATCCTCACCTTCACGCGCACCCTCATCGAGCGCCCCATCGAAGGAGATCGCGAAGCATTGCAGAAGCTGCCCGCCGCCGGGCTTGCCACGACGGATGTCGTCACCCTCGCGCAGTTGATTGCCTTCCTCTCGTACCAAACGCGGTTGGTCGCCGGCCTGCGTGCGCTGGACGCAGCCGTCGGCCCCCATGCATCCGCAACTTCCACGGAGACTGCAGCATGACCGAGATCATCCGCGCCCACGGCTTCACCAACGAATCGCTGGAATGGCAGGCATGGCTCGATGTGGTGGACCTTGACCGCGCCACGCCCGAGCAGATCGCCGTGCTGGAAGAGAGCCACCCCAAGGCGAAGACGTCGGACTACTACCGCTTCCTCGTTCATCAGCCGGAGATCCTGCGCCAGCGCTCGGCAGCATTCAACGCGATCATGTACGCACCAGGCGGCCTGTCTCGCGCGGAGCGCGAACTCGCCAGCGCGGTGGTATCGCGCGTGAACGGCTGCGTGTACTGCGCATCGGTGCACGCGCAGCGCTTCGAGCAGCTTGCCAAGCGCAACGACGTGATCAAACAGGTCTTCGAAGACCCACACACCGCCGGCACCAATGCGCGTGAACGGGCCATCGCACTGTTCTCCATCGACCTGACACTGCGCCCCGGTGACATACGTGCCGAAGACCTGCAGCCGCTCAAGGCCGCTGGGCTGACAGATGCGGAAATCCTCGACCTGATCCACGCCGTGGCGATCTTCGCGTGGGCGAACCGGTTGATGCTGAACCTGGGCGAGCCGGTGTTTCCGGACGTCGCCTGAGTCCGTCTCCACCTCAAAGAAAAAACCGCAGGTTTTGAGCCTGCGGCTCTTTCTTTTCAACGCAGCTGCGTCACTACGCCATCGGCAACTGCCGCACCGGCTTGCCGGTCAACTGCGCCACGGCATGTGCCACCGCGGGCGCAATCGGCGGCACGCCAATCTCACCCACACCGGTCGGCTCTGCCGTGCTCGGCACAATGTGCGTTTCAATGACGGGCGCCTCGGCCATCTTGAGTGCTGGGTAGTCAGGGAAGTTCGATTGCACGACCTGCCCGTCCTTGATGTCGATCTTCCCGTACAGCGCCGCCGTCAGGCCAAAGATCACCGCGCTTTCCATCTGCTGCGCGACGATGCCTGGGTTGATGACCGTACCGCAATCCACCGCACACACAACGCGGTGCACACGCGGTTTGCCATCCTTCAACGACACCTCCACCACTTGCGCCACCACCGAGCCGAAGCTCGGGTGCAGCGCAATGCCGCGCGCACGCGGAGCGCCATCGGCGGCAGGCGGCAGCGGCTGCCCCCAGCCCGCAGCCTGCGCAGCTGTGTCAAGCACCTTCAACTCACGCGGATGCGCCTTCAGCAGGTCGCGCCGCATCGCCAGCGGATCCAGCTTGGCGGCAGCCGCCACGTCATTGAGGAAGCCCTCCATGAAGAACCCGTTATACGAGTGCCCCACGCTGCGCCAGAACCCCACCGGGATCGGCAAATCCACCGCCAGATGCGCAATGTGCTCGTGCTCGATCTCGTACGGCAGGTCGAACAGCCCTTCCGCGGTGTAGCGGTCGATGCCAGCGGAGGGCGCTCCAAACAGGCGGTCCAACTCGCCCGCCAGGATGGACTGCCCCGCACTGCGCGAGGCAATTGCCGTGATCTTGCCGTTCTCCACGCGCGCCTTCAGCCGTGCAATGGCGTGCGGGCGATAGAAGTCGTGCCGGACGTCCTCTTCGCGCGACCAGATGACCTGTACCGGCTTGCCTTCGGTCTTGGTGGCAATGGTGACGGCCTGGCTGATGAAATCGGACTCCAGCCGCCGCCCAAAGCCGCCGCCAATCAGCGGGATGTCGATGTGGACCTTGTCGCCGCTCACGCCCGCTGCACGTGCTGCCACCAGTTGTGCCAGCGTGGCGACCTGCGTGGGCGCCCACAGATGCACCCCATCCGCTGTCACCTGCGCCGTGCAGTTGATCGGCTCCATGGCCGTGTGCGCGAGATACGGTGCGGTGTATTCCGCTTCCACAAGCGTGGCGCCGTCAGCCTTGTCAAAGGCCTTCAAGCCGTCGCCGAGCGAGCGGTAGGTGAACCCACCCTTGTCGCTATCCAGCGCGCTGACGAGTTGCTGCCTGATGCCCGCGGAATCGAGCGTGGCATGCGGGCCGTTGTCCCACACGGGCTCAACGGTCGCCAGCGCCTGGCGCGCCTGCCAGTAGTGATCCGCCACAACGGCCACGCCAGGCGCACCGCCCGCCGAACCTTCAAACGGCACCACATAGCGCACACCCAGCATGCCGAGCGCCGCCTTCGACTGGAACGTCTTGAGCTTGCCGCCAAAGACGGGGCACATTACGACGGCGGCGTACAGCATCCCTGCCGGACGCGCATCGATGGAGAAGCGCGCGCTGCCATCCGTCTTGGCGACCAGATCATTGCGCGGCGCAGGCTTGCCGATCAACTGGTATTGCGAAGCCGGCTTGAGTACGACGTTGGACGGCGGTGCAATGGCGCGCGCAGCTTTCGCCATACCACCGAAGGTCGCCTGCTTACCGCCCGGGCCGATCAGCTGGCCATCGTGCACGCTTACCTGCGCGGCGGGTACGTTCCATTCGCGCGCGGCGGCCTCTACCAGCGCGGCGCGGGCCGTGGCGGCGGCTTCGCGCACCGGCTGCCAGCCGTCTGCCACACTGCTGCTGCCACCGGTGATGATGAGCCCGATCTCGCGCGCGCTCTTGGCCATGACCCAGTGCAGCGCGCGGGCCCAGGTCTTGTCTGCGCTGTCCGGGTGCAGCGGGAGTGAACTGTCCCCCATGGCGACCACGTTGCCGTAGATGCGCTCCACCGGCGACGTCTCGATACTCACGCGCGCCAGCGGAATGTCCAGCTCCTCCGCCGCTAGCATCGACAACGCGGTGTGAATGCCCTGCCCCATCTCCACGCGCGGCATGGCCAGGATGACGTTGCCCTCCGGGGTGATCTTGATCCACCCATTCAGGGCGACCTCGCCCCCGTGTTCGGGAAACAGCGCCGGATCGCCCACGCGGCTGCGCGGTGGCATCACGCCCCAGCCCACCACCAGCGCGCCGCCGACGGCCAACGCACCCAACAGGAAACGACGGCGCCCACTGCGTGGCTTGGTTGCCTTGGCGTTCATGCCTGGCCCTCCCGCAGTACCTTCGCCGCACGTTTGATGGCCGCGCGCACACGCGGATACGTGCCACAGCGGCAAATGTTGGTCATGGCCGTATCGATGTCAGCGTCGCTTGGATCGGGTTGCCGCGCCAGCAGATCCGCTGCGGCCATCAGCATGCCGGACTGGCAGTAGCCGCACTGCGGCACCTGCTCATCCACCCAGGCCTGTTGCAGCGCGTGGCGCTTGCCTTCGCCCCCGGCCAACCCTTCGATGGTAGTGATGCGCTTGCCCGCCACCGCAGCCACCGGCAACACACACGACCGTACGGCCGCCCCGTCCAGGTGAACCGTGCATGCACCGCACGCCGCAACACCGCAACCGAACTTGGTCCCGGTCATGTTCAGGTGATCGCGCAAGACCCACAGCAGAGGCGTAGCCGGGTCGCAGTCGACACTGACCGGCCGGTGGTTGACGTCCAATTCCATGAGGGTGGTCTCCTTGTTTTTGTGTTCTTTTTTGTGGCGAAAGCGTACGTTCAAACGCCTCCGCACCGCAATAGTGGAACGCCTCGATTCATGAGAATTCCGCAAAAGAATCAACGGGCTAGCAACGCGCAAAAGCGCATCGGCCTTCCGCAGGTATGCGCACTACGCACAACACGTGGACAGCCGTCGTGTGCCATGCGCTTGCGGCCATCGGCACAACGCCCCGAATAGGCCCAGTCCTACACTACGCCGCGCCGCTTTAGGACTGATCCGCTTTTCGCGTTTCCCTGGACTCAATACAGTCTGCGCATCGCCCTTTGCGCATGCGCGTGTCAGTGGTCATGCGCAACACCGGAACTTCCGTG
Source organism: Ralstonia flaminis (assembly GCF_958415495.1). Classification (NCBI taxonomy): domain Bacteria; kingdom Pseudomonadati; phylum Pseudomonadota; class Betaproteobacteria; order Burkholderiales; family Burkholderiaceae; genus Ralstonia; species Ralstonia flaminis. The sequence continues at coordinate 30,982 of NZ_CATZLL010000019.1, read as the reverse complement.
GCGAGTTCGTCACAGAGAAACCGCAACCGCCCTGCAACACGCGCCATCATCATGAATCCCGTCCTGATCCGCGTCGCCATCGCCGACGACCACCCGGCCATCCTGTTTGGCGTCAAACATGAACTGGCCAGCCGCCAATCGATCTCGATCGATGGCCTCGTACGCAATTCGACCGAGCTGATCGAGCTGCTCGACCGCACACCCATCGACGTGCTTGTGTGCGACTACGCCATGCCTGGCGGCAGCTATGGCGACGGCATGGCATTGCTGACGCTGGTCCAGCAGCGTTACCCGCATGTGCGCATCGTGGTTCTGACGATGATGGAGAACGTGGCGATCCTCTCAGCGCTCATGACGGGTATCCAATGCATCGTCAGCAAATCCGATCTGACAAACCACCTGTCACTCGCCGTGCACGCCGCGTTTGCAAACGGCCGCTATGTATCGCCGACGATCGAGAAGATTCTGCGCACGCTGGAGCCAACCCACAAGGACGCGCCTGGCAATGCACAACTGACCAGCCGCGAACTCGAAGTCATCCGCCTGTACGTATCAGGCATGACGATCAACGAGATCGCCGCGCGCCTGAGCCGCAGCAAAAAAACCATCAGCACGCAGAAGAGCAGCGCCATGCGCAAGCTCAATATCCACCGCGAGGTGGACCTCTTCTACTACGGTGTTGAAACGGGCCTGATCCCGTCCGTCATGCGGCCGGCACGGTAACGCACGAGCCTTTCCTTATCCGGCCCGATCCGCCCCACTACCAGACAGGTCTGATAGACGGACCACTTTCCACCCCATAACGTAGATAGATTCGCGCCATGACACCGGTGCGACATGCGCAGCGCGCGCAGCGTTGCCATTGGAGACCAGATCATGAAGCAGACTGAACGAGACAACCTACGGCACATTCTGCTCGGCTTTGCCGAGTTGACGGCGCCGGCGCGCCACGCGTTTCTGGGCGCCATGAACGAATACCTGTTCTCGTCGCCGCAGCGCAGGCGGCAGATTGTCGAAGCCTGGAAGCAGCCGGACGCGCCCGCGCCAGACAAACCGCAACCGCGCAGTGTGCCGCCCGCCGAGCGGCCGGTCTGACCCCTCTGCGTTCAACGCTCAGTTGGCGTCACGCGGCGGCGTTTGCGATGACGACAACCAACCGTGCTCTTTGGCGTACGTGAAGAGATCTGCATCGCGCGAGATGCCGAGCTTTTCCATGGCCCGGTTTTTCTGGGTGCTGATGGTCTTCTTGCTGCGATTGAGCCGTTCGGCAATCTCATCCACCCGCAAGCCGGACACATACAACCGCACCACCTCTGCCTCGCGCGGGCTCAGCTCAGTCGATGCCGGAGCGCCGGCTCGCTGAGCCTCGCGTTCCTCCAGCACAGCAGCAACGGTTGGCGAGTGGTACTTGCCCCCCGTATGCGCGGCATGAATGGCAGGAACGAGATGCGACACCGCGTCGGACTTACTGACAATCGCACGGATGCCAATATCATCGAGCGAACCAAGGATGGCCGGACTGTCGAGCATTGTCAGCACGACAAGCTTCACTTGGGGAAAGCGCCGGCCAATGAAGCCAAACAGCGTAATGCCATCGCCATAGTCGCCCGTGGGCATGGCGTAGTCGGACACCAGCACATCGCACGGCGTCGACTCGAGCAGCTTGACGAGGTCAGTCGAGTTGGTGGCATGCCCTTTCAACACGATGGTGTCCACCGATGACAGCTCATGCGATATCCCGGCAATCATCCCCGGATGGTCGTCCGCCAACACCACGCCAATGCTAAAGCTGCTCATTCCTTCCCTCCTTTTGCCGACTGTCGGTCCGCTAGGCCTCAACAGACAATGCAATTTTACGATGAACGCTGTTCAACGGCACTCATGAGCGCAACGCCCCCCGATCGCCAGTCCACAGCGCAACGTACAAGGATTCCAGCAGGTCATGCGTTGGACTCTTGAGCCCGGCAAGTACCCGTCGGGTAGGCGCCTCTCACCAATGCTCTCGCGGCTCGTCTGCCTGCCGTCTACACGAGGGCACTGCGCAGACCGATCGCGCCATCCATCAGGCGACCAACCGATGGCACAACGCAAACCCCGGCCCGCTGCGGCCAAACCCGCGCAAGATGGTCGAACAGCACGTCGACTTCATTCGTGAATTTGATCGCGTTGCTGAAAACAGGATGGCCTCGATCGACGCCTGACCCGCCTCGATCTTGGAGAAATCGAGCACGTCGTTGATGCTGCCCAGCAGCGCGTGGCCGCCAGATTCACGGCTGGGCCGATCGCGCTGCCATCCACCGTGGCGATGGCCCCGTCAGCGCCATGAAAAGCGCCAGCACGGATGGTCAGCAAACCACATTCGCCCCTGTCCTATGCCATCACGCATTCGAATCGGACAAATCTCATTCAGCGCGCGGTGACTCTTCGAGAGAATGACGGTGCTGGATGCGCGGTCCACTCCCGCCGCCCAGCAACTTGTTTCAGACACTTTCCATTTCGCCGCCTCTGAGCGGCGGTTTTTTTATGTTCACCGCCATGGAAGCCCAACCATGAAAGAACGTGCAACCGTCCTCTGCAAACGCGGTGACCGGATTCTTCTGGTCGCCCGCCCCAGCGCACACTGGGTTCTGCCCGGTGGCAAACCGCACCGCGGTGAAACACTGGGCGACGCCGCCCGCCGTGAGTTGGCCGAGGAAACGGGCATCGTCTGCCGTGACGTACGCCCATTGTTCCAATTCGCTGGTGGCAACAAGCACCACCACGTATTCGTTGCCGACATAGAAGCCAGTGCAATCGCCCGCCCTGCTGAGGAGATTGCCCACTGCGCCTGGTTTGACAGACAGGCGATTGCGTCGATTGACTGCAGCCGACCGACGCCGCTCATCGTCAAACGCGCACTCAAAGTCCTCGACAACGAGCGCTACGTCATGGCCTACATGGAAGCGATGCTGCTCCAGGCAGCAGCCTAGACCGCCTCCGCCATTCAAGCCAACTCACCACGCCCAACGCACCCCCACGTTGCCCAGGATCGTGCGCTGGTGCTCGCCCCCCAGATTCGTGAGATAGCTGACCGTTGCATACGCGCTGCTGCGCTTGCTCAGCTGCGCGACCAGCCCCGCACCGACCTGCCCAGCCGTCTGGCCGACCTGCGAGCCAATCGTGGTACCCCCACCAAACGTGGTCTTGTCGTCCGAGCCGAACGAGCGCAGCACGTTCAAGCGCAGATACGGCTTCCAGTTGATCCCGTTCGAATCGAACGACCATTGCAGTCGCGCACCCACGCGGCCCAGAAACGTGTTGCCGTTGTTCCACGACACGTTCGAGATGCCATCGTTGAAATCCTTGAGCGACAACCGTTGCCAAACCAGTTGCGCCTGCGGCTCCAGCGTCAGTCCTTGGCTGAGCGGGATCGGTAGCCCGGCTTCGACAGAGCCTGTAATAGCGTTACCGTTGGTGGAACCGTGCACGTTATCGTTTGAGCTTGTACGCACCGTCAGTGCACTGCCCATCAGCACCACATCGGTATACCAGCTGCTCGGCGCAACGTGCGTCCAGTAGCCGCCCAGGTTGTAGCCGTTGACCTGCAGCGAGCCAACCCCCATGTTCTGCTGGGCCAACGCGAAACCGTTCACGTCGCCCACCGCACGCGAGAAGCCCAGCAGCACACCGTAGTGGTTGCGATGGCCGTTCTGCTGAATGTCCGCGTACAGATCCTGGCCAACCTGCATGCCCCACAGCGTGCCATCAAACGACGGGGTCACGTCGCCCTTCTGCTTGATGTTGGTATTGCCCCCCCACACACGGGCCCATGAGGCCGGCACGGTGCCGTTCTCGGTCAGCAAGCCCTGCTCGCCCTGGCGATCGTGGAACGTATCGATCTGCAGCAGCCCGAGTTGACGTGCGACAGCTGGCGCTTCTGAATACAGCGGCACCTCCGGGCGATAGATGGGCAGTGGAGCAGCTCCCGGCGCTGCGTCTGCAATCGCCTCGACGATCGAGGTCGGCGTGCCTTCAGCCGGCGTGATGGGAGGCACCGGCGCAGGCGTCGGAGTCGGGGCTGGCGCGGGGGAAATCGTGTTACGCAGATACCAGTTGTTACCAGTGCCGCTTGATGCGCCACCCTTGGCCAGGAAGTACGTATAGGCCCCGGCACTGACTGAGCCGCCCGACAGCGTGAAGGCATTCGCACTGGTCGTCGCGCCATTGATTGCCTGCACGACCTGAATGCCGTCGGCGATCGTTTGCGCGCCCGCCCCACCCGCGTTCGTCACCTTGAGCGCGCTTGAGCCGCTTGCAGTGCCGCCACTCACAACGAGTTTGTCCGATGCTGAGCCATCGCCCGCCAGTACCGAGTTCAGCGCGATCGTCGCGTTCTGACCGGTGTAGTTACCCGCCACGGTCAGCGTGTTGCCGACCCCGCTGCCACCAAGCTGCGCAAGTCCGGCGTTCGTCAGGTTGCCGTTGATCTGGAAGTTGCCGGTTGCGCCGCCGGCCAGGCTGGCCAACGCGTTTGCGACTGCGATCGTGCCATTGTTCGTCACGTTGCCGGTGACGCTGCCATAGCCGCCAAGCGTCGCGCCACCTGCCACCGACACCGCGCCGCCGCCAGAGAGTGCCGCCGATGCACTGGAGCCATCGCCGACAACAAGGGTGCCGCCATTGACGTTGGTACCGCCGGCGTAGCTGTTTGTGCCGTTCAGCGTGAGGACACCGCTGCCGAGCTTGGTCAGCGAACCCGTTCCGGTGATGTTCTGCGCGACCGTGGAATTGAAGCCCTGCGTATCGATCGTGCCGTTGTTGGCCGTGATCGACACCGCGCGGCCGGGTGTCAGGTTGAATGTGCTGCCGAGTTGTAGCGTACCGCCGTTGAACTCGAGTCCGCCCGAGGACGCGCCCAGTGCATTGTCTGCGGCCACCGACAACGTACCCTGCGTAATGGTGGTGCCGCCCGCGTAGGTATTGCTGCCAGACACGGTCAAGGTACCCGCGCCGGTTTTCTCAACCGCACCAGACCCGCTGATGGTGCCTGTGTAGGTGCCGGCGCTGTCCTGCTGGAAGCGCACGAGCCCATTGTCAGTCACGGACAGTGGCAGGTTCGACGCATTCGCCTGCAGCGTAGCGCCATTGTTAACGGTCGCAACGACGGAGGCCGTGGTCGCGCCAAGCGTGCCCGTCAGGTTGAGCGTGCCGCTCTGCACCAGCGCGGTCGAAAACGTACCGGTGCCCGCCCAGGTCCAGGCCGTCCCGGCCATGGTCAGGCTCTGGAAGTTGGTAAACGCGTTGGACGCCGTGCCCGTACCTTGCAACGTCACGGTGTTGGTGCCCGCGCCGCCGTTGGCGGCACCGATAATCTGCGAGCCGGTCTGCAGGATCAGCGTCACATTGCCATTGCCGCCCTGAATGGCCGTGCCACCACCGCCCTGGATCAGCCCTGCGTTGGTGATTGTCGTGGCGCCATTGGTTGAGCGCACACCAATACCGTTGCTGCTGATGATCTGGCCGCCAGTCTGGTTGTTGATGGTTGCCGTAAACGAGCTGCCGAGTGTGTTCGACACCACCGCATCAACGCTGCCGCTGCTCGATGCGGTACCTGTCGTCTGAATCGTGCCGCTGTTGTTCAGCGTGTCGTTATTGCCCTGCATATAGACGGCCGGGGCATCCCTGCCGTTGGAAGTCAGCGTACCGCTGTTGTTGACGGTGCCGTTACCGCCGAGCAACGACACGGCGCGCGCATTGCTTCCAGACGTCGTTACCGTGCCGGTGTTGGTAATCGTATTGCCCGAGGCACCCGGATTGCTTTGGCCCCACGCGGCAGTCATCCCATACGAATTGGCGCCCGTCGTTGTAATGGAGCCATTGTTGACAAGCACGTTGTTATTGCCGTTAGCGGCCATGCCATCGTTGTACGTGCCGGTGGTCGTGATTACACCGGTTGCACCATTGGTGATCGTGTTGTTGTTATTCACCCCGATCAGCATGGCACCGCGGTTTGCAACACCAGTGCCGTTACCAGACAGCGAGAGATTGCCGTTGTTGGTGATTGCGCTTTGCGTGTCGACAGAAAATGGCGTCGGCGTTGTCGCCAACGCATAGCTGCCAGTGGCCGTTGAATCAATATTGATGGTGACGTTGGTACTGCCCGCAACCGCATTCACCGATGGAATGCCCGGATTCGAGCAGGTGACGGTCGTACCACTGGCCGGTGCTGTTGACGAACAGGCGGCGTAGGCGCCCACCGGCATCGTACCGGTGATCATCGCTATCCCACCAACACCCAGACTCCACGCATTCTTATTCATTTTTCTCTCTCGCAATATGACGGGGGCTATTGCTACGAATTGTTGCGTCAGTGTTTATATCACCGGTCTAGATTGGCTCGCAAGGACTGGAAAATGCGGCGAAGATCGATTTGCAGTCCTAACCAAATCGGCCTAGATTCCTTTGCTGTGCTCACAAATGGCGCCCGCCCCGGAACCCTTGACGAAGGCGGCAATTGCGCATGATTTCGCGTAAACGAAAATCGCTCGGACTTGCAATCCGAGCGATTTTTTTTGCAGGCCGTTGTGACAACGCCCGAAGCTCGTCAACGCTCCGGGCGCAAAACCAACATGACGGGTTTCCCCCTGTGGGGATTAGGAAACCATCGCAAACAGATATTTAGAACTTGTAGCGCGCACCGAGGTAGATTTCATGCGAGACCAGCTTGGCACGCAGCATTTCGTCTTGCATGCCGACAGCGTTGGTGAATGCATTCCAGCCGCTTTCCGTCTTGCCCATATCGACATAGCGATAGCCCAGGTCCAGGGTCAGCTTCTTGATCGGGGAGTAAGAAACACCCACACCCAGCGACCACGCCAGATTGGTCTGGCTTGCGGCGTTGAAAGGACCACCAAAACCATTGGCCGGGTTGATCTGAGCGCCTTCCGATTTCAGCATGGCCAGACCCAGGCCGCCCATGGCGTACACCGACACGTTCTTGGCAACCGCGAAATCGCGGTACACATTGGCCATCACGCGCCGCGATTTGATGTCGTGATAGTTGTTACTGGGCCAACGGGTCGAACCGCTCACAAAGGAATCGGTACGCGGCAGCGTGTATTCACCTTCAACACGCCAGCCGTTGGCGAAGTCGTAACCCAGAGCGAACGAGCCCGTGATGAGATTGGCGCTGTCGTCAATCGAAACGAAACTACCGATCCGCGGTCGGGCAGTGGAAGCCATGTCGTCGGCCTTGTGCTTGGCACCCACGATGCGAGCAGCGCTGTAGTAGCCCTCTTCCTTTGAAGCATCGGCGGCGGCTTGGGCAAATGCCGCGCCCGAGAACAGCAGCGCCAGCGCGCCAGGCAGTGCAAGAGTCTTGATCATGAAAACGGTCGTTGAAACGATGAGAGGAGAGAGGCATTCATCGTAGAAAGCACACCGTTTCCGTTGAACCCGGTTGGCTACGGGTGGCACCTCCGTAGCGCTACGGAGGCGGACCGCAGACCTGGCATGTGCATTAACACACGTTGTTCTGGGTGGCAGATGCCGCCACCACCGATGCTGGCCCGGCACCGGCAAGACGCATCATCGCCAAGGTAGCAACGCGCTGGAATGCCGCCAGCTGATCGCCGCGTAGCGCTTGCGTGCTTGCCTTGCGAATCAAGGCAAGTGGATCGATAGGCCGATCGTCACGACGGACTTCGAAATGCAGGTGCGGCCCGGTCGCCGTTCCGGTACGGCCAACCGCACCAATGCGCTGAGTGCGCTCGACGGGCACTCCGACCCGCAACTTGGGTTCGATCTTGGAGAGATGCGCGTAGTAGGACGTGTGGCCATCTGAATGCCGAATGACCACATATTTCCCGTAGCCACGCCGCTCATTGCCGATGTGCGCAACCACGCCCGCCTCGGACGCATGCACAGCCCTGCCGATCGGCGCCGCAAGGTCAACGCCGGAATGTCCGTGATGGGCACCCGTAACAGGATGCGTGCGTTCGCCGAAATCCGAACTGATACGCGTCGCCTGAACCGGCAAGGTAAAGCGCAGCCCCGCCATGAGCGTGCCGTCGAATCGGTAGTAGTCGCCCTGCGGATGCTCGTTCGTTGCAAACCAGACGCCCGCATAGTGCTTGCCCTGGAACCGCACCTCGATCGCGGTCAGACGGAGTGCCTGCTCGCAGCAGGCTTCTGCAACCGGTTCATAGGCGACACGGAAGTAGTCGCCCGCCGCACCTCGCGCCGACATGTCGACCCTTCCACGAAACAGTCGCGTGATCTGCTGCAACAGGTCGCCCGGCAGGTCTGCGCGCGTGAGTGCCTTGCGGAACGTGCTCGCGATCTCGCCCGCTCGCATGCCAGATTGAAAATCTGCCGTCGGTGACTGCACCGCAGATGCGCCCCACGGCGCATGAGAGGGATTGGAGAAACGCACATCGACAAGGTTGCCGGCCGTCGGCCTGAATGCCACGTTCGAGACTGCAGGCGCATCCGCTACCGGCGTCACACCCAGTGCGGGTGCGGGGATGACTGCCGTCATGGACCCGTATAGCAGGGCAAAACAAGCACATAGCGACCGTCGGACTCGACGCGCCGGGACGACATTGCCCGCAGGGCGACCTTGTTCGCGTGCGAGACGGGAACGCAGGTCGAACCGCATGGCGTCATCACTCGCTTGAGAATTGAGAAACAGAAAATCGGGTCATGCCGCACGACACAAAAATTTGCGTCACGCAAGGCATGGAGGTCGAATGTACCGATGCGCCCCTTGCGGGTGTATAAGACCTGTCCGATTTGGCACGATGAATTGCCCGCTGATTGGCGGCAGCGTGTTGGGAGGTGGCCCATGGCTCGCTTCCCATGAGATTCGGGCCTTTGCATCACGGAACTTTAGCGACGATCGCGTGCAGGGCTTGGCGTCCTTGTCCGGTGTGCTACAATCGCGGGCTTCCGGAGAGATGGATGAGTGGTTGAAGTCGCACGCCTGGAAAGCGTGTATAGGTTAATAGCCTATCAGGGGTTCGAATCCCCTTCTCTCCGCCAGAATTCACGCAAAACGCCCGCCCACGCGGGCGTTTCTGTTTTCTGACTGACGTTTCGATCCACAAAAACAAAAGACCCAGTCTCCCGACAGGGCCTTTTGCATCCCACGCGCCAACACGTCACGCGTGCCGGCATCCCCCTCGCATCACCTCAGTGCAGCGTCGCCGGCGCTTCGGTCAGCAACAGCGTCTGCGTCACCTGTTCGCGGATCGACTGGGCCTTCATCAGCAGGCGCAACGCAATGTCCGCACCGCGGCTGGCGGCCACACGTTCAATGAAGGCGGAACGTGCGCGCTCGTTCAAGGTGGCCACATGCGCCGCTTCTGACCACACCTGCCAGGCAGCGGGCTGACCGGCAAACTGCTGGCGGCGGCGCAGCAGGTCTGAATCAATGGCAGCGGCAATTTCGACGTCCTGAATGGTGCGGTTCATGGTGGCCCCCTTCTGTCTGTACGTTGCGCCCTGTGCCGGGCAGGTCTGACCGAATTACGCAACGTCCATGCCAGTTTCAATGGCAGGGCGATGGCCGCCGTCTTGCCCCCAATCGCACACCGGACGCACCTGTTTGAAACGCAATACCGACAAGCATTTGCGCGCCACACCCCTACGTCGGTGGGGTACAAGTTTCTCTTCCGAACATGGCGCGTCACGCGTGTTTCCTTCACGTTCGTTACGCAGCGCGTTACGTAACGCGGCGACCGTTTCGGGCCAGGAACGCGCGGATCTGGCGGCGCCAAGCCCGTCGCGTGCTGTATGTCGATAGGCATGCTTGGTGCTTCATCGATTGCGCCCAAGCCGCTGGCGCGTGGTCGACCGTGTCACCCACCCTTCCTCGTACAGCCCTTCCGCTTGACCAGCTTCCTGATCGGGAGCGACTTGCCGTATGCCGCCCCTCGGCATGCCGGCCATCCCCCCAAACAAATAAGAGCAGTCAGAAGGAGACATCCCATGCAGATGGGCAACCCACGTGTGCGGCTGGGCCGCATGTTGACGTCAGCGCTGTTGTGCGCGGCACTCGCGCTGTCGGGCTGCGGCGGCGATAGCAGCAGCGTCGCCGCAGCCGGCAGCACCCCCGCCGATTCAAACACCATTGCGCCGCCGATCAAGCCAGCGGCGGCCAACTGGACCACGCTTGGCACACGCGCCACGCTCGCACAACCCGGCACGTCCATTACGACCAACGCAAGCGCCAAGTGGATCGACTACAACCCACCGATGCTCTACGCCGGTATCGCACGGCAAGCCACGCAGTACATCACGATGCCGGACGGCACCAAGCTGGCAGCCTATGTCACGCTGCCGGCAGACGCCTCGGGCAACCCCGCCACTGGTGCTTTCCCAACGGTACTCGTGCAGACCTCGTACAACGGCGGCAACGCACAGTACACAGCGTCGATCGGCACCGCGCTGGGCGGAGCCGACCCCTACATCGTCCAGCATGGCTATGCGACGGTGGTGGTGGATGTGCGCGGCACAGGCCAGTCGCAAGGCACGTGGGATGCATTTGGGGCGGATGAGCAGAGCGACTACGGCCACGTGGTCGACTGGGTCACGCAACAGCCATGGAGCAACGGCGCGATCGGCCTGTACGGCGTGTCGTACCTCGGCATTACGACCGTCATCACGGCGGCGCAGAACCATCCGGCAGTCAAGGCGGCGTTCCCCATCGTGCCGATTGGCGACGGCTACCGCGACATCGTCTTCACCGGCGGGCAGACCAATCTGACATTCATCCCGGCGTGGTTCGGGCTGGTGTCAGTGCTGAGCCTGACCGATCCGACACTGGTGACCAACCCGACGATCGGCCTGCCCGCGGTGCTGCAACACCTGGTGTCTGCGGTGACGACATTCCAGTTGCCGACCATGCTGCAAGCCTTGCTTGGCACGACCACCACTGCGTATGACGGCGCATTCTGGGCAACGCGCTCACCGCTGGAGAACGACGGCAAGATCAAGGTGCCCACCTTCGTGGTCGGAGGCCTGCACGACCTCTTCCAGCGCAGCGAACCGCTCACCTACGAAGCCATCAAGACGCAGGCGCCGGCCAAGCTGCTGATCGGCCCATGGACGCACTTGCAGGCAGCGTTAGGCAGCGGGTTGCCGGTCGATGGCGTGCCGCTACTCAACCACATTCAGTTGCAATGGTTCGATCAATATGTGAAAGGCATGAACGTGGGCGCCGACGCGTTGCCCAATGTCACCCAGTACGTAACCGGGTATGGCCACTACGCTACCGCGACCGACTGGCCGCATCCGCAGGTGCAGGCGCAAGCGCTCTATCTGCGGGGCGACAAGAGCCTGTCGGCCAGCGCACCGGGGGCCAATGAAGCCGCCAACCAGGTGATTCAGCAACCGCTGAACGGCGCGTGCTCGATCAGCCTTTCGCAATGGACGGCGGGCCTGACCGGCTTTCTCCCACTGCCGTGCCAGACTGACGACGCCCTTGCCGAGGCTGCTGACGTGAAGTTCGAGACACCGCCCATGCCGGCGGATACCTATCTCAACGGCCCGATCGAAGCCGATGTGTGGGTCTCCACCACCGCACTCGATGCCGGCGTGTCGGTACGCATTGATGATGTGGACGCGGCGGGTAACGTGACGCCGCTCACTGATGGCATCCAGACGGCTTCACTGCGTGCGGTGGATGCCAGCCGCTCTCGCATGATGAACGGGCTGATGATCCAGCCGTGGCATCCGTTCACGCCGGACTCCGTGCAGCCGCTCACGCCGGACAAGGCCGTGCTGGTGCCGGTGGAGGTGTTCCCAACCAGCGCACTGATCGCCAAGGGCCACAAGCTGCGCGTGGCCGTGGGCGCGAGCAACCTCCCACAGGGCGTGCCGCCGCTACCCACCTTGCTCAACTCGCTGATCGGTGTACTGACGATCTATGGCGACGCAGCGCACCCGTCCAGGGTTGTGCTGCCGGTCGTGCCGGCATCCGCCCTTCAGTAAACGAGATTCATTCGCACGAATGGCCCGCCTTCTAGGCGGGTTTTTTGGTTTACACACAAGCAACGGCAGAAATATGTAAGCGGATTAATACATCAATCGAAAACGTTTCTCATATGAACCAACGAAGAAAAAATCGATTCATACCTGACATAAATTAATCAAGATAAGGTATTTATTCTCCACTTGGCGCCCGATCCGCAAAATCCATCACACAATCCAGAATTGTGGAGCGCCCCAGAGCAAACAAAGCGCTAGGCCTTATAGATCAAGGCCTCCACAGCCCTAGAAAGAACTAAGTGGAAACCTGCACAAAATTGATGTTCAGGATTTCCAGACCCCGCCGATAACCCCGTGAAGATCATCTGAATCAGGCTGGAATAACCAGTCTCACCTACCCCAACGGGGACGCTTTCGAAGTCCGCAGGAAACAGCAATAAAACGGTGGCAGGTTCACCCGCCTCTCTCGTGCCATACCGGGTAGCCAAGCCAATCATGATTGCATCCATCTTGTAAGACTGGAGGACGCTGTGAACCTTTCCCAGATGACCATCAAGGCCAAGCTCACCGCAGGCTTTGGCGTGCTGGCAGCCATCGTCGTCGTGGTATCAGGCATGTCGTTGCACGCGCTGTCCAATTCGACAGAAGGCTTTTCCAATTTCGTGCACGGCGTCAACGCCCGTGCCGCAGTCGCCACGGAAGTGCGTACAGCGGTGGATCGCCGCGCCATTGCCGCACGCAACCTCGTGCTGGTGGTCACCCAGCAAGACCTGGAACTGGAGAAGGCCGACGTATTCCGCGCGCACGAAGATGTGCAGAAGCAACTCAAGCTACTCAAGGAGCTGATTACCAACGCCAAGGACTCCACCGATCGTGCCCGCGCGCTGGTGGCCGATATCGACAGCGTGGAGTCGCGCTATGGCCCAGTGGCGACCGATATCGTGTCGCTGGCACTCGCTGGCAAGCGCGAGGAAGCCATCCAGAAAATGGATAACGACTGCCGCCCGCTGCTGGCCGCGCTGGTCAAGGCCACGGAAGCCTACGCTGCCTATACCCGCGAGCGCCAGGAACAGCTTGTGCAGGACTACGACGCAAACTACGCCAACCAACGCAACATGCTGATCGCGCTGTCGGTTGGTGCGGCACTGCTGGCAGTCATTGCGGGTGCGATCATCACGCGCTCGATCACGCAGCCGATCCGTGTTGCCGTGGACGTGGCCAAGACCGTGGCACGCGGCGATCTGAGCAGCCGCATCGACGTGCGCGGCAAGGATGAAACGAGCCACCTGCTCTCAGCCCTGCGCGACATGAACGGCCGCCTGACGGAGATCGTCGACAAGGTGCGCGACAGCAGCGGCAGCGTGGCCGGTGCAGCCAAGCAGATTGCCGCCGGCAATGCCGACCTGAGCCAGCGCACGGAAGCACAGGCGTCGTCGCTACAGGAAACGGCCGCCAGCATGGAAGAGCTGACCTCCACCGTGAAACAGAACGCCGACAACGCACAGCAAGCCACGGTGCTGGCAGCCAACGCATCGGAAGTCGCGCAGAAAGGCAGTACCGTCGTCAGCCAGGTGGTGTCGACCATGCAGGACATCAGTGACCGCTCCAGCAAGATTGCCGATATCACCGGCATCATCGAGGGCATTGCCTTCCAGACCAACATCCTGGCGCTGAATGCTGCGGTGGAAGCCGCGCGCGCGGGCGAGCAGGGCCGTGGCTTTGCGGTGGTCGCCAGCGAGGTGCGCAGCCTGGCGCAGCGCTCGTCCACGGCGGCCAAGGAGATCAAGGAACTGATCGCCTCGTCGGTGGAGCGCATTCATGATGGCTCCACATTGGCAGGCGAGGCAGGCCACACCATGACCGAAGTCACGCAGGCCGTGGCGCGCGTTACGCACATCATGGAAGAGATTGCCGCTGCGTCAATCGAACAAAGGCGCGGCATCGAGCAAGTCAACCAGGCGATCTCGCAGATGGACGAAGTCACGCAGCGCAATGCAGCACTGGTGGAAGAAGCTGCAGCTGCCTCGCAATCGCTGCAGGATCAGGGGCAGGAGCTCAACGCGGCGGTAGCCTTCTTCCGCATTGATCCGCAAGCCGCGCATACCGCGCACGCCTGAGCCGCACACCGTATTCTCCAAGCCGTCATTGAGCCCGCTGCCGAGAGGTCGCGGGCTTTTTTCTTTGCCTTCGGGGCTGCGCTGCACACCCGTTCCGTGTCTTTCGTTAGGCCGTCGTTCGTAACTTCCGCTGCATTGGCGAACCCGCACACGCGACGCAAAGTGAGTTTGTCGCGCCCGACAAAAGAGGCGTGGCAAGCCCGGGCTGCGCACAGCCCGCCCCGCCCACGAAGGCCACCATGCAACCGAACATCCCACACTTGCGGGGCCACCCCTTCTGCGCCGCCATGCCGCGCGATGGGAGGCCGGCATGATCCCGCTCACCCTCGTGCAGTGGTTTCGCGCCCGCCCGGTGCCGCACAAGCTTCCGGGCGCAGCACTTGCCGACCAGCTGCGCGAAGAATGCGAAGCCATGGCGCGCTATGCCCTGCACCACGGGCTGCCGGTGGCGCCGGAGATCATTGCTCAGCTCGGTGGCCTGATCGATCGGCAACTGCCAGCGCATGCGTCCCCCCACCACGCGCTGGCCGCCATCCACCGCAAGCTGGCGGCCACCATTGCCCCCGCCACACCGCAGGCAGTCACACTGCTCGACGCGCAGCACCGCAGCGACCATCCTCTCGCCTGGCTAGGGCCAGTGCCGCTGATCCGGCTGCTGACCAGCGCCGCCATCGTTTTCCTGATCGCGGTGATTGCCACGGGCATGTCGCCCGACGTGTCGAGCGAGAACATCGACCGCGGCTTCCTACAGTCTGACGGCACGCGCCTGTTGTGGAACACGCTGTTTCTGCTGTTCTGTGCGGGGCTGGGCGCATCGTTTGCCACGCTGTTCCAAGCGCACCGCTACGTGGCAGCCTCCACCTACGACCCGAAGTACGACGCCTCCTACGGTGCGCGATTGATCCTCGGGGTCATTGCGGGATTGATCCTGGTAGAGATGCTGCCCGCGCAGTTGTTCGACCGCGGCAGCATGCACAACTTCGGCAAGCCCGCGATGGCCATGCTGGGCGGTTTCTCGGCCACGGCCGTGCATCGGTTGCTGCAGCGGCTGGTGGATGCGCTGGAGACCCTTGTGCGCGGCGACCGCTCAGCTGATGCCGACGCCGCCATGCAGACCTACCGCGCCCGCGCCGCCAGCGAGCGCACGCAATGGCAGAGCGAACTCGCCGCCAATCTGATTGACCTGCAGCAGTCGCTCGACGGCAGCGCCTCGCCCGAGGCCATGCGCCAGCGCCTGGCCGACTTCACGCGCGCCATGCTGGCCGCCGGCGACCCCACGACCTCTGCCCCTCTCAACCCCCGGCCATTCAAGGAGTGACCCCATGCTGTTCCTGTACAACATCCCCGCGTGGGCAATGGGGGCGGTCATTGTCTTCTCCACGCTGGCCATAGCGCTCGGCGGCTACGTGCTGTTTCGCCGTCTCTGTCCGGTCATGCTCGACGCCGAACAGCGTGGCATGACGATCGCCATGATGACTGCAGTGACCACCATCAACTCATTGCTGGTCGCGTTCTCGGCCATCTCGGTGTGGGGCGCGTATCAGGCCGCCGCCGATATCGTGGCGGCCGAAGCTGCCTGCGCCACGGAACTCGCGCACGACCTATCAGCGTTCTCGCACCCGAGTGCCGCGGCTGCACGACGCGAACTGGTGACCTATCTGGAACACGTCGTCCATGACGAATGGCCGAGCATGCAACAGCAAGCGCGTGCAGATGTGCGCACCGAAGCCGCGTTCAACCGTATGTTCGCCACCACCAATCGCATCACGCCCAGCGACGACCGCGAGCGGGTACTGCTGACCGAGGTGCTGGCCCGAGCCAACGAGATGGTCAAGTACCGCGAGAAACGCCTGCAGAACCTGGATGCCGCCATGCCCGCCACGCTCTGGGGCGTGATGCTGATCGCCAGTGGGCTATCGCTGTTGCTGCTCTATGCGTTGCCAGCGTCGCGCTTTCACATGGCGCTGGTAGCGGCATGGGCTACCACGCTGGGCCTGGCGTTCTTCTTCGTGCTGGCGGTGGACCGCCCCTTTGCCGGCGAGGTCAGCGTAAGCCCGGCACCGATCGAGCGGACCATCCAGACGCTCTCCGAAGACGAGGTGCAGATCAACACAACGCCCGGTTGATCGCGCCTGCCTCCATGTGTTGCGCTCACGGAAGCGGCCACACGTGCGGCCACCTCTGGACATGCGGGCTTCTACGTGACACGTGCGATCGGTCATAGAACGTTGTCTCAACCATCCACCCTATTCAGGCACGCCGCGCGCCCGCATACGCTGCACCCTCGCCAGCACCTTCCCCAACGTCCGTCCATCCAACAACCAGGAGCCCAGGATGCAGCTCACGGCAACACACCTTCCCCGCCAAAAGAAGACCCCGTCAACCAGCCTCCGTGCCAGGGCGCTGTCCTATGTGATTGCCGGCATCGCGCTGACTGCCACCGCACTGTGCCAAGCGGCAGGCGCAGATGACGCCCCGCTGGGCGCCTACAACGCCGATCTCAAGCGCGTATCGGTGTCGGGGCTGTCATCGGGTGCATTCATGGCAGCGCAGTTTGACGTGGCGTACTCCAGCGAGCTGATTGGCGCAGGCATCGTTGCAGGCGGACCGTATCACTGCGCCGGGCTATCGACGCTCGTGCCGCCCTTTACCGCCGCTGCCACGCTATGCATGCAGCCTGTGGGCGCGGCACCCGCCGCAGAAGATGCCTGGCGTGACGCGCAGGACTTCGCCAAGAAGGGGCTGATCGACGACCCGGCCAATCTGCGCACACAGCGCATCTATGTGTTCAGTGGCGGCAAGGACAGCGTGG
Organism: Ralstonia flaminis; assembly: GCF_958415495.1. Lineage (NCBI taxonomy): Bacteria > Pseudomonadati > Pseudomonadota > Betaproteobacteria > Burkholderiales > Burkholderiaceae > Ralstonia > Ralstonia flaminis. The sequence goes on along the minus strand of NZ_CATZLL010000019.1, from coordinate 14,083 downwards.
TGTCAACACGCGTGGTTGATCAGACTGCCCGTTTCTACGCACTCGCCGGCGTGCCCAACCGACAGGTCAACTACTTCCGGATGCCGAATGCCGGCCACGCCTTCATCACCAACCAGCCGCGGGACGCCGATTGCGGGTCCAACCGCAGCCCTTACATCAGCAACTGCGGCTTCCAGCAATCGCACGACATCGTACGCTGGATCTACGGCGCAGCGGACACCCCGGTCAAGGCACCGGCCCAAGTCGCGCGGGGCAAGCTACTGACGTTCGACCAGCGGCCGTTCGATACCACACACCGCGCGTCGCTGCTGCGGACCGGTTTCGTCTACGTGCCGGCCGATTGCGAAGCTGGTGACTGCGCGGTTCACGTGGTCTTTCACGGCTGCATGCAAAGCGCCGAGGCCGTCGGCGAATACCTCGCGAGCGGCATTGGCTACAACGAGATCGCCGACACCAACCGCCTGATCGTGCTGTATCCGCAGGTGACCAGGTCTTCGGTCAATCCGCTCGGCTGCTGGGATTTCTGGGGCTATACGAGCGCCGATCCGGACCACCTCGACTTTTACACGCGTCAGGCACCGCAGATGGCAGCCGTGATGCAGATGATTCGGCAACTGGGCGAGACCCGCCCGTGAGCCTCCTTCCACCCACAACACGCAGACCACCCATGCTCACCACTCTGTTCTCTCAGTTGCAGGCCGTCCAACGCGATGCGCTGCAGCGCTGGACCCACGCTGTCAGCGATACCGATACCGCCCCATCCCTGCCCGCCGCCAATCTCGACACCTGGCGCCGCATCGCGCTGGCAGCGTTGCAGACCAGCCAGCACTACTCCACCGCCTGGCGCTCGGCACTCGATGCCGGCTGGCGCGAGCAGCGCGATCGCCTCGCGCTCGATGGTTCAGCCAATGCCCTGCGTTCGCTCGCCACGCTGCAGGCCGACCTTGCCGCTCGCGCCGGTGAAGCTCGCGCCCAGCATGCCAACGCGATGGCCGCATCGGCTGCGCAGTACCTGCAAGACCTGAACCAGGCGCGCGACGCTACCGACATCGCATTGGCGCTCACAAGGTTGGCGACAGACAACCAGGCCCACAGCCGCGAACACGGTCTGCAGCTCGCCGCATTGGCTGGCGGCCTTCAACCGGCGCTGGCGCAATGGACCGAGCGCGCACTGTCGCACGCGCGCGCACCGGAAACCACGTCGTCGGAATAAGAGCCGTAGCGCAATCACCAACAATTGCGCCGCGATCATGCCGCATGTGTTCATGCGTAGCCGAATGCTGTGATGGGCTGACGGGAGAGGTCAGCCCCCGGCGGCCGGCGCTTCAGGCATCGGCCGCCCCCTTGGCCGGCTCGTCGGGGCCGGCGTTTTTTCTGTTACAGCGGATCGCGAATGTAGCCGACCAGCTTGTCGACCACCGGTCGGTTCGGTTTGGTCAACAGGCTGACGACAATGGCCGCCACAAACCCAGCCGGCACCCCAAACGCGCCCGATGCAATCGGGTCCACGCCAAACCAAGGCTGACCCAGGATGCCTGTCATGCGCGTGAAGAACGGGTAGTTGACGAAGATGTAATAGACGCTGACCGCCAACCCGGCAAGCATGCCGGCGATGGCACCGGCGCGGTTCGTGCGCTTCCAGAACACCCCCAGCACCAACACCGGGAAGAAGCACGAAGCCGCCAGTGAAAACGCTGCCCCCACCAGGAAAAGAATGTTGCCGGGCTTGAGTGAGGTCACATACGCTGCCAGCAACGCCACCCCCAGCAACACCACCTTGGCGCTTGTCACGCGCCGCTGGTGGCTGGCGGTGTTGTCGATCATGTGGAAGTACACGTCGTGCGATAGCGCATTGGCGATCGTCAGCAGCAGGCCGTCGGCAGTGGACAGCGCAGCCGCCAGTGCACCGGCAGCAATCAGCCCGGACAGCACATACGGCAGCCCGGCAATCTCGGGCGCTGCCAGCACCACCATGTCCGGCTGAATCATCACCTCTGCCCACTGGACGATGCCATCGCCATTGATGTCGCGCAGCGTCAGCACCGCCGGATCGACCTTGCGCCACGGCACGATCCACTGCGGCAGATCAGCGAACGGCGCGCCGACCAGATGCTGCAGCAGATCAAGCTTGACGAGCGCCGCCAGCGCCGGCGCCGAGACATACAGCAGCACCACGAAAAACAATGTCCAACTCACCGAATTGCGCGTCTCGCGCACCGACGGCGTGGTGTGAAAGCGCGTGAGGATGTGCGGCAGGCTGGCGGTGCCCACCATCAGGCAGAACACCAGCAGCACAAAGTTCAGCCGCTCGGTGCCACGCTCGGCCTCGGACTTGGACGGGAACGGCTCGGCAGATGGTGGCGCCGCGCGGCTGCGCTCCAGGGCCGCCTCGCGCTCCAGGTTCCACAGAATCGACGCGCTGGCCGCGTCTGCGGGAAACGCTTCGCGCGCACGCTCCAGCGTCTTGATCTCACGCAACGGTGCGTTGCGCTCGCGCGCCAGCTTCAGTTGCGTGTTCAGAGCCTCCCGCGACTCATCGAACGATTGCGGCAGCCGGGCAATGCGCTCCTCCAGTGCCTGTGCTTCGGCCAGGAAATGATCGCGCACGCGCTGTTCAGCCGGGTCGTGGGCAATGCGTTGCTCTTCCTTTTCAATCTGCTGCAGCAGATGACCGGTCGAGAGCTGCGGCACTGGATCGTGATACCGATGCCAGCCGATCAGCCCCACCACGCCCAGGAACGACACGATCATGATGATGTACTGCGCCACCTGCGTCCAAGTCACGGCACGCATGCCCCCCAGGAACGAGCACACCAGAATGCCCGCCAGCCCGAAGAACACCCCCACCGAAAACTCCACGCCGATGAAGCGTGTGACCACCAGCCCGACGCCCTGGATTTGCGCGACAAGGTAGACGAAGGAGCACAGTGTCGCGCCCAGCACGGCAATGCCTCGCACCACCGAACTACCGCCCCGCTCCCCGTTGCCGTAGCGGTTGGCGAGAAAATCCGGCACCGTGTAGCCACCGAACTTGCGCAGATACGGCGCCAGCAGGAAAGCAACAAGACAGTAGCCGCCCGTCCAGCCCATCACATAGGCCAGCCCTTCATAACCCGAGGCAAACACAATGCCCGCCAGGCCGATGAATGAAGCCGCACTCATCCAGTCTGCCGCGGTGGCCATGCCGTTGAAGAATGCAGGCACGCGGCGACCAGCTACGTAGTACTCAGTCAGATCTGCCGTGCGACAGATCAGCCCGATGCACGCATAGATGGCAATGGTGACGAACAGGAACACATAGCCGAGCCACACACCCGGCCCGCGCACATGCTCGATCGCCCCCATCATGACGATGAACAGCAGCAGCCCGACGGTGTAGAGCCCGTAATACAGAAACAGCCGCTTGCGAAAGCGGCTGTCTTGTTGAGGATCGGTAGCCAAGATCGGCGACCAGCGCTGCGGTTAGCGCGTTTCCTTCAACTGGTCGAGGATAGCTGGGTTCTCCAGCGTGGACGTGTCCTGCGTGATGTCCTCGCCCTTGGCAAGGGAGCGCAACAGGCGGCGCATGATCTTGCCGGAGCGCGTCTTGGGCAGGTTGTCGCCAAAGCGGATGTCCTTGGGCTTGGCGATCGGCCCGATCTCCTTGCCCACCCAGTTGCGCAGGTCCGCGGCAATCTGCTTGGCCTCGTCGCCATCCGGACGTGAGCGCTTGAGCACGACGAACGCGCAGATGGCCTCGCCCGTCATGTCATCCGGACGGCCCACCACGGCGGCCTCGGCCACCAGCGGGTTCGCCACCAGTGCCGACTCGATCTCCATCGTGCCCATGCGGTGGCCCGAGACGTTCAGCACGTCGTCAATGCGGCCCATGATGGTGAAGTAGCCGGTGTCCTTGTCTCGGATGGAACCGTCGCCCGCCAAGTACAGCTTGCCGCCCAGTTCTTCCGGGAAGTAGCTCTTCTTGAAGCGCTCCGGGTCGCCCCAGATGTTGCGGATCATCGATGGCCACGGGCGCTTGACGACCAGGATGCCGCCTTGCCCGTTCGGCAGGTCCTGCCCGGTTTCATCGACGATGGCTGCCATGATGCCCGGCAGCGGCAGCGTGCACGAACCCGGCACCAGCGGCGTGGCACCCGGCAGCGGGGTCATCATGTGGCCACCGGTCTCGGTCTGCCAGAAGGTGTCGACCACCGGGCAGCGGCCGCCACCAATGTTCGTGTGGTACCACATCCAGGCTTCCGGGTTGATCGGCTCCCCCACCGTGCCCAGCAGTCGCAGGCTCGACAGGTCGTACTGCTTCGGGTGGACTTTCTCGTCCGCCTCGGCGGCCTTGATGAGCGAGCGGATGGCCGTTGGCGCGGTATAGAACGTGTTGACCTTGTGACGCTGGATCATGTCCCAGAAGCGGCCAGCGTTCGGGTAGGTCGGCACGCCTTCGAACACAACCTGCGTAGCGCCGGCAGCCAGCGGCCCATAGGCGATATACGTGTGGCCGGTCACCCAACCGATGTCGGCGGTGCACCAGAAGACATCGTCGGGCTTCAGGTCGAAGGTCCACTGCATGGTCAGCAGCGCCCACAGCAGGTAACCGCCCGTGCTGTGCTGCACACCCTTCGGCTTGCCAGTCGAACCCGAGGTGTAGAGGATGAAGAGCGGATGCTCGGCGCCCACCGGGGTGACTTCGCAGGTGTCCGGCTGGCCGGCTTCGACCTCGTCCATCGCACGGTCGCGGCCCTCCACCCAGTTCACGTTACCGTTGGTGCGGCGATAGACGATCACGTGCTTCACGGCGTCCGTGCCTTCCATCGCCAATGCCTCGTCGGCGATAGCCTTGAGCGGCAGCGCCTTGCCGCCGCGCATCTGCTCATCCGCCGTGATGAGCGCTACGGCACCCACGTCAACGATGCGTTCCTGCAGCGACTTGGCCGAGAACCCGCCAAACACCACCGAGTGCGTGGCTCCAATGCGTGCGCAGGCTTGCATGGCGACGATGCCTTCCACCGACATCGGCATGTAGATGACGACGCGATCGCCCTTCTTGATACCGAGTGCCTTCAGGCCGTTGGCGAAGCGGCAAACGCGTACGTACAGCTCGCGATAGGTGACGCGGGTGACCTTGCCATCGTCAGTTTCGAAGACGATGGCGACCTTGTCGGCGTTACCGTTCTCAAGGTTGCGCTCGAGGCAGTTGTACGAGGCGTTGATCTCGCCATCTTCAAACCACTTGTAGAACGGCGCGTTGGATTCATCCAGCACCTTGGTGAACGGCTTGTGCCACAGCAGGTGCTCATGTGCGAGGCGTGCCCAGAAGCCTTCGTAGTCGTGCTCGGCCTCGGCGCACATGGCACGGTAGGCGTCCATGCCGGCGATGTTGGCCTGTTTGACGAAGGACTCGGGCGGGTCAAAGACGCGCACCTCGTGCAGAACAGATTCAATGCCAGCCATGATGTCTCCTGATAGCGGTGTCTGTAATCGTTTTGCGGCGAATCTAAGCGGCAGACCTGACTCCAGCCTTACGTATCTGACGCCGCAATTTGACGCGAAGGGCATTACTATAATGCGTCACTCAGCACTGCGGCATGCATCGCAATGCAACATGAGCGGCCCGAAAGCCGCGTCCCGCACCGCTCTCCACCCAAATTCGTCATCGTGCCCATCCACGCATTTTTCCTCATTGCTGCCATGGCACTGGTCGGCAGCAACGTTGGTTTCGGCAAATCGATCGTTGCCGTCATGCCGGTGATGCTGTTTGCATTGCTGCGCTTTCTGATTGCCATCGTGTGCATGGCACCGTGGTACAAGCCATCGCGCATGCGGCGGGTGACGCGTGGCGAATGGACCAACCTCTTCCTGCAGGCGTTCTTCGGCACCTTCGGCTTCACGCTGCTGATGCTCAACGGTGTGAAGCTCACCTCAGCGCTGGCTGCCGGCATCATCACCAGCACGATTCCGGCCACAGTGGCACTGCTGTCATGGCTGGTGCTGCGCGAAAAGCCGTCGGGGCGGACCTTCGTGTCGGTCGTGCTGGCAGTGGCAGGCGTGGCCATTCTCAATGCGTACCGTGGTGGTGAGTCGTCTGCCGGCGCACCAGCCGATGCCACGCAGGCGCTGCTGGGTAATGCGCTGGTGATGGGCGCGGTGATCTGCGAATCGATCTACGTGATTCTGTCGCGGCGGCTGACGCAAACCTTGCCCGCCATCGAGATCTGCGCGTACACGCACCTGATCGGCGGCCTGCTGATGCTGCCGCTGGGTCTTGTGCCGTTGTTGTCGTTCGATACGTCGACGGTGCCGGTGTCCATCTGGGGCCTGGTGGTCTGGTATGCGCTGTCGGCCAGCATCTTTTCGTTCTGGCTGTGGATGAAGGGCATTCGGCATGTGCCGGCGCACTTGGCCGGCGTGTTCACCTCGGTGCTGCCGATTGCGGCGGCCACTTACGGCATCGTCGCGCTGGGCGAGACGCCCGGCTGGCCGCATGCCGTGGCGTTGGCCTGCGTGGTGGCGGGCATTCTGGTGGCGAGTTGGCCGGCGCGGCCACGCGTGCCCGTGCGGCGTGGGCGGGTGGTGGATCCGCTGGACCCGCTCGATCCGTCGCTGGATCGCGAATAACAACAACACCGCCTGCTTCATGAACCGTTACTACCGCCTCCGCAACCTGCGCGTCTTCGGTGCCCCGGTATACGTCCACTGGACGGTACTGGCTGTCTCGGCCGTTCTGCTGGCTTACTCCATCAAGGTCCCTTTCACGGCGCTGGCTGCGCTGTGCTCCTATTTCGGCATCATCCTGCTTCACGAGACCGGGCACGCCTACTTTGCGCGACGCGCCGGCGCCCGTGTCGAGGCGATCTACCTCGCGCTCTTCCACGGCATGTGTGTGCATGAGGCACCTGCCCGCCAACGCGACATCTATGTGATTGCCTGGGGCGGCGCGCTGGCGCAGCTTGCGGTGGCGCTGCCGCTGATCCTGCTGGCCAATGTCACGCCCGCTGTGCGCTGGCCGATCATCGGTGAGGTGGTGCTTTACCTTGGCTACGTCAGTCTGCTCGTCGCGGTCATCAACCTGATTCCCGCACCCGGGCTTGATGGAGCGAGCGCGTGGCGCCTGCTGCGCTGGCCAACTTGGCCACGCAAACAGAATGCGACGCCCAAGCGGGCCAAACATCTGCGCCGGGTCAAATAACAATGTGCGCGCGGCGGCCACCGTAGGCCGATGCTAAGCCGCCTCAAGTCGCCCTGACATCACGGAACGTTACAATCACGCGGTCTTTCGTCCACCCGCTCCGTTCCGAACAATGAAGTCGCCCACTGCCCCGCTGCGCCCGATTCCGCGCCTGATCTTCTTTTCCCGCTGGCTGCAACTGCCGTTGTATCTAGGGCTGATCGTCGCCCAGGCGGCGTATGTGTACCTGTTCGTGGTCGAGGTGTGGCACCTGGTTTCGCACCTCTCCGACATGGACGAAACCAAGATCATGCTTGCCGTGCTTGGCCTGATCGATGTGGTGATGATCTCCAACCTGCTGATCATGGTGATCATCGGTGGATACGACATCTTCGTGTCCAAGCTCGGTATCGAAGGCCATGAGGATGAGCCCGAATGGCTGGACCACGTCAACGCCGGCGTGCTGAAGGTGAAGCTGTCGATGGCGCTGATCAGCATTTCGTCGATCCACCTGCTCAAGACCTTCATCGATGCGGCCCAGAAGGACACGCACACGATCCTGTGGCAGGTGGTGATCCACGTGGCGTTCCTGGTCTCGGCGCTGGTGATGGCGTGGGTGGATCGACTGGTTTCGCATGCCCACCCGCAGGGCGAGGCTGCCGGCGCACATTGACGCCGCCGCCTTGTCGCGCCGCCGATTCCGACGAATCCGCTCGGACAATTCAGCCCCGACATTGGGTGTATGATTTGCGGCTGTTCTGAACCAGCGGCGCCCGCCGCTGGTGCGCGGTACGCATCACAAGGCAGACGACTGCCCCACCGCATCCCGGTTTCTCATTCCTATACGTTGGTCCCCACCATGACCGTCATTCGTCAAGAAGACCTCATCCAGAGCGTCGCCGACGCGCTGCAGTACATCAGCTACTACCACCCGATGGACTACATCACTGCTCTGGGCCGCGCCTATGAGCAGGAACAAAGTCCGGCGGCCAAGGACGCCATCGCGCAGATCCTGACCAATAGCCGCATGTGCGCCGAGGGCAAGCGCCCGATCTGCCAGGACACCGGCATCGTCACCGTGTTCCTGAAGGTGGGCATGAACGTGCGCTGGGACGGCGCCACGATGAGCCTGGAAGACATGGTCAACGAAGGCGTGCGCCGCGCGTACAACGACGTCGACAACAAGCTGCGCGCAAGCGTACTGGCTGACCCCGCAGGCAAGCGCACCAACACGAAGGACAACACCCCGGCGGTGATCAACATGTCGATCGTGCCGGGCGATACGGTGGATGTGATCGTCGCGGCCAAGGGCGGTGGCTCCGAGGCCAAGTCCAAGTTCGTCATGCTGAATCCGTCGGATTCGATCGTCGACTGGGTGCTCAAGACCGTGCCGACCATGGGCGCCGGCTGGTGCCCGCCGGGCATGCTGGGCATCGGCATTGGCGGCACGGCTGAAAAGGCCATGCTGCTGGCCAAGGAAGCCCTGATGGAGCCGATCGACATTCAAGACCTGATCGCCCGTGGCCCGAGCAACCGCGCAGAAGAACTGCGCATCGAGCTGTACGAGAAGGTCAATGCGCTGGGCATCGGCGCGCAAGGCCTGGGCGGTCTGGCCACCGTGCTCGACGTGAAGGTCCTGGACTACCCGACCCACGCGGCCAATCTGCCGGTCGCCATGATCCCGAACTGCGCGGCCACCCGCCACGCGCACTTCACGCTGGACGGCAGCGGCGTTGCCAAGCTGGAAGCGCCGGACCTGTCGCAATGGCCCAAGGTCGAGTGGGCACCGAACACGGAAACGTCCAAGCGCGTGGACCTGAATGCGCTCACACCAGAAGAAGTCGCCTCGTGGAAGCCAGGCCAGACCCTGCTGCTCAACGGCAAGATGCTCACCGGCCGTGACGCCGCACACAAGCGCATCGCCGACATGCTGGCCAAGGGCGAGAAGCTGCCGCTCGACTTCACCAACCGCGTGATCTACTACGTCGGCCCGGTGGATCCGGTGCGCGATGAAGTCGTCGGCCCGGCAGGTCCGACCACCGCTACGCGCATGGACAAGTTCACCGAGACGATGCTGTCGCAGACCGGCCTGATCGCCATGGTGGGCAAGGCCGAGCGCGGCCCGGCTGCCATCGAGGCCATCCAAAAGCACAAGTCGGCCTACCTGATGGCCGTAGGCGGCGCCGCCTACCTCGTGTCGAAGGCCATTCGCGGTGCCAAGGTGCTGGCGTTTGAAGACCTGGGCATGGAAGCCATCTACGAGTTCGACGTGAAGGACATGCCTGTCACCGTCGCCGTCGATAGTTCGGGCACGTCGGTCCACAAGACCGGCCCGGCGGAATGGCAAGCGAAGATCGGCAAGATTCCGGTCGCTGCAGGCTGATCTGCTTGACGTTGCTATCGTGACGACACGCGCGCAGGCACCGGTCGGGGTGTTCGACTCCGGCCTCGGAGGGCTCTCTGTCCTGCGCGCGATTCGCGCCGAACTGCCGGCCGAATCGCTTCTCTACCTGGCGGATTCCCGCCATGCCCCGTACGGGGAAAAATCTCCCGAATTCATTGCCGAGCGCACGCTGCGTGCGTGCGAGTGGCTGATCGACCAAGGCTGCAAGGCGCTGGTGATTGCGTGCAATACCGCCACGGCGCAGGCCGTGCATGTACTGCGTGAGAAGCTCGCAGTGCCGGTGATTGGTGTCGAGCCGGGCCTGAAGCCGGCGGTAGCAACCTCAAAGAGCCGCGTCGTGGGTGTGCTGGCAACGGAGAGCACACTGCGCAGCGAGAAATTCGCGCGCCTGCTGGCAGCGGTCTCTGGCGATTGCCAAGTGCTGTGCCAGCCGGGCTACGGCCTCGTCCCGCTCATCGAACGTGGTGATACGCACTCCCCCGCCGTGCTGGAACTGCTGCAAGCCTATCTGCAGCCGATACTGGATGCGGGCGCCGACACGCTGGTGCACGGCTGCACGCACTACCCGTTCCTGGAAGACGCCATCCGCGAGATTGCGGGCGATCGGTTGACCCTCATCGACACCGGCCACGCAGTAGCACGCCACCTGGGCCGCACGTTGATCGCGACACAGTTGCAAGCCGATGGACAAGCCGCATCGCCACGCTTCATGACCACCGGCGACGTGCTCCCGCTGCAGGCCATGGTCGCTGCACTGCTGGGCGAAGCGCCGATGGCCAGCCAAGTCTTGATTGGCGACACGGCTCTGGCAACCCCGTAGCCGGCTACGTCACGCAGCAAACTTGCGGTCGAAGGCACGGTTGTTGGCTTCGATCACCTTGAGCGAATCCTCCGCCCAGGTTTTCAGCGCAATCACAAGCGGCAACAAGGTTCGCGCAAGCGGGCTCAATGCATATTCCACACGCAGCGGGCGCTCATCGTAGACGTGCCGCTCGATCAGGCCGTCGCGCTCCATCGCGCGCAGCGTCTGCGTCAGCATCTTCTGCGAGACCCCTTCCAGGCGCCGCCGGATATCGCCAAAGCGCATTGGCGCGTCCTGCAGCGCCACCATGGTCAGCACCGTCCACTTCTGTCCGACACGCGCCAACACGCCACGCGATGGGCACACTTTCAGGAACGCATTCGGCGGTAGTTGAATTTTTCTCGACATGGTTACTTTTAGGTACCTAATTGACGATGGAAACCATTATCGGAAAGATGAGACCTCCCAATCAACCTTAGGGTGCAAACCATGAAGATTGCGTTTCTTGGCGGTGGAAACTTCGGCGGCAACCTGGCCAGCCTGCTCGCGGCAGCCGGTCACGACGTGGTGGTGGGATTGCGCGATATCACTCGTGCACGCCCCAGCGCCAACTATCGCGTGACATCGCTGGAAGAGGCAGCCGCCTATGGTGATGTTGTCGTGATCGCCATCCTGTACCAGGCGTGCGCCGACACCCTGCCGCCGCTGGCATCGCGTTTGAATGGCAAGATCGTCGTGGATGCGACCAATGCGCTGCAGGACGACTGGTCGCCGCTGCCCCTGGGGGCGTTCGCCTCCGCCGCCGAAACCCTGCGCCACCTGCTTCCCGCCGCGAGGCTCGTCAAGGCATTCAATACGGTCTTTGCGGACATCATGACGCCAGACCGGCTTGACCGCAGCGGACAGTCCGTCACGGCGTTCATTGCCGGCGACGATGCGCAAGCCAACACCGTCGTTGCAGACATTGCCGCAAGCGCTGGGTTCGCCCCGGTGGTAACGGGCCCCTTGCGCAACGCCCGCTATCTCGAGGCCATGGCGCATCTCAATATCCAGATCGCCGTGCGTCAGGGCGGTGGGACGGATGCCGGGTTCGTCTATCACCGGGCGGACGGGGCGCGCCCTCCGCGCGCTTCGCAGCAGCACGTCTGACTGGCCTGAAAAAGCAAAAGGCCCCGATCACTCCGGGGCCCTTTGCATCCAGGCCCGTTCGAAGGCCTGGCACCTCACGCTGTCAAACGACGGCATCGCAGTGCGTTATACCGACGGCTGAGCCGGTGCAGCAGAACCCACCGACTCGTCTTCATTCACCGCTTCATCCGCCGGCTCGTACTTCGCCACCACGGCGGTCGCCAGGCTGTTGCCGATCACGTTGGTGGCCGTGCGGCCCATGTCGAAGAACTGGTCGATACCGATGATGAGCAGCAAGCCCGCTTCGGGAAGGTGGAACATCGGCAGCGTAGCCGCCACCACCACCAGCGAAGCGCGCGCCACGCCGGCCATGCCCTTGCTCGTGAGCATCAACACCAGCAGCAGCGTCAGTTGCTGCGTGAAGCCCATTTCAATGTTGTAGGCCTGGGCGATGAACAGCACCGCAAACGCCTGATACATCATCGAGCCATCGAGGTTGAACGAGTAACCCAGCGGCAGCACGAAGCTGGCAACACGCTTGGGCACGCCAAACTTCTCCAGCGCTTCCATCGTCTTCGGATACGCCGATTCGCTGCTCGCGGTCGCAAACGCCAGCATGGTCGGTTCGCGAATCAGCCCCAGCAGGCGGCCCAGCGAGCGACCCAGCAGCAGGTAGCCAACGAAGAACAGGATGGCCCACAGCAGCGCCAGGCCCAGGTAGAACTCGCCGATCAGCTTGCCGTAGGTCCACAGCACGCCCACGCCCTCCACCGTGATCGCAGCGGCCATGGCAGCAAACACGCCCAGCGGTGCAAAGCGCATCACGTAGTCGGTAATGCGGAACATCAGCTTGGTCAGCTCTTCCAGGCCACGGCCGATCACGGACTCCATCGGGTTCTTCATGGTCGACAGCGCGGCGCCGAAGAACAGCGAGAACACCAGGATCTGCAGGATCTCGTTGTTGGCCATCGCCTCAACGATGCTGCGCGGGAACACGTGCGTGATGAAGGCCTTGAGCGTGAAGTCGCCCGTCTTCAGGCCCGACGTAGCCGATACGTCAGGCAGCGCCAGGTTCATGTGCACGCCCGGCTGGAAGAAGTTGACCAGCAGCATGCCCAGCGCAAGCGACGTGGCCGACGCGCACACGAACCAGATCATCGCGCGCAGGCCGACGCGGCCGACCGAGCGACCACCGCTCATGCTCGCCAGCCCCGTCACCAGGGTCGAGAACACCAGCGGCGCGATGATCATCTTGATCATGCGCAGGAAGATGTCGGTGATGATGCTGAAGTACGAAGCGATGTCCTTGGCCGCCGCGGCGTCCTTGGCGTATTCGTGGCAGCCCCAGCCGACGGCAATGCCCAGCACCATGGCAATGCCGATGTGGGAGGTCAGACGTTTGGTGTTCAAGACTTTCTCCAGGAATTCCCCGGGGCCGGAGGGCGGTCACGGGCCAGCGGATCTTGTGTGGACCAAGGGCGGCCCAAGTTCGTCACGCTTTGTAAAAAGCGAGGATATTAGACAAGCAGATGGCGATTGTTATGTCGATGTTGCATAGCAACATGCAAAATTTGCATACATTGCGCCATCTCGGCTGATGACCGACAGCGATACCGCACAGGCATTGGAATTGCCCCACGTCGACGGGATTATTGACCGGCATGCAATGCCGTCGGCGCATACCAACAAGCGCCCTTTAACGCACACACAATGCGGCGCCCGCGCCACTGCTACCATCGTGGATCGACAAACCCACAGGACCTCACGATGAAGATGGCCCCCTTCGCTTTCGGCACGACCGACTGGTCTGCCGTGGAGCCCACCGAACATACCGGCGAGACCGGCATGGCCCTCTGGCGCACGCGCTACTTTGGTGACGAGCCCAACCGCATCCGCGTGCGCATGGTCGAGTACACACCCGGTTACTTGGCCGACCACTGGTGCAAAAAAGGTCACATCCTGTTCTGCCTGGACGGCGAACTGGAAACCACGCTGGAAGACGGCCGCAAGTTCACGCTCACGCCCGGTATGAGCTACCAGGTGGGGGATGATGCCGAGGCACATCAGTCCTATACGAAGGCGGGCGCGAAGCTGTTCGTCGTCGATTGATGAGAACGCATCGTCACGCATTCCGAAATCCCTGCCCCGTGTCGGGGAAACGCGTGTTCACGCCGTTGTTATAGGCAACCGACTAACGCGATTCCGACACCTACGTCCCATTGATGCGGATTAGGTGACACGCCTTCCAGCGCGAGCGCAATGAGCGCCCCGATTGCGGCGATAAAGACTGCGCGAAAGGCGGGCGGTTGCGCAAGCGTGACCGAATTGATCTGAGACCGCAGCCGCGTCGGCTTGGCTCGATGATGCATGCGCATCGGTCTGCATCCAGAGCAAGAAGGCCCGCGTGAGGCACAGCGACAAGAAAAGTGAACGCCAATCTCGACGAAGCAGAAAAATCAGATTTCGCCGATAGCAATTCAACGGTAACTCGCCGATCGTGCGCAAATTGTCGTTCTGCGATTTGCGTAACCGATGCCCGCACCCTCATCCACGCCGCCCACACCAGCCCCACCGCCCGTCAAGCTCCAGC